>NZ_VFJA01000001.1:322170-644340 GCF_006385165.1 Streptococcus symci | reverse complement strand
ATCTGCCTTGATCAATCTGGGAGGGAATATCCTGACTATTGGAAAAAATCAGGCAAGAGGAAATCAGCCTTGGCAAATCGGGATTCAAGACCCAGCCAATCCGAGGGGAAATCACTTAATGACCATCCCTGTTGTCAATAAATCTGTCGTGACTTCAGGCATTTATGAACGTCACCTGACTGTCGATGGAAAAGATTACCATCATATTTTTGACAGTCAAACAGGATATCCTGTTGAAACAGAACTTGCTAGTCTGACAATCATCTCTGATAAATCAGTCGATGGTGAAATCTGGACAACTCGACTCTTTGGAGAAAGACCTGCTTCTATCCTCTGGCAAGTCGAAAGTTTGGAGGGAATAGAAGCTATCCTCATCGATAAAGAAGGTCACCTAAGCTGTTCTTCAGGAATTCCTACTCTATAGAAATAGATATTTCAATGGAGTTCTAAAATCGTATTATGTAAAAAGAGAAAGGAAATCTCATGTTAAAACTTATTGCTATTGTTGGAACAAATTCAAAACGTTCTACAAACCGTCAATTGCTTCAATACATGCAAAAACACTTTGCTGAAAAAGCTGAAATTGAACTTGTTGAAATCAAGGATATCCCTGTCTTCAACAAACCAGCTGACAAGCAAGTACCTGTTGAAATTTTAGAAATTGCTGCTAAAATTGAAGAGGCAGATGGCGTTATTATCGGTACTCCTGAGTATGACCACTCTATTCCTGCAGTTTTGATGAGCGCTCTAGCTTGGTTGTCATACGGTATTTACCCACTTTTGAACAAACCAATCATGATTACAGGTGCTTCTTACGGTACGCTTGGTTCATCACGTGCCCAATTACAACTTCGCCAAATCTTGAATGCCCCAGAAATTAAAGCAAGTGTCCTTCCAGATGAATTCTTGCTTTCACATTCTCTTCAAGCCTTCAACCCAAGTGGAGACCTAGTAGATCTTGATGTGATCAAAAAACTGGATGCTACTTTTGATGACTACCGTATCTTTGTAAAAATCACAGAAAAATTGCGCAATGCACAAGAATTACTTCGCAAAGATGCTGAAGACTTTGACTGGGAAAATTTGTAAGATAGGAGACCAAAAAGAATGAAATTTGTTGGACTTGTAGGATCAAACTACGATCAATCATATAACCGTAAACTCTTGGAATTCATCCGTCGTCACTTCAAACTCAAATTTGAATTAGAAGTTCTCGAAATTGACGAAGTTCCAATGTTTAACCAAGACGAAAAATGGGATGAAAGTTTCCAATTGCGTCTCTTGTATAACCGAATTACGCGTGCTGATGGTGTCATCATTGCTACTCCTGAGCACAACCACACAATCTCAGCTTCTCTTAAATCTGTTCTTGAATGGCTTTCATACGAAGTTCATCCATTTGAAAACAAACCAGTCATGATTGTGGGAGCTTCTTACTACGACCAAGGTACTTCTCGTGCCCAAGTTCACCTTCGCAAGATTCTTGACGCTCCAGGTGTCAATGCCTACACACTTCCAGGAAATGAATTCCTTCTTGGTAAAGCTAAAGAAGCTTTTGATGTTAATGGAAATATCACAAATGAAGGAACTGTTAATTTCCTTGAAACATGCTTGGACAACTTTGTAAAATATGTGGGAGTCGTTTCAAAATTGAAAAAACCAAAACCAATTGAGCCAGAAGATTTATATTGTACAAATTCAATTGCAACTACCATCCAAGGTGTTGATCCAGATGATCCTGAATGGGTAGAAAAAGCTGCTGAACTTGTTGGAGCTGTTTCTGGAGATACTTACGTTAAATTAGACCACGGTATCTTGACAGTTAACCAAATTGATATGTTCTTGAAGGCAATGCCATTTGAATTGACATTTGCAGATGATAACAATCAATTCTTGTACTTTAATAACGCACACCAAGACCCAGATACAATGTTTGGTAAACGTGTCCGTGCTCAATCAGGAAATAGATTAGGAACAGTACACGGTACATTGCCAGATTCTAGAATGAAAAACGTTGAATGGGTTGTCGGTGTATTGCGTAACGGAGATCAAGAATATGTCCGTACAATTGTGCCAGGAACACCTGAAGGTGTTATTAATACCCATAATTACCAAGCAATGTACTATCCAGATGGTTCATATGCTGGAATTAATGAGATTATCTTTAATTTCCAACCATGGCTTGACTGGTACCTCAATACAACTGGTCAACGTCTAGTTGGTGGAAATGCTGCAGCTCCTGCTGGAGGACATGGCGGAGCAGATGCCACATCTGGAGCTTCTGATGCAGGTGATGCTGGAGGTCACGGTAGTGGCGCTGACGCTACATCTGGAGCAAGTAACTAATCATTTTAGGAACCATCTTGGTTCCTTTTTTAGCAAAAAAAAGACTAGCAGTTTTTGTCTGCTAGTTTTTTAGTTATTATTTCATCTATCTTTGTTAAAAGAAAGAATACTTATTATGAATTTGGATCATCGAGACTACGACCATGTAATCCTTTTTCACGTTGAACTTGGCGTAGTTTTTCTGGTGTAACATCGTTTCCTTCTTCGTCCACAATTTTGATTCCCTCAATGTGGTGACGAACAGAGCGACGATAACCTTCGATGTACTCCTCACGTAGTTTAGCTTGTTCCACTTTTTCTTCTGGTGTCAAGCCTTCTGTTTTTTTCTTTTTAGCGAGCTCGTTGATACGAGCAATTTTTTTCGGATCCATTTCTTCTCCTTTATGATAAGATAAACTCCGTTTAACAGATTTTATTTGGTATTGATTTGGTTAAAACGTGCAAGTTTAGCTGCTTTTTGAGTTAAATGAGACAAGATAGCCAAACGATTTTGACGGACAGCCTGATCTTCGGCCATAACCATAGTATTTTCAAAGAAGGCATCAATAACTGGACTAAGCGCAAAGAGCTGTTTCAATTGCTGACTGGCAGTCCCTGACAAAACGAGTGATTCTACTGCTTCTGCCAAGGTTTTCTCTTCTTCATTCTCAAAGATAGCTGAATCAACTGTAGCAACTCCTTTTGCCTTCTCAGCCAAATTAAAGGCACGAGAAAGTGATTCAACAGATGGTTTGAAGTCTTCTTCCTTGCTTGCTTCTACGAGAGCGCTTGCCGCTTCCAACATATCCGCCACAACAAAGTTCGAACTTGCAAGGATCGCTTCTTTAACGTCTTTTGGAGTAGAGCCCATCATCTTATCGACACGAGCCTTGATAAAGTCCATGACCTCCGCTTTATTTTCATAAGTCAAGCTGTCAAATTTCAAAGCATAAAGGCTATCAATCAGCTCATCCATAGCAATGTGCCAACCAAAGGCATCCAAGATACGAACCACACCTTGGGTCGCACGACGAAGGGCATAAGGGTCATTAGAACCTGATGGAATCAAGCCTACTGAGAAGAAACTCAAAATCGTATCCAATTTGTCTGCAATAGCTAGAATGGCTCCAACCTTGCTCTCTGGAAGTTCTCCTTCGGCTGATGTAGGCATGTAGTGTTCACGAATAGCAACTGCCACCGCTGGAGTTTCCCCAGCAAGAAGGGCATATTTCTCACCCATAATTCCTTGGAGCTCGTCAAATTCACCAACCATACCTGTCAACAAGTCAAACTTGTAAATGGCTGCTGCACGAGCAAGGTCAACTGTTTCATCCACTGACAAACCAGCTTTTTCTGCCAAGAGAATGGCAATCTGACCAGTACGAATCATGTGTTCACGAAGAGAACCAATCTTCTCATGGAAGGTTACATTGTTTAATTTTTCAACAAGGTCTGAAATAACCAATTTTTGGTCTTCACGCCAGAAGAATTCACCGTCTTCTAAGCGAGCTACTAAGACTTTTTCATTTCCTTTAATGACATTTTCCAAACACTCTGCGTTTCCGTTACGAACAGAAATGAAGTTTGGCAAGAGTTTACCGTCTTGATCACGAACAACAAAGTAACGTTGGTGTTCTTTCATTGAAGTCACCAAAACTTCTTCTGGAACTTCAAGGTATTTGGCATCAAAACTTCCCATAAAGGCAGTTGGGTATTCAACCAAGTTCAAGACTTCATTAAGCAAATCAGCATCAATTTCGATACTTACACCATGTTTTGCCTCAATTTCCTTGATTTGGTCAACAATCATTTGCTCACGTTCACGTGGATCTGCGATTACAAACTGACGACGAAGGTCTTCTTCATAGCTCAATGCTGACTGAATTTTGGTTTCTTTCCCCAAGAAACGATGACCACGGCTGACACGACCTCCCTTGATATCAAGGAAATCCAAATCAAACTCTTCTTCATCTAAAAGAACAGTTAAAGTGTGAACAGGGCGGATGTATTCAAAACTATTTCCAGCCCAGTGCATGCTGACAGGGAAAGTCAGTGACTTCAATACATCCACAACACCTGGAACAATGGCTTCAACTGCTTGACCAACTTCTTCCTTAGTGACATAGACGTATTCTTCACCCTTGATTTCACGGAATTCGATATCTTCAACAGTCAATCCTTTTCCACGGACAAATCCTTGAGCTGCTTTGGTGAAGTTTCCATCACTATCCAAGGCAATTTTCTTTGCTGGCCCCTTAAAATCTTCTGTCAAATCAGACTGTTTGTCTGCTAAACCAGTCACACGAACAGCCAAACGACGTGGTGTTGAGAAGGTTTGAACAGCTTCAAAAGACAGGCGGTTTTCCTTGAGGAAGGCTGCCATTTTTTCGCCTAGTTGTTTTTCACTTGGTGTGACAACATAGGCTGGTAATTCTTCAAGACCGAGTTCTACTAATAAGTTTTTTGTCATGTTTTTTCCTTTACATTTTCTTCAATCTTTTTTGATATGCACCTTAGGTACTGGGGACGTCGCTAACTAACTTTGTGAGTCTGTATGGAAATCTAATACTAAATTAATCAAGATTTCCAACAGTCTTATCAAAGTGGATTTAGCTGACTGATTTTTGAACCTAATACTCAATGAAAATCAAAGAGCAAACTAGGAAGCTAGCCGTAGGCTGTACTTGAGTACGGCAAGGTTAAGCTGACGTGGTTTGAATTTGATTTTCGAAGAGTATAAGGTTTCAAAAATCCCCACATAAAAGTACGGCGGTGCATATCCCTCTAGCAAGTCTTCGACTTGCCTCTAACGATTTTAGAGCACAATATTACTCACTATTCTGCGTCTTCTGCTAAGAGTTTAGCTCGTGTTGCTTCATCCAAAAGTGGGTAGCCTAGGCGTTTGCGTTCTGCGACAAAAGTTTTGGCTACGACACGGGCCAAGTTACGGATACGAGCGATATAGCCTGCGCGCTCTGTTACAGATACGGCACCACGCGCATCAAGTAGGTTAAAGGTATGTGAACATTTGAGAACATAGTCATAGGCAGGGTGCACCAATCCTTCTTCCAAAGCACGACCAGCTTCTTTTTCAAACTTATCAAAGTTTTCAAGCAACATTTCTTGATCCGAAATTTCAAATGAATATTTTGAGTGTTCGTACTCAGGCTGGATAAAGATTTCTCCGTATTTTACACCATCAGCCCATTCGATATCATAGACAGAATCCACTTCCTGAATATAAGAAGCCAAGCGCTCCAAACCATAGGTAACTTCCGCAGTCACAGGGCCAGTTGCCAATCCACCTACTTGTTGGAAGTAAGTAAACTGAGTAATTTCCATACCGTCAAGCCAAACTTCCCAACCAAGACCAGCTGAACCAGTTGATGGATTTTCCCAGTTATCCTCAACGAAACGAATATCGTGTTCCAAAGGATTGATTCCCAATTTTTCCAAAGACTCAAGGTAAAGTTCTTGAATATTTGATGGAGAAGGCTTCATGACCACTTGGAATTGGTGGTGTTGGTAAAGACGGTTAGGATTTTCCCCGTAGCGACCGTCTGCAGGACGACGTGATGGCTCTACATAAGCCGCATTCCATGGCTCAGGTCCGATGGCACGAAGGAAAGTGTAAGGACTCATGGTTCCCGCACCTTTTTCATTGTCATAAGCCTGCATGAGCATACAACCCTGGTCATTCCAAAATTGTTGCAAAGTGAGGATGATTTCCTGAAAAGTCAATTTTTTAGACATTGTTTTCTCCTTTTTCTATAAATTACTTGCGACACGAGTCTGCCTCGTGGATTATACGAGACAAGACGAGTTAGTATTGCGTCTAGCTAAGCACCCTAGTGCTGAGCATGAGGCAGTCCGACTGTAAGGAGTTCTCTGTCACTGACGCAGTGAAAGGTTTGTTTCTTAGACATTGAATACTCCTTAATTGATATGATTTCTTTAATTCTAATTTTAAAAATAGGGATTTTAATTATTTAAAAAATTAAATTTGGTTGACTTGGTAAATCAATGGCTTTATAAGCTAATAATTTTTCTAAAATTCTTATTGATTCATCTGATGAAAACAGTGATTCAAACTGAGGAACATAACTTGATAGGCTTTGTTTAAAACATTTCTTGCACTTATTCTTTCCGTAACGGAGTACCACTTCCTTTAAGTCCATAAATAAAATATAACTTTCAGCATCTTTAATCTTTCTATCTACATATTCATTGAATTCTCTTGATATTTTTTTTCCATGTTTTATGTGAAAATCTTCGTGATTAAATGAAATATCTAAACGTAGTTTATTTTGAAGATTACTTGTTAAGAAGTCAACTATTTTATTTTTTAGTTCACTCATACTTCTATGATGATAAAGAGCTATATTTTCAATAGAATAATAATTTATTTTAAAAAGATTATCATGTTCAATCGAATCATTAAAATCTCCGTCAACAATTCCTACAGCATTCATATTCCCATTGTGAATTACTCGTTGCCTAACTTGATCACAGGACATCCCTTCAGGAAATACCGTTGTTTTTGGCGTTATATAACATGAATAAAATTCTGGATCTTCCGCATAAATTATCAACTTATCTTGACCAATTAATTTTTCTACTCCATCAAAATAATCAGCTTTATTGATATCAAAAGTATTCATTCTATAACTCCACTAAATCAAATTCCATTCTTTCACAAGCTTTGAAAACAAACGGGGCATGTGTTGCTATGATTATAATTTTTTCCCCGAGTATTTCAACTAGGTCTGTCATAATTTTACTCTGATAATTTAATGATAAAGAAATTTCTGGCTCATCCACTAATAATAAATCTTCTGAACTATAAACAACATTCAATATTAATGTCAATAAACGACGCTCTCCAGACGATAGCATGGACAAATCTAGCTCATCACCATCTTTCTTAGCTAATAGTTCATTATCTTTAAACTTTAAATAAATATTAGTATACTTTTTTAAAATTTTATTAACTTTTTTTATATTAGATAAAATAGTCCTTAATTTATTATCATCAATATCTTTAATTTTTTCATTGTTCTTGTCTATTTGCTTAGTAATCTTACTGACATATTGATTTGCTATATATATTTTTGCTCCTAATAGCTCTTGGATAATTTGTTCTTTTATCCTATCCAATTCCTCAAAATCTGGGGAAATATATTTCGCCGTTCTATTCAATCTTGAAAATAAAATAGCTTTGTATGCACTGAGTAAACTATTTCTTCGAAGATTATACCACTTATTATCATATTTAAAATCTGCAAAACGACGGTGTAAAAAGGAAGTGATATCTTCCACTTGCAAAATCTGGGGAATACTTTCTCCACTATGAAAATTACTTATTCCAAATGATTTTTTCACCTCATAAATAAGTCTTTCTGATTCTTTAAAAAATAGTGTCAACTGCCTTCCTTCGTCACCAATTGACTTTTTTTGTAGTAAATGCTCTACTGTTGTATTAAGCATTCTAAATCTATTACTTGGGAAAAAAGGAATTGTTTCATTATTCTTAACTATCTCTTCACTAATAGTTATAAAATCAACAAATGCTGATCTATTTTTTTCTATAAATTCATTATAAATACTTATTCCATGTTTATGTTTATCATTTAGTAATTCTAAAAACGATGTCCCCTCTATGTAGATGTTTTCCACATTAAATTGTTCAAACAAATCAACAAGTCTATTCTTATTTCTTTCTTTATTAGATAGATCTTGAAGAAGCTTTAATACCCTAGTTTTGCCTGTTCCATTAAAACCAAATAAAACGCTATTCTTATCTATATCAAGCTTAATAGAATTATCATTATCTCTAAATTTAAAAGTTAAATCCATGTTACTTACCCCAACTTATTTAATTTCAAATATAAAAAAACCGTGTCTTTACTCCTAAGTCAAGTGACCTAGGGGCGTAAAAACGCGGTTCCACCCTAATTTATTACTTCATTGTTTTTGAAAATACAACAGAAAGCGCCAGTTCTTTATCTTGCCCTACTTGGCTCCCACTATCCCAAGCTCGCTTGAAGAACGCCATAAGACTTTCTTTCCTGCAGACTATTATATCAGAATTGTAACATACTGTAAATCAAAAACTATAGAAAGATGTATAGTATTCTCTAATCACTTTTTGAAAAAGTTGCAAGTCCAATAACTGACAACAAGAGAGAAATTCCTGAAATACTTAGAATAATAGAAATCATGTTATTCTCACCAGTAGCTGGTAATTGTTGTCCTTCTTTGTTGACTGTAGCTAAAAACACTTGTTGACCACTTCCAGCTAGTGTTTTATTCTCATGCTTAGCTTCTATATTGGAATGATGTATTGCAATTGATGTAGCTTTCTCAATTTTATCATTGCTAATTGAAGGCTTGATAGTTGAGACTTGTCTATTGTGACTTACTAATTTAACTGGTTTCACTTGAGAAACTGGCTTAATCATTACAACTGGTTTAGTTGGATTAGCTGCAATAACTGGCTTAATCGATGCAACTGGTTTAGCCGGACTAACTGGCTTAATCGTTACAACTGGTTTAGCTGGATTAACTGGCTTAATCGGTGCAACTGCTTTAGCTGGATTAACTGGTTTAATCGTTACAACCGGTTTAGCTGGAATAACTGGCTTAATCGTTACAACTGGTTTAGTTGGATTAACTGGCTTAATCGTTACAACTGGTTTAGTTGAAATAACTGGCTTAATCGTTACAACTGGTTTAGTTGGATTAACTGGCTTAATCGTTACAACTGGTTTAGTTGGATTAACTGGCTTAATCGTTACAACTGGTTTAGTTGGATTAACCGGATTAACTGGTGCAACTGGTTTGGTTGGAATCTCTACTTTATTAGCCTTAAGTTTTACAGCCGTCTCTTTTAGAGCATTGATTACTTCATTAATTTCTTCTTGACTAGCTTCTGCATTTTCCAAAAGTAGCTTAGCTTTGTTGAAAATAAGATTATATGAATCTTTCTCCTCTTTGCTAGCTGTCAAAAATCTTGGATCTTTGTCTTGGAACTTCACTTCATCCACGATAACATTTTTTAGGCTCATGAAATCTGTTTCTTTGCCATTCAACTGTTCTTGTGCTTGTAAGAAAGCGGTCAATAGACGGTCGATTTCATCTTGAGTTATCAAATCTTTTGTAATTAATAATGCCAAGAGTTTAAATTCACGATCATATCGACCTTTGCGTTCTTGATCAGAATTTATATATTTACCTTTTTTAACTGTCTCAGCATATGCTTTAATGGCATTCTTCAATGATGTGATATCAGATTCCTTACCATCCAATGTTTGCATAGCAGACTCTAAAGCTTTAACAATTTGGTCAATTTTATCTTGGTTAAGTTTACTTTCCAATGCTAGTTGCGCATCTTTGACACTTTGATCAAAAATCTCTTTTAACTTCTGTTTTGTATTATAATATCTCGGAGTTTTAACTACTTCCATTTGTTTATTTAAAGCTGCAATCAGAGCTAACTTAGAAACAACTGAAAGTGACAAAACATTATTTTTACCAAACAGAACTTTAAATGGTTGAAGATTATCAAGTAATTCATAACCGTTTGATAGATTTACAAGAACTTTATATTCACCAGTAACCACTTTCTTACCATAAGAATGTTTACCATATGTTTCAGCTGGCAAGACTTGACTCTGACCGTCTTCACCTACTAAAGTAATCGTTGTAGTTCCAGGAACAGCTTGATTAAAGCCAACCGTTACTGGGGCATATTTCATTTTGTTAGCCAAGAAGGTAATAGTTTGAAAACTATTTTCTTTCGTTAAATCAAATTCCTTCGATAGAGCACTCACAAATTTCAACTCTGTACGGTCATAGCTAAAAATTTCTGCAACATAATGCCCAAATTTCAAGAAATTAATATCTTTTGACTTATCAACGGTTACATATTGACCTTCGCTATTTTTAATGCGATAAACATAAGTTGTATCAATCTCATCCTTGGTTTTATTGTTTAGTATAGCAATTTTTACACGACCACTATTTTCTTCACCTACAAGATCTTTGAGAGATATAAAATCTACATTTCCCGCAAAGTCTTCTACATAATAGAAGATTTTCGATTTATCAACGTTCTTAGGAAGTGTATAACTACCATCTTCATTTTGTTTGATAATTTGATACTGTTCGATTTCTGAATCTGTCGCCTCTCTATTTTCAGAAGGACGAATATAAAAGACTTTTTCTAGAAGAATTCCACCATTTCCTACATCCTGAGGTTTGCGAGCTATAAATTGTTCTTGATCTTCTTGAGAACGAATATATCCCGAAGTAATCAGAGGTTTTTGTGTATCGATTTGAATTTTAAATGTTGTATATTGTTCCTCAGCTCCAGGGACATCTGGCTTATAACTAATAACATAGTCATAAATTCCATCAGAAACTCGATTTCCATTAGAATCCTGTCCTCCCCAAGCTGTTTTATCTACAATATAACTTCTTGGATTTCTAGTATCGCCATCAAAATAATTTTTTACAAGGTCTGTTGGACGACTTTGCCAAATAGGCTGACTGTGTGTTGTATCCGAAGAAGCATAAACCGTCGCACGAAGATTTACCAAGTTTCTATAGACAAGAGTTTTAAACCGAACAGAATCTTTATTACCATCCTCATTTGGCGAGATAGCAAGGCGGATGTTCCCCTTTTCATCTAATTGAAGATGGTATTTTCCTTCAGCATCTTGTTTCACTCCGAGTACAGTCACTCGACTTCCTTGACGCTCTGCTTTTAAAACATTTACATCATTTTCAGAACTTGTTAAATAAGTTGCATCGTCTGAAGGTGAAATTCCTGGATTATCTTTATCAATTTCAGAGTAAAATCCACTGTTTCCTTCCTTAATCAATTGATAAATTGGTTTTTCAATTGCAGGTAGATTTTGGAATTCTCCCTTAAATCCCATAAATGGTAAACCAATAACAGAACCATCATCTGCAGGATTGACAAATCTAACAAATCCTTCTAGAAAATATCCATTTGGCATTATTTTGCTAAGTTCTTCAGTAAACTTACTTGTATCTACACTAACTGTTACTGTCTTCGTACTATGAGCTTTCACAGTTACTTCAGGCCAGACTGTTTCAGTTAGTTTTCGTGGACGGAGAGTGAATTTCCCTTCTTCAACTTCATCAGTATTTGTATTTACAATCATCTTCAATGTTCGGTCTTTATCCGAAATATTATGAATTGTAACTTCAAAGGTAAATTTATCACCAACATTGCCAAGAGTAACACTTGGATAGTTATTTGCACCTGTTACAAATAGATCTGTGCTTGTTGCAGCCATCGTGTCAACTACACCAGCACCTTGCTGACGTGGAGAAGTATAGGCTCCAGTCTGTTTATTAAAATGTGGTTTTGCAGTAGACATAATTAAAGCTTTTACAATCTCTGAAATTTGACTAGCTGATAATTCAGGATGTTTCTTTGCTAAATATTCTTTGACTAATGCTGCGACACCAGCTACATGAGGAGCCGCCATACTTGTTCCACTGATACTTCCATAGCTATTATCGTTAAATGATGAATAGATATTTCCACCAGGTGCAGTAACATCTGGTTTCAATTGTCCATCTGTTGTAACTCCCCAACTTGAAAAATCTGACAATTGGTCTGCAACATCTGATTTACGATTATCCATCTTGTGATTAAAGACAATTTTATACTGACCAGACTTAAGAATTTCACCATAATGTTTTGAAATAAAGACAGATGGGATTTTCTTAGCATCACCTGTAACAGACATACTAACATTTGCACCTTCAACGTTGTTATAAATTAAAACTCCAGCTGCACCATGTTGAAGAGCATTTTTAATCTTATCAGAAAAATTAATTTTACCACGTTGAATCAGTGCTAACTTGCCTCTTACATCAATATTAGCAAAATCTTCTTCACGACCAATACCCGCTGCTACATATTCGTATTCTTTCCCGTTTTCAAAATCTTTTTCTGTTTCAGGTCTATTAAAATCAAACTTACCATAATCAAGGGTAGCGTCATTTTCTAAACCTTTTACTTCAAAGACTTCAGTAGTTAGAATTTTATTATTAATCGAAGCAACAGAAATTGAATCTTCTACTGTAGAGGGATTTCCGACAAGACCATAATCAGGATTTGCTGCCAATGGTTGTGAAAAACCTCTACCGAAAGTATTACTATTACCAGCAGCAATAACAACAGACACTCCTTTAGCGCGTGCTCTTTTTACTGCATCAATGATATCTGAACCAGCATCTACCGTTGAACCCGCACCTGCACCCAAACTCATATTGATCACATCTGCACCTAATGCAACAGCATCATCAATAGCTTTTACATAAAGGGCAGAGGCTGTAGTTTTATCTCTGTCTGAAAAAACTCTCATAAACATAATTTGAGCTTCTGGCGCCACCCCGTAAACCTTCTCAGAATTCGGTGCTTTATTAACAGGATTTCCAGCTACAATTCCAGTAACGTGCATTCCATGAGACTCTTTTTCAGCCTCTTTTATATTATCAGTTCCATCAAAGTAATCATAAGCATATACTACTTTGTCACTGTACCATTTCCCATAGTCAATACCAGCAGCCTTTTTAGCTTTTTCGATATCATCCTGATTTTTAAATTTCGCCTTTGACGGATCAGAAATACGCAAAACCTCATGATTCAAATCAAGACCTGAATCTATAACAGCGACTACAGTTCCTTGTCCTTTATGTCCTGCTTCCCAGGTTTTAGGGACAGTAATAATTTCATTACTGGAGATACTGTTCGGCTTTTCTTTATGTCCACCTTGAGATAACGACTGTGATTGTATGCTTTCTGAAGAAGAATTACTTTTCACTGCTGATTCTTCCTTCTTCTCTTCACTTTTTATAGCAGTCGTTTCTTTCTGTGTGGTTAAATCCTTGTCTGACTTATTATCTCTATACTCGATAGAATCATCTTGTTTTAATGACTCTATCACTTCTGTTTTTTCTTTCGAAGAAGAATTTAGAGCATTCTTGTCAGCCGTGACTGGTGATGCAAGCTTATTTGAATCATCTAATTTATTAGTCGTTAAAGTACGTGTAACTTGATTGGATGTTTCAAATTTTCCCTCATCGGCACTAACCTGTGCGAAAGCAAATCCGAAAGCAAAGACCGTTAGCAGAAAAATTGTTGCTATTTGGTACTTGTTATGACAAAAATCTTTGCAATCTCCCATAAAATCACTCCTTTTTATTTAAATTAAAAGTATTATATACCAAATTATCTGAAAATTCTATCAAAATATTATTTTGTAACAAAATTGTAATATTAACCAATCCTATCATGAGATTTAAACATAAAAAAATTTAGCCTCGATTAATACAAGACTAAATTTATTTATTGAAAAATTACTTACGATTTAATTAGTTATTCAGCAAAAGTCTTACTGATCACGGTCATAGAATAGTTCATGTGCTTTTAATCGTGAATTAAGCATTTCAGGAACTGTGACAAAGTGATATCCTTGCTCTTTTAGATAATCTATAATCTTTGGTAAAGCATTGACTGTTTCAGCATGGATATCATGCATTAAGATAATCGAACCATTACGAACTTGACGTTGAATCTCTGTCAAAATTGCTGCTTCATTCTTACTCTTCCAATCCAGACTATCCACATCCCACATAATAAAACTCAAATCAAGGCTATTTCGAATGTCGTCTGTAATGGCTCCATAAGGCGGACGCATAAGTTTGGAACTAGAACCCAACACTTTAGTTAGCGCATCCTCAGTATCAGTAATCTGTTTTTTAGCTTCGTCAAGTGAAAGTTTCGAAAGCACTGGATGACTCCAACTATGGTTTCCAATAACATGGCCATCCGATTTCATGCGTTTCAAAATCTCTTCATTTCCAGAAACATTCTTACCTAAAACAAAGAAAGTTGCCTTGATACCATACTTAGAAAGTGTATCTAATGCTTGATTTGTCGTTGCAGGATTTGGTCCATCATCAAAAGTTAGAGCTACCACTTTTTGGTTTTTCTTTTCATAATAAGCCTTATAAAGTTCGGCATCCTTGTCTAATAAATAAGAGGATTGTACTACATCAAAGAAACTAGATACTGGTAAGGCAATCTCATCTAGATTTTCAACTGACTGACTTGGATAAAGGATAATCTGACTATCCTTGTAATCAAAATTCCATCCAGACAAGTCTTGATCAGAGAAGCCTTTAACAACTTGATCAATCTTTTCTTGGTCCAATTTCTTATCCTGTAAGAAAGAGGTGATTTCTTTTAACAACTGCTCTTTGGCTTTACTAGGATCTGAAAATAATTGATCAAGTGTAAAAGGTTTACCATCTTCTGTCAAATGGACTTTTGCCAGACTAGTTTTTTCAGTCTCTTCAACTTTTGACGAAGTTAAATCATAGACTTGTTTCATCACACTTCGGTTAACAATCCCTTTTAAAGTCGAATCCTGTTTCTCCGTATAATAAAAAACTAGATTTTCCTTGTCTTCCAGATTTTCCTTAATATCCTGTGTCATGATTTCTTTTACAGATGAAATCACTTGCTCCCCTTGGAGAGGATAATAGGCAATTACTTCGGCTTGTCCCTTACGAAAATGATCTTTCTGATTTCCCTCACTCAATTGATCATCTTTCTCTTTTTTGAGAGATTCAATCCTTTGTTCAAAACTTTGCTTTGTATATACTTTGTATCCAATCATTGAACCAAGGACACAAATACTTACTGAAAAGATAGCTACTAGGGCTATTAAACCGATTCTCTTTTTATCGTGCTCAACACGATTTGCTCTACTTTTATCCATAGAAATATCATATCAAATTCAGGCTATAATTTCAATGAGAAATAAGTACTATTACTCGTTTTGAACAAAAAAATAGGCTCCATAATATCTATAGGGGGATTTACCCACTACAAATATTATAGAGCCTTTTATTATGTTAGAAACGAATCGTCTCACGTGTTTTTTCGTATGAAGTGACAAAACGGTTGGTTACACCTGGTTCTGCAACTTCCAAAGCTTGCGAAATCTTATCAAATGAAGCATGATAATCAAATTCTTTTTCAAAAATTTCTAATGATTCATTAAAAGCTTCTTGAATTCGTTCATCAAATGAGCGGTAACGGTTCGAATACTGTAGCAATTGTTCTGTCAATGTTGCATATTGAACAATATTATATGTTTCTTCTTCAAGTGCTTCCATATCATTGGTTGTAATTTCAAGCATACGGTTCACAGCTTCGATATTGACCCGAGCTTCTTCTAGTTCAGCCATCAACTCTTCAGTATGGTTACTTGCTGTAAAGAACAACTGTAAGAAATTCTGAGGAATACCTGGAAGATTGCGTTTTTCCATGTATCTCTTAATTGTGTGAAGACGATTAACATAAACATTTGCCTTCTGGCGAGCATTGATATCATCTTTTTCAATCTGAGCAAGACGTTGACTAACTGCAACTTGTTCATCTTCAATTTCTTTCAAAGTCGCTTGTAAGTTTTCCAAACGATCTTCAAGGAATGAATAAGGTTCAGAATGTTCCTCTTGTTCAGAAGTTAATTCCAACACAGATTCTTCCAAAGACTCTAACTCAGCTTGCAATCTATGAACATGACTAACATCCGTTTCAGATAGTAGGTAATTATTACTCAATCGTTGAATATCTTCCACTAAAACAGCATTACTATCTTTCATGTGTTTCAAATATGTAGGAAGTGTTGCAACTAAGCCTTCTACTACTTTTTGAGAAGCGATTTCTCGTGTAAAGATATCATAGAGTGCATTGATTTCTTCTTGAACTTGAGTATTTTCATACTCAGCATTATCCAACTCTAATTGTGCAATATTTTCGTGGTTTTTCTTCAAAGCTTCATAAAGCAATTGGAAGCGAGATTCAATATCCGTTTCAGCAAAATGATAATTAGCATCTAAAAGTTTACGGTAACCGTCTTCCAAATCTTCCAATTGATCAGGTAGCTCTTTAGATAATGTTTTTACAATTGCTGGCAGGCGATCTACTATGTGACTCAAAGCCAAGATATGATTTTCAGCATTATCCAAAATCACAGCAGCTTCTACTGGGTCACCTGAAGTGTTCAAAGTAACAAACTGAGAAAACTCTGATTGGATATTTTCCAATTGTTTTTCGATTTCAGATAAACCTTGGCCATATTCTTCAGAATGATCAGCCACTCGGTGTTGCAACTCTTCAAACAAGTCCAAAGTATGAAGAACACGTCCACTATTTTTAGACTCTTGTTTCTCCAAATCTGCCAAAGCATTACGAATTGCCGCAATATCTTCTTCAATCAAGGTAATTTGACTCTCGATTTGGTCTATTTGATGACTGGCCTTGAAAAAACGGAATGAGTTGTTATAGCCTTCTGCCTCAAAAAGATTATTTTCGATATCCGCAAAAGAGTTAAGAGATAGGTCAACCCATTTTTGGTTCCACTCACGGAAAGTCACTTGACTTTGTCCAATCAAGTGCATATTTTTTACAGCTTCAACTTCATCGTTTACTGGAAGATTGTACAGCTCTTCTTTTTTCTCTTCTAAAATTGCTAATTTACTTTCATTGCGTTTTCGTACGTAGATTGCGATAGCATAGGCAATCACTAAGAAAACTGCAACAGCAATTGCAAGATAAATTACTAGTGTACCAGACATATTAAACTCCTTTTTTACTTGAAACAATCGTAATGATTATATCATATTTTTTAGACCAAGGGAACTACTTCTCCCGATTTTTTAGACATCAAGTGTACTATAGACGGCATTTTCTTCGATAAACTCACGACGAGGCTCTACTCGATCCCCCATCAACATATCAAAGATTTTATCTGCCTCAGCTGCATCATCCACAGAAACTCTGGCCATCAAGCGATGTTCCGGATCCATGGTTGTTTCCCACAATTGGTGGTCATCCATTTCACCCAGACCTTTATACCTCTGAATAGTTGGTTTGGCACGACCTTCACTGTGGCGGGCTAAGGCTTCTTGGAGTTTAATTTCTTGGTCTGCTCCTGGCTGGATATATTCTTTAATCTCGCTTCCAACCTTGACACCATAGATTGGTGGTTGGGCGATATAAACATAACCAGCTTCTAAAATTGGTTTCATATAACGATAAATCAAGGTTAAAAGAAGAGTACGAATGTGGGCTCCATCGACATCGGCATCGGTCATCAAAACAAGTTTTTGGTAACGAGCTTTTGAAACATCAAATTCTGCACCAAATCCTGTTCCCATCGCTGTGAAAAGACTACGAATTTCTTCGTTAGCTAGAATCTTATCCATACTTGCCTTTTCAACGTTCAAAATCTTACCGCGGATTGGAAGAATTGCCTGAAATTCACGGTTACGACCAGATTTGGCTGACCCACCAGCTGAGTCTCCTTCGACGATGAAGAGTTCTGTTTCAGCAGGATTGTTAGAAGAGCAGTCTGCTAGTTTACCTGGAAGGTTGGAAATTTCCAAACCAGATTTTTTACGAGTGACTTCACGCGCACGCTTGGCAGCCACACGAGCTTTGGCAGCCAAAATTCCTTTTTCTACAATGCGTTTTGCAATTTGAGGATTCTCCATAAGGAAATCAGAGAAGGCATCACTGAAGAGACGATTGGTAATTTTGACCACTTCGCTATTCCCCAGTTTTGTCTTGGTCTGTCCTTCAAACTGTGGATTTGGGTGTTTAACCGAGATAACTGCAGTTAATCCTTCGCGGACATCTTCCCCTGTTAGGTTGTCTTCATTGTCTTTCAGTAACTTATTCTTACGAGCATAATCGTTGATGACACGTGTCAAGGCTGTACGGAAACCTTGTTCATGCGTTCCACCTTCATGGGTGTGGATATTATTGGCGAAACTCATGACATTTTCATGGTAACCCGTTGTGTACTGCATGGCTACTTCAACTGTGATATCATCCATCTCACCATCTGTGTAGATTGGTGTATCAAAAATAACATCCTTGTTCTCATTGATATATTCAACGTAGCTAGCAATCCCACCTTCATAGTGGTAATGCTTAGTTTGTTCTAACCCCTCACGCTTATCTGTGATGGAGATTTGAAGACCACGATTTAGAAAGGCCAACTCTTGAATCCGTTTATTTAATTTATCAAAATCAAAAGTTGTTGTTTCAGTGAAAATTTCTGGATCCGGTGTAAAGTGAACTGTTGTTCCCGTCTTATCCGTATCTCCAACCACCTCAAGGTCTGCGACAACATGACCACGACGGTATTCTTGGTAATGAATCTTACCATTTTTGTGGACATGAACGTCTAATTGAGTTGAAAGGGCGTTAACAACTGAGGACCCCACTCCGTGAAGACCACCTGAGACCTTATATCCGCCACCGCCGAATTTTCCTCCAGCGTGAAGAACAGTAAAGACAGTCTCAACGGCAGGTCGACCTGTTTTTTCCTGAATATCGACTGGGATACCACGCCCATCATCAACAACTGTAATCGAATCATCGGGCTCAATAAAGACTTGAATATGGCTAGCAAATCCTGCCAAGGCTTCATCAATTGAGTTATCAACAATTTCCCAGACTAGATGGTGAAGACCTTCTTTTGAGGTCGATCCGATATACATCCCTGGACGCATACGAACAGCCTCTAAGCCCTCTAAAACTTGAATTTGACTGGCATCATAATCTTGTGCCTGCAGATTTTTAATTTCTTCTGTCATCTTATTCCTTTTTCTTACATGTCTAATACTTGTCTTAAATTCACGATACTGGTAAACAAGTGGGTATCGAGTCCAGCAGCTTGCCCTGCTTCGATATCAATCGGCCGATCACCGATGACAAGACCAGAGTTAATTTGATACTTTTCTCTTAAATAAATCATGGACTCAGGATCTGGTTTTCTCTTAAAGCCTGAGTTAGAAGTCACCACTTCTGTAAAATAAGCTGCTATAGAGGTTTTTTCTAAAATTTCCAAGACCTGATCATTTCGATGAGAAACTAAAAAATGACGGGCACCTTGATTTGAGATATCTTCCAATAAACCAGAAACTCCATCAAATAAAATCGGATGTTCTAGCTCTCTGGCTTCATTTTCCTTGTACTTTTCTAAAAAATTCTCTAAGTTGGGAGCGAATGTCTCAATCGCAAAATCAGTAGAAACCTTTAAAGCCTGATAGACACTGTCATGGTCTTGTGTGATGCCATACAATGCCAATGTTTCAACAAATGCAGCTGTTGAAGTTTCGTAATTATCTAGTAAAGTTCCACCTAAATCCCAGATGTAATCGTGATATTTCATACCCTTCATTATAGCATTTTTTTATGAAAAAAGCGATGATTTCCCTGAGTTTTCCACATAAAAAATGCTCTATGATATTTATATAGGATAAATTTCTTATAGATATTATGAAACCTATTTTCTTGTAGAAAAAAGCCCCATATAATCTATAATGAAAAGTAACCAAACCATCATTAGAGAGAATCATATGGAACAATTATATTTTAACACAAAACTACTTTATATTAAAAATCCTAATATCCAATTTATGGATGTTATTAATAAGGGGGGTAACTTCTCAAAGTAAGTTCCACTTGACTGGTATTGAGCCTAGCTTTTCACTAATCTTGTCTTGAAATTTTAAAATAGATTATAAAACCTTACTCAAGAAGTCTTTAGTCCGCTGTTCTTGGGTTTGTTCAAAAATCTGTTCAGGTGTTCCGTCTTCAACAACCACACCGTCTGCCATAAAGATGACACGGTCTGCCACCTCACGAGCAAATCCCATTTCATGTGTTACGATAACCATGGTCATTCCTGACTTAGCTAAGTCTTGCATAACAGCCAACACCTCACCTACCATTTCAGGGTCCAGGGCTGAAGTTGGCTCGTCAAAGAGCAAGACATCAGGTTCCATAGCTAAACCACGCGCGATGGCAATCCGCTGTTGCTGGCCACCTGACAAACTCTGTGGATAAGCAGTTGCCTTATCTGGTAAACCAACTTTTTCCAAAAGTTTCTGAGCTCTCTTCTCTGCAACTTCCTTACTTTCACCTTTGGTCTTGATAGGAGACAAGGTGATATTTTCCATCACAGTCATATTAGGAAAGAGATTAAATTGTTGGAAGACCATGCCCATCTTCTCACGCATAGCAAACAGGTCATTCTTCTTGTCCGTAATATCGACTCCCTCAAAGATAACCTTCCCCTTAGTTGCTTCTTCCAACAAATTCATAGAGCGAAGCAAGGTAGATTTTCCGCTCCCCGAAGGACCGATGATAACGACAACTTCTCCTCTTTTAATCTCGAGGTTGATGCCCTTCAATACTTCATTCTTTCCAAAGGATTTATGTAAATTTTCAATTTTTATCAAGGTTTCTGTCATTATTTCTTATCTCCTTGTCCCATACGTTTTTCAAAAGCTTTCAAGGCTACTGTCAAAATAGAAGTCATAATCAAGTAATAAAAGGCTGCAAATAAAAGTGGTGTTAAAGGTAGATAGGTTGTTGTAGAAACTGTTGTAGCTCCGTTCCACAACTCCATGACACCAATAGCTGATAAAAGAGAACTATCCTTGATAATGGTGATAAATTCGTTCCCCAATGCTGGCAAAATATTTTTGATAGCTTGTGGCAAAATCACATAGCGCATAGCATTTTTAGGACGAATTCCTAAAGAATAGGCCGCCTCTAGCTGACCTTTTGGAACCGCATTAATCCCAGCACGAACAGTCTCAGAAACATAAGCACCACTGTTCATAGAGATAATCAAAATCCCTGGAATCAGACGAGAAAGGTCAACACCTAAAATTCCAACCTGAATAGTCGGAGCATTGATGTGCATAAGGGCAAAGGCAATCATAATCTGAACCATCATCGGTGTCCCACGGAAAATCCAAACGTACAAGTTGGCGAGCCAAACAAACGGTTTAAACTTTGAACGTTGCCCAAAAGCCAAGACAACACCCAAAATAGTTCCCAAAAAGACAACACAGATAGAAATGAGAACCGTCACAACAGCCCCATAGTTAAAATAAGGTAAATACTTAGGTAAAAAAGAAAAATTCATAGTCACACTGCTTTCTAAAATAGAATACTGTATGATTATAACATGGAATGAATTAAAATTCAAATCTTTTGTCTAATTTATTCAAAAAAACTTTAAGCTGGTAGAATTAGCGAGAAATCTTAGTTTTTTCTAGGCAAGTTGGCCTCCTTTATGGTAAAATAGTAACGATAAGAAATGAAGGAGAATCAAAATGGAATCACATTTGGTTAGAATCATCAACCGCCTTGAAGCAATGGCTAAAGACGGCGGAAATTTAAAACGTAATTTTGAACGCGAAGGAGTTGTTGTTGCAGAAGTTGCATACAGCCACGACGAAGAAAACGGCTCAATCTTTACCCTTCGTGATGTCGAAGCTCGCGAAACTTATACGTTTGACAGCATTGACTTGATTGCAATGGAGATTTACGAACTCCTTTACTAATACAAAACAAGCTGGGTTACACCCTGCATGTCTAACCAAAATCCTTTTTGTCTCACAAATAGGATTTTTTTATTCCCTAAAATCACAAAAATTTTCATTGTAACAACTTCTCAAAGCTGCAATCTTTTTACTTGCTTTACACCCCAATCCTGTTATAATGAGAGTATAGAAATTTGACTATTTTTGACCTTTAAACAGGTCAGGCTAAAGAAAGAAATGAGGTAGATGTATGCTTTGTCAAAACTGTAAAATCAATGACTCAACAATTCATCTTTATACCAATCTTAATGGAAAGCAAAAACAAATTGACCTTTGTCAAAACTGCTATAAGATTATCAAGACAGATCCTAACAATAGCCTCTTTAAAGGTATGACGGATCTGAACAATCGTGACTTTGATCCCTTTGGTGATTTCTTCAATGACCTAAACAATTTTAGACCTTCTAACAACACTCCACCGACTCCCCCAACCCAATCAGGTGGAGGTTACGGTGGAAACGGAGGTTATGGTTCCCAAAATCGTGGACCTGCTCAAACTCCTCCACCAAGCCAAGAAAAAGGCCTGCTGGAAGAATTTGGTATCAACGTAACTGAAATTGCCCGTCGTGGAGATATTGACCCCGTTATTGGGCGCGACGATGAGATTATCCGTGTCATCGAAATTCTCAATCGCAGAACCAAGAATAATCCTGTTCTTATCGGTGAACCAGGTGTCGGGAAAACTGCCGTTGTCGAAGGTCTAGCTCAGAAAATCGTTGATGGCGATGTTCCACATAAACTCCAAGGCAAACAAGTCATCCGTCTGGATGTAGTTAGCCTAGTTCAAGGAACGGGTATCCGAGGACAATTTGAAGAACGCATGCAAAAGCTCATGGAAGAAATTCGCAAACGTGAGGATATTATCCTCTTTATCGATGAAATCCATGAAATTGTCGGTGCGGGATCTGCGGGCGATGGCAATATGGATGCAGGAAATATCCTCAAGCCAGCCCTTGCTCGTGGTGAACTGCAACTGGTCGGTGCAACTACCCTCAATGAATACCGCATCATTGAAAAAGATGCTGCCCTAGAACGCCGTATGCAACCTGTTAAGGTCGATGAACCAACAGTGGAAGAAACAATCACTATCCTCAAAGGAATTCAAAAGAAATACGAAGACTACCACCACGTTCAGTATACCGATGCTGCGATTGAAGCAGCTGCAACTCTTTCCAATCGTTACATCCAAGATCGCTTCTTACCTGACAAGGCCATCGACCTCCTGGATGAAGCTGGTTCAAAGATGAACTTGACCTTGAATTTTGTCGATCCTAAAGTAATCGATCAGCGCTTGATTGAGGCTGAAAATCTTAAATCTCAAGCTACACGAGAGGAAGATTTTGAGAAGGCCGCCTACTTCCGCGACCAGATTGCCAAGTATAAGGAAATGCAAAAGAAAAAGGTCACAGACCAAGATACTCCTATCATCAGTGAGAAAACCATTGAGCACATTATCGAGCAGAAAACCAATATCCCTGTTGGTGATTTGAAAGAGAAAGAACAATCTCAACTCATCCATCTAGCTGAAGACCTCAAGTCTCATGTTATTGGCCAAGATGATGCAGTCGATAAGATTGCCAAGGCTATTCGCCGGAATCGTGTCGGTCTCGGTACGCCTAACCGTCCAATTGGAAGCTTCCTCTTTGTCGGACCAACTGGTGTCGGTAAGACAGAACTTTCCAAACAACTGGCCATCGAACTCTTTGGTTCTGCTGACAGCATGATTCGCTTTGACATGAGCGAATACATGGAAAAACACAGCGTGGCTAAGTTGGTCGGCGCCCCTCCAGGTTATGTTGGCTACGATGAGGCTGGGCAGTTAACTGAAAAAGTCCGCCGCAATCCATATTCTCTTATTCTCTTGGATGAAGTAGAGAAAGCCCATCCAGATGTTATGCATATGTTCCTTCAAGTCTTGGACGATGGTCGTTTGACAGATGGGCAAGGACGTACCGTTAGCTTCAAGGACGCTATCATCATCATGACTTCAAATGCAGGTACAGGTAAGGCAGAAGCCAGCGTTGGATTTGGGGCCGCTCGCGAAGGACGTACCAATTCTGTTCTCGGTGAACTCGGTAACTTCTTTAGCCCAGAGTTTATGAACCGTTTTGATGGTATTATCGAATTTAAGGCTCTCAGCAAGGACAACCTCCTTCAGATTGTCGAGCTTATGCTAGCAGACGTTAACAAGCGCCTTTCTAGCAACAACATTCATTTGGATGTAACTGACAAGGTCAAGGAAAAATTAGTTGACCTCGGCTATGATCCAAAAATGGGAGCACGCCCACTTCGTCGTACTATTCAAGACTATATTGAGGACGCAATCACTGACTACTACCTTGAAAATCCAAGCGAAAAAAACCTCAAAGCAGTTATGACCAGCAAGGGCAAGATTCAAATTAAGTCTGCCAAAAAAGCTGAAGTAAAAACTTCTGAAAAAGAAGTATAAATCCTACAGAAAAGGAATAGAAAATGAAAATTTTCTGCTCCTTTTTATTAAAATAACTATAAATTCTTGACAGCTCGGTCTTTGTCCATTAAGATAATAATAAAGATAATAAATAATGAGGAAAATCCAATGGCAAACCCAACTTTCGGAGAAAAGAAAGCAAATACAGACTATGTTTCACGCTATGGCGTATATGCAGTTATCCCTGATGCTGAACAAAAACAAATTGTTCTTGTTCAAGCACCTAATGGTGCTTGGTTCCTACCAGGTGGTGAAATTGAAACAGGTGAAAATCATCAAGAAGCCCTAAAGCGTGAATTGATTGAAGAGCTTGGCTTTACAGCTGAAATTGGTACCTATTACGGACAAGCTGACGAATATTTCTATTCTCGTCACCGTGACACCTACTACTACAATCCTGCCTACCTCTATGAAGCGATTTCTTTCAAAGAAGTGCAAAAGCCACTAGAAGACTTTAATCATATTGCCTGGTTCCCTATTGATGAGGCTATTGAAAACCTCAAACGTGGTAGCCATAAATGGGCTATCGAATCTTGGAAAAAACAGCATAAGATTGGCTAAATCAAGCTACTTTATTCAAAAAGTGCTATAATAGAATTAGAAAATCGGAGGAAATGTTATGAAGCTTATCAATACAACAAACTCACACTCGCAACTTGTAAAAAGCCAGCTAGAAAGTACAGATGCAACCCTTGTTGAAGTTTATTCTGCAGGTAATACAGATGTTATTTTTACCCAAGCTCCGCTTCACTATGAAATCCTCATCTCAAACAAACACCGCGCTATTCGCGAACCTGAAATCGAAGCTATTCAAGAATTTTTCTTGAAACGTAAAATTGATAAGGACTCTATTGATGAAGCCAATATCAAAACCCTCTATTCAGAAAAATTAATTGGAATTTCGATTCCAACCAAATAAAATCTTGGAGAGATTAGAAAGTGCTTTAAACCTTATGGAACAAAATTGGGTTTATTTAGCTTTTTAAATCATCTCCAATTTTTTATCTTGAAATCCTATCATACACAATTTTATAGGTAACAAAGGAGACAAGCATGGGAGACATGATATATCGAGAGGCAAGACTTGAAGAATACGAAAAAATTGGAAAACTATTAGCCAATTCCTTTCTTGACTATCCCTTTTTAACGATTATAAGGGATGATTTAAAGAAGCCTGATTATTATCCTAATTTTGTAGAAACATTACAAACAATGCTTACCAGAGTCTATATTAAAAAAGGAAACTGTTTAGTTGCGGAACAAGATGGAGAATTACGTGCAGTCGCCCTTTTGCAACAAAAGGATTTCTGTATACTATCCTATCTACAAAATGGCGGAACAAACATTTTTCGCTACATTCGACCACGAAATCTTTTTAAATACTTTGACTTTGTAAAACGTTCCAAAAAGCACTTAGAACAATCAGGAGAGTTTGATTGGTATTTGATGGCTTTAGCTGTTAATACAGCAAGTAAGGGACAGGGAATAGGCAGTACTTTTCTGACACAAGGGATTGAACCTTATGTCAAATCAAAAGGCTGTAAACACTTGGGACTCATAACCAGTACAGCTAGAAATTCCTCATTCTACGAGAAAAACGATTATGTATTACTGGACCATATGGACTTAAAATACGGGTCAAAATCAATTGGTAACTGGGCATTTTTGAAAACAATGAATAAATTATAACAGGCCAGCAATTTGCTGACCTATTAAAAAGGATAGCTCATATTTACAAAAACCAACGTTCAAAACGTTGGTTTTCTTATCTATTTTACTGCTTCTTTCAAAGCATCTACCTTGTCCAAACGTTCCCATGGAAGGTCAATATCTGTACGTCCCATGTGTCCATAAGCCGCTGTTTGACGGTAAATTGGACGCTTAAGGTCCAGCATTTGGATAATTCCTGCAGGACGAAGGTCAAAGATTTGACGAGCAGCTTTTTCAAGTTTGCTTTCAGCTACTGTTCCTGTACCGAAGGTATCGATACGAACAGAAACAGGCTGGGCAACACCGATAGCATAGGCCAATTGCACTTCTGCCTTCTTAGCAAGGCCTGCTGCAACGATATTCTTGGCAATATAACGAGCAGCATAAGAGGCTGAACGGTCCACCTTAGTCGCATCCTTACCAGAGAAGGCACCACCACCATGACGAGAGTAGCCACCATAAGTATCTACGATGATCTTACGACCAGTCAAACCTGAGTCCCCTTGCGGTCCACCGATTACAAAACGACCAGTAGGATTGATGAAGAATTTGGTTTGCTCATCCAAGTAAGAGGCTGGAATAACTTCTTTGATAACCTTGTTAATGACATCATTGTGAATTTGTTCGTTGCTGACTTCTGGATCGTGCTGAGTTGAAATAACAACTGTGTCCACACGTACTGGACGATCATTTTCATCATACTCAACTGTAACTTGTGATTTAGCGTCTGGGCGAAGATAGCTAATTTCCCCAGACTTACGAAGATCTGCTAAACGACGAACCAACTTGTGGCTGAGTGAAATTGGCAATGGCATGAGCTCTTCTGTTTCATCCACTGCAAATCCAAACATGAGCCCTTGGTCACCAGCACCAATCAAATCAAGCGGATCTTGGTCTGCATTCCCACGAACCTCCAAGGCTTCGTTAACACCTTGGGCAATGTCAGGAGATTGTTCTACCAAAGATGGATGTACTCCTACAGTCTCAGCAGAAAATCCATATTCTGTATTGGTATAGCCAATCTCTGCAATGGTATCACGAACCACACGGTTAATATCTACATAGGCATTTGTAGAAATTTCACCAAAAACGTGGACGGAACCAGTATATACAGCTGTCTCAGCAGCAACGTGCGCCTCTGGATCCTTAGCTAAAATAGCATCCAAAATCGCATCTGAAATTTGGTCTGCAATCTTATCCGGATGCCCCTCAGATACAGATTCAGACGTGAATAATTTACGTTCTGACATAAAAATGTCCCCCCTTAAAAATAGTGTTATAGAGTTACAAAGTACTGATAGGTATTTTTATTCTATAAGAGTTACGACGCAAAAGAAATAAAAACGATACTTTTTTATTTCTGAAGCTAGTAAGGCGCATAGGATGACCGCACTATAGCGGGAACCGTATGGAGCCGTCAGTCTTTGCGAATTACAAAGTACTGATAGGAAAACTCTTAGTGATAAATACCTACCATCTTATCGGGACTATATAACTTTATCATTATACCATTTTTTAGCGCAATTTGCAGTCTTTAATGTAGTGTTTCTGTTTAGATAGTTCGTTCTCATAA
The DNA here is from genome assembly GCF_006385165.1 of Streptococcus symci. Lineage (GTDB taxonomy): Bacteria > Bacillota > Bacilli > Lactobacillales > Streptococcaceae > Streptococcus > Streptococcus symci. The sequence goes on along the minus strand of NZ_VFJA01000001.1, from coordinate 616,738 downwards.
ATAAAAAAAAAATTGGAGCTCAGTACTCCAACTTTTTCTATTAAAATGTTTGGCGTTTTGCTTTACGCTCAGCACGACCGCGAGCACGATTTTCAGCACGCTTGGTCTTGCGACGTTTTTCATCAACCGCCCATTTAATTTTTTTCTTATAACCTGGTTTGACTTTTTTCTTTTTCTTTTTAACCAAACCAATCATTTCGATATCAAGTTTATCTTGTTTTTTCTCACGGTTGGCACGACGATCACGGTCATAAGTATCTTGAAATTCCCCGTCTTTGACCATCTTAGGAGTAAACTTGATTCCCAATTTCTCCAACTCACGGATATCCGAGTCATCACTTGGCTGATAAAGAGTAATAGCTGTACCTGGTAGGCCATTTCTTCCAGTACGACCAACTCGATGAACAAAGAAGGACAAATCTTGCGGAATGGCATCATTGATGACATGGCTGACACCTTCAATGTCAATTCCACGCGCTGCCAAATCTGTTGCGACAATATACTCAAAATCCAGATTTTTCACCTGGTTCATGATACGTTTGCGCTCACGAGGGGCAATATCCCCATGGATTTTTGCCACCTTCAAGCCTTGAGCAGTCAGATATGAATGCAATTCATCAGCACGCGTTTTAGTGTTAACAAAAATCATTGCCAAATACGGTTGCATCAACAGAGTCAACTGGTAAATTTGAGCATTCTTATCTCGGCCCTTGGTCGAAATCAACCAATTATCAATGGTATCGGAAATGACCGTTTTGGTCTTGATTTTCTCCATGACAGGATTTGACAAGTATTTTTTCAAGAATGGTTGCAACTTTTGTGGAATAGTCGCTGAGAAGACCATGAATTGCAAATCTTTTGGAAGACTTCCAGCAATCTTATCAACAGTTTCTAAGAATCCCATATCCAAGGTCATGTCTGCCTCATCAATCACAAAGGTCTTGGCCTTGTGAATAGCCAAATCACCAGATTTAACCAAGTCGTAGATACGGCCTGGTGTTCCGATAACAATATGAGGTTGATTGCTTGCCAATTTGTCAATCTGGCGAGCCTTATCTGTACCACCCACATAGTTAACCACACGAACTTCCACTTCTGAGTGGGCTGCAATCTGACGAGCTGCTTGATAAATCTGAGTAGCCAACTCACGGCTTGGTGCCGTAATCACCGCCTGTACACTATCACTAGCTTCATCTAGTTGCTGGAAAATTGGTAACAAGAAAGTATGAGTCTTACCTGAACCTGTTTTTGATTCACCGACTAGGTCACGACCTGCCAAGACAATCGGAATCAACTTATCTTGCACCTCTGTTGGAGTTGTAAATTTTAACTCCTCCAAGGCTTCTCTAATATAGTTTTTAAATTGAAATTTCGTAAATGACATAATATCCTCGATTCTATCTATCTTTTCAATTATACCATATTTTATTCCATTTCAGTAGTCTCACTTATTTAGGCTATTTCCAGTAGCTTTTCTAGTCAGAAAAAGGCTGGAATTTCATGATTCCAACCTCTTTTCATACTCAATGAAAATCAAAGAGCAAACTAGGAAACTAGCCGCAGGTTGCTCAAAACAGTGTTTTGAGGTTGCGGATAGAACTGACGAAGTCAGTAACATCTATACGGCAAGGAGACGTTGACGTGGTTTGAAGAGATTTTCAAAGAGTATCAGTTATTATTTCCAGTTTAAAATAGCATTCAAGCCATAGTGATCACTCACTTGTGGACTCTTGTTACCATCAAATACGACATGTAAATTTTCCACCGCTAACTCCTTGGTAGTAAAAACATAGTCGATTCGAAGGGGTTCTGTGTTCCCCTTCCAGCCATCAATTTCTGGTGGAACAGTATAGCTACCACTTTTATCTTGAGCAACTTCAAATGCGTCTTGTAAGCTTAATGGACTAGCTAAAATAGCTTGGTAACCTTCCTGACCAGCTGGGTTGTTGAAATCTCCAGCTAGTAAAAGTGGCTTGTTCAATTCTTTCAAGACAGCCTCAAATCGTGCCCATTCTTCTTGGAAACCTTTATCCCACCAAGAAAGGTGGACACTTGCAACTGCAAGCTCCTTACCATCAACTACAGTTTCAGCCAGGGCGACACGGCGAGTATGATAGTCTGTTGGATCATCCACATCTGAAACCAAAATTTCTCTTGCTTCAATAGGTGTTTTAGACAAGATAGCCACACCTTCATGGTAGCGGTCATAACCGATATGGTTATAGGCCCAAGTCCAGTAGTAATCTTTTCCTTGCTCTGACAACTTTTCAACCAAAAGTCTAACATAATGGTCTTGATGAATAGGCTCAGCAGCTGGCAAAGCTTGATAAAGGTCATTAACCTCCACCTCTGGCGAAGTAATCTCCTGATTGATTTCTTGGAAACATATCAAATCATAGTCTTTATCAAGAATATCTTCAAGCAAGAGCTGGAATTTTTCCTCGGCTTCTTTTTCCATCCAGCTATGAGTATTGAGTGTTAAAAATTTCATGCTTTTCTCCCAAAACAAGAGGTTGGAAAACAGCTTCCAACCTCAAGTGTATTACAATTCTACTTTAGCAACTGCTGTTTTAGCTGCAAGAGAACCTGTTTGTTCTAATTTAACTGATTTAATAGCTTCAGCATTTGTGAAGACAACTACTGTAGAAGTTTCACGACCTGCTGCACGGATAGCATCCAAGTCAGCTGTGACAAGAAGATCACCTGCTGCAACTTTTTGTCCTTCAGCTACATGAACAGTAAATGGTTTTCCTTCAAGACTTACTGTGTCCAAACCAATGTGAACAAGTACTTCAAGACCTGCTTCAGTCACAAGACCAAGAGCATGTTTTGTAGGGAAGATGCTTGATACAGTACCTGAAACTGGAGATACAATGTTTCCATTTGCAGGTTCTACAGCAAATCCGTCACCCATCATTTTTTGAGCAAATACTGGATCTTTTACTTGTTCCAAAGCAACAACTTGACCGTCAGCTACTGAGTAAACTTCCTCTGTTACACCTTTGTAGTGTACAGTGTTTTGTTGTGCTTCTGTCATTTGACTTGGAAGAGTTTCAGGAATGATTTCACCTGAATCAAGGATATCTTGGATATCAGATTTCAATACGTCTGCTTTTGGACCGTAGATAGCTTGAACTCCTTGTCCTTTCATGACAAGACCCATAGCTCCTTCTGCTTTCCATTGTTCTGCATCACCGACTTTGTCAGCATCTTTTACAGTTACACGAAGACGAGTCATACATGCATCAACATCAACGATGTTTGCACGTCCACCAAGAAGGTTGATAATGTTTACAGCTTGAGAACCTGCTGCAACTTTCACTTCACTGCTAGCTTCTTCTGAACCTTCAGCAGTTTCGTAGTTTCCGTTACGTCCTGGAGTTGCGTAGTTGAATTTTTGAATCATGAAGTTTGCGATAAAGTACATGATTACGGCAAAGAGAACAGTTACCCAGATAAAGTTAACAATATCCATACCAATACCAGCGCTAATCGCAATAGGTGTACGAGTCAAGAACTCGATTGAACCGAATGAGTGCATACGTAGGTTTACTACATCAGACATAGCGAAGGCCGCACCTTGAACAAGTGAGTAAACAAGGTACATAGGTGTTGCTACAAACATGAACATGTATTCGATTGGTTCAGTAACCCCTGTCAAGAATGTTGCAAGAGCTGTCGCAATCATCATACCTTTATATTGATGTTTCTTATCAGCATCGACATTACGGTAGATAGCCACAATCACACCCATCAAGATACCGAACGAACCGATCATTTGTCCAACTTTGAAACGAGCTGGGTGAACAGTATCTAACAATTGTTGGTAGTGACTTGCATCTGTACCTTTAAGGTTAACAAGGTCTGTTACCCATGCAAGCCAAAGTGGATCTTGACCAAATACTTGGCTACCTTTTGCTGCACCAGTTAAGACTTCATAAGTACCACCAAGAGCTGTGTAGTTCATTGGGATAGTCAACATGTGGTGAAGACCAAATGGCAAGAGCAAGCGTTCCAATGTACCATACAAGAATGGTGCAAGGATTGGAGCAGTTTCTTGTGAGTTAGCAATCCAGATACCAAAGCTATTGATACCAGTTTGCACAAGTGGCCAGAAAGCTGAAAGTACGATTGCAGCAATTACTGAACGAAGAATAACTACAAACGGTACAAAACGTTTTCCGTTAAAGAATGAAAGTGCATCAGGAAGCTTACGGAAGTTGTAGTATTTGTTGTAAGCAGTTGCTCCAATAAAACCAGAAATAATCCCTACGAAGACACCCATGTTAAGTGCTGGAGCTTCCATAACACTAATGAAGTAATCAGCAACTTTGATTGATCCACCAAAGAGAGTTGTTACCATAGCTTCTGGATTTTTCAACATATCTCCTGATACGCCAAAGATTGTACCAGTGATACGATTGATTAGGACAAAGGCAAGACCTGCCGCAAACGCACCACCAGCGCGTTCCTTAGCCCAGCTTCCTCCAATAGCGAGGGCAAACAAGATATGAAGGTTAACGATGACTCCCCAACCGATTTGCTCTAGTACACCACCAGTAGTAACGAGTGGGGCAAAGTTAGGGTTGATCATCACAAGTGACTTACCGATTGAAATCATCAAACCAGCAGCCGGCATAACCGCGATAACCACCATCAAAGCCTTACCGAATTTTTGCCAAAACTCGAAAGACAAGACATTTTTGAATGTATCTTTCATCATTCAAATCTCCTTTATTTTTATTTAGGCAAACGTTTTACGAAAACGTTTGCACTTTCTATAATTCAATTATACCACTTTAATTTTTTTTGTAAAGGCTTTTATAAAAAAAGTAGACTTTTTTCTAAAATTTTTGTAGTAAAAAAGGAGATATTAGAATCTCCTCAAATATACTTCTATTTTAGATTTTCAGGAATCGGCGCATTGAAATTCCTGATCCGATTGAACCGATAAAAATTCCAATCACAAATAATAAGGCAATCATCAGTGGACTGAATACTTCTGGTGATATCATTGAAAGGTTCTGACCAACCAATGACTTATTAACCGATTGGTAAACCATTTTATAGACAATAAATACCAGAACTGATGGAAGTGTTGCTCCAAGCAAACCAATGAAGGCACCTTCAAGCAAGAAAGGTCCGCGGATATAGCCATTCTTAGCACCTACTAAACGCATGATTTGAATTTCACGGCTTCGTGAAATGATGGTGATACGTATAGTATTAGAAATCAAGAACACCGCAATGAAAATCAATAATCCAGCGATAACTAGTCCCCAGACACGAATAAATGAGGCTAACTTAAACAAGCGTTCTGTATTAGCACCACCATCTTGAACTTCTGATACACCTTCGATTTTTTTAGCTTCTTCTGCTACTGTCTTTACATCACTGGGTGTATTTGTATCAACGATATATGCATCATAAAGAGGATTGGCATCGCCTTCAAAGATTTTCCAGTTGTCCCCCATTGTTTCTGTCAACTTTTCATATTGTTCTTCTTTACTTGAAAACGTAACACTTTTAACGGTTGACATACCTTTCAAAGCATCATATACCTTATGGTAGTCGTTATTTGTAACAGTTTGACCTTCTTTTTCAATCGTCTCACTATTATCAGCTACGTCCTTACGAATGTATACCATTACTCGGACATTATTTTCGATATCTGTAGCTAGTTTAGCCGTATTAAAGATAACAGATGCAAATATTGCAACCAAGGTCAAAGTAATCATAACTGAACTAACAGCAGCTACTGTCATCCAGCCATTTCGTTTCAAACTTTTTAACGATTCAAATAAATGACGAAAAAATCTACTAATCATCGTATCCATATTCTCCTTTAGCTTCGTCACGAACGACACGGCCATTTTCAATGGCAATGACACGGTGGCGCAAGGTATTTACAATCTGACTGTTGTGGGTAGCCATCAAGACAGTTGTACCTTGGAGATTGATGCGTTCCAGCAAGTTCATAATTTCCCATGAATTATCTGGGTCCAAGTTTCCTGTTGGTTCGTCCGCAATCAATACTTTTGGATTGTTTACAATGGCACGTGCAATTGCAATCCGTTGCTGTTCTCCCCCTGAAAGTTCATTTGGGAAAGAACGAACCTTATGCTTCAATCCAACCAAGTCTAAGACTTCCATAACACGTTTTTTGATATTACGGCGACTTTCTCCAATTACCTCCATTGCATAAGCAATATTTTCATAAACGGTTTTCTTTGGTAACAGTTTATAATCTTGGAAGACAACCCCAACACTACGACGTAGGAGAGGAACATCTTTCTTTTTAATTTTAACCAGATTAAAACCAGCAACAGATAAGCTTCCTTTTTCGATTTTTACTTCGCGATACAAAGAACGAATAAAGGTTGATTTCCCAGCTCCTGAAGGTCCTACGATGTAAACAAATTCCCCTGGTTGAACGCTTACCGAAACACCACGTAGGGCAGTCGTTCCGTTGTCGTATTTTTTGACGACATCTCTCATTTCAATAATTGACATGTGAGTTCCTTTCTATCTTAGCTGATTCTCCACTTGAGATAGGCATCAATAAAACCATCTAGGTCTCCATCCATAACCTTATCTACTTGTGCAACTTCAAAGTTAGTTCGATGGTCTTTTACCATAGTATATGGCGTGAAAACATAAGAACGAATTTGACTTCCCCATGTGATTTCCTTTTTCTCACCCTTGAGGGAATCGACTTCCGCAGCTTTCTTCTCCTGCTCCATTTGATAGAGCTTAGCCTGCAACATCTTCATGGCACGATCTCTATTTCCATACTGGGTACGATCTACCGTTGACTGAACAACAGTTCCCGTAGGAATGTGTGTCAAACGTACTCCAGTTGAAACCTTATTGACGTTTTGTCCACCAGCACCACCTGAACGGAAGGTATCCATCTTGATATCATCTTCACGGATTTCCACTTCAATGGTATCATCCAATTCTGGCATTACTTCCACCGATGTGAAAGAGGTATGGCGACGTTTGGCAGAGTCAAATGGCGAGATTCGCACCAAACGGTGTACACCCATTTCTGACTTGAGAAGACCATAGGCATTGGGCCCTTCAAATGATAGGGTTACTGACTTGATACCAGCTTCATCTCCTGCTTGGTAATCCAATACTTCCACTTTAAAGCCTTTAGCATTTCCATAGCGAGTGTACATACGAAGCAACATATCACCCCAGTCCTGAGCCTCAGTACCACCGGATCCTGGATGGATTTCCAAGATGGCATTATTATGGTCATAAGGTTCTGACAAGAGCAAGGTCATCTCGTAACTGGTCATCATCTTATCAAGTTCGGATAACTGCGTTACCAATTCTTCATGAACCGACTCATCTTCAGCTAAAAAGTCTAATAAAATTTCGACTTCATCCTGCAACTCTTCCATTTTGTGGAAGGTGTTATAGGTGTTTTTTAATTCATTTAATTCTTGCGACGTTTTTTGGGCCGCGATATTATCGTTCCAAAAATCAGGTTCTGTCATCTTGTTTTCCAAGATGGCAATCTCTTCCTCTAGACCCTCGAGGTCAAAGAGACCCCCTGAAAGAAGCTAATTTTTCACGATTTGCGTCAATTTTCTGACGAATTTCTGAAATGTCCATAAATACTCCTTTTTTATATCTTTTTATTATACCATAATCTATCATTTCTTTCCATCTTTTGCTCTACTCCCTTATTACACGTAAAAAGAAGCCTTTCGGCTTCCCTTCTTACAAAATTTTTGCTGAAGTACGAGTAATCTCTTCTACTTGAATATTCTCTGATTCAAATTTTTCTTTCAAAGCTGGTAAATCAATTGATCCATCGATTTGAACTTCGATAATCACCTTACCATCTTTACGCGGAATATTGACTGTATGCGAGATATTCAAATTTTCTTCTACAATCAAAGAAACAATCTTTCCAAGAACGCCAACTTCGTTTTCTGTAACAAAGCGTACACGAATCCCTTCTTCGCCATAACCAGCAATTTCAAGAAAGGCTTGGAAAACGTCACGGTCCGTAATAACCCCATAGACTTGATGATTATCTACGACAGGAAGAATACCAATCTTGTTTTTCAACATCAAATAAGTTGCATCCTCTAGACTCGCATAGCCTGAAACAGTGACAACATCGCGAATCATCACATCTTTTACTTTTGTCTTATTTAGAAGATAATTCATCTCATAGATAGAAAGACTGGTTGCTTTTGATGGACTAGCTTGGGCAATGGTTCCTTCAGTTACCAAACCAACTAATTGATCATTTTCGATAACAGGCAAGCGGTGCAACCCTTGCTCTCTCATCAAATCTGCTGCATGAGATACTGTTGTATCTGGACTAATATATACTACCTTGCGGGTCATAAAATCTTTAACTGCCATGAGACTTCTCCTTTTCTATTCTCATCCCTATTATACAATCTTTTTGTAAATCAATCAAACGCTTACATTTCTTTTTCAAAATTCAGAAAAGTATGAATAAGCTAGCAAAAAGAGCTCTGAAATCGAGCTCTGTGAATGAAGATAGGAAACGTTTCATTCGATTTTTTCAATTATTAGAAATTCATCTTTCAGTGTAGATGTAGATTTGTTTGCAATCTAAATATGTCAACTAAAATAATCTACTGGAAATGATGATTACTTCGTAATTTTCATCTGCCGACTAAAACAATCCACTGGATTGTTTTAGCCACCTAGATATGCTTTTCTGACTTCTTCTGATGAGGCGAGTTCTTTTCCTGTTCCTGATAGAACGATTTTTCCTGTTTCCAGTACGTATCCTCGGTCAGAGATTGCAAGTGCTTTATTGGCATTTTGTTCAATCAAGAGGACGGTTGTTCCTTGTTTCTGGATGTCTTGAATGATATCAAAAATTTCTTGGATAAAGATTGGGGCAAGTCCCATTGATGGTTCATCTAAAAGAAGAAGTTTTGGTGTTGACATAAGAGCGCGTCCCATGGCAAGCATTTGTTGTTCCCCCCTGAAAGAGTAGCTGCATCTTGGTTCTTGCGTTCTTCAAGACGTGGGAAGCGTGAGAAAACTTTCTTCAAGTTAGCTTGATTTTCTTCACGATTTTTCTTTAAGAAAGCTCCCATTTCTAGATTTTCCATAACAGTCAAGCCAGGGAAGACGTGGCGTCCTTCTGGAACTTGTGAAAGACCACCTGCCACGATTTTTTGAGCTGGCATTTTTTGGATTTCTTGACCTAAAAATTCAATCTTTCCTGAACTTGGTCTAACCAAACCAGACAAGGTACGGAGAATGGTTGTCTTACCTGCACCATTGGCACCGATAAGGGAAACAACTTCTCCTTCATTCACTTCAAAGCTTACATCACGGACTGCTTGGATCATGCCATAATGCACAGAAAGATTATCAACTTTTAACATAGACATTAGGCTTCACCTCCTAGATAAGCTTCGATAACACGTTTATTGGTCTTAATTTCGTCTGGAGTTCCTTGAGCAATCAAACGACCGTATTCAAGTACGTAGATACGTTCTGTTACTTCCATGACCAGATTCATATCGTGTTCAATCAGCATGATCGTAATCTTAAATTCATCTTTGATACGACGAATTAACTCAGTCAATTCTGCTGTTTCCTGCGGATTCATACCTGCTGCTGGTTCATCTAAAAAGAGAATTTTAGGTTCCGTAGCAAGGGCACGAACAATTTCCAAACGACGTTGTTGTCCGTAGGCAAGATTTTTAGCAAGAGTTTCTGCATCACCATCTAAATCAAAGATTTTAAGCAATTCCAAGGCTTTAGCCTTTAATTCTTTTTCACTCTTGTAAAAAGCTGGTAAGCGCAAAAAACTAGCAAAAACATGTTGTTTGTGATGGTTGCCAAAAGCAATCAAAACATTATCCAAAACTGTTAAATCTTTAAAGAGACGGATATTTTGGAATGTACGTCCAAGTCCCAAAGAAGCAATCTTATAAGGTGACTTTCCATTCAAAAGATGACCATCTAGTGTTACTGTTCCCTCGCTTGGTTCATAAACACCCGTCAAGAGGTTGAAAAGGGTAGTTTTCCCAGCTCCATTTGGACCGATTAGTCCAACCAGTTCCCCTTCGTTCAATTCAAGAGTCACATCTCCAACAGCTGTTAGACCGCCAAAATGTTTGGTTAACTGTTTTACTTCAAGTAATGCCATTAGTTTTGTTCCTCCTTCTTAGATTTTTTAAAGAAACGTGATAGGCTCAATTCCCATGTTCCAAGGAGTCCACCTGGTCTGAAAATCATTACCAATACCAAGGCCAAAGCGTAAATAATCATACGCACGCTGGCAACATCTTGGAGAAGCATATTCAAAATTCCAAGAACAATAGCTGAAACGATGGCACCTGTAATGGAACCAAGTCCACCAAATACAACAATAATCAATACGTTGATTGAGTTAATGAATGTGTAATCTTTCGGTACAACAGACCCGATAAATCCTGCCTGAAGTGACCCTGCAATACTTGCAGTAATAGCACCAAAGACAAAGGCGATGATTTTAATTTTAGTCGTATTAACCCCAACTGACTCAGCAGCGATTTCATCCTCACGAACGGATAGGGTTGAACGACCAATTGGACTACGCAAGAAGTTCAAGGTTGCAATGGTTGTAATCACGACAAAGAAGTAAACCATTTGCCAAGTTGTAAAGTTTGGAATTCCCAAGATACCTGCCGCACCGTTTGTAAGGCTTCCACCATTGATGATAAAGATACGGATAATTTCAGAAACCCCAAGAGTCGCTACCGCAAGATAATCCCCCTTCAAGCGTAAGGTTGGAATTCCGACAAGCAAGGCAACTGCTCCTGAAAGTAAAGCCCCTACAAGCATGGCTCCAAAGAAGGCACCGTAGGTTGGTGATTTAGAACCAATAATAGCAGCGGCATAGGCACCAATCGCCATGAAACCAGCATGCCCAAGTGAAAATTGTCCTGAAAAACCAACGATTAAGTTGAGACCAACAGCCAGAATAATATTAATTCCAATTTGTTGTAAAATCTGTACATAGAATAGGTTTAGTACTCCAACTGAAACCAATACACTAATCAAGCCATAGCCAGCTAACAAAAGGAGTAACCATAGAATATTAACTTTTAAATTTTCTTTCATCGTTTACACCTTCTCTTTCACATTTTTACCAAGAATACCTGCTGGGCGGACAATCAAGATCAACAACAGGATTCCATAAACAATGGCATCACGGAAGTCTGACATTCCAAAGGCTGTCGCAAAGGTTTCCAATAGACCAATCACAAAGCCACCAAGAGCCGCACCAGGAATAATTCCGATACCACCAAGTACTGCGGCAACGAAAGACTTAAGACCTGGAGTAACCCCCATCAAAGGCTCAAGAGAGTTATAATAAAGGGCAATCAGAACACCAGCCGCACCCGCAAGAGCTGACCCCAAAGCGAAGGTAAAGCTGATAGTACGGTTTACATTGATCCCCATCAATTGCGCTGCATCGCTATCTACGGATACTGCACGCATGGCTTTCCCCATCTTAGTCTTTTGGACAATGACTTGTAACAAAATCATCAAAATCAAGGAAATGGCCAAAATCATTAACTGCACGTTTGTTAGGCTAACTGGTCCCAAATCATAGCGAACTGTTTGAATCGCTTGAGGGAAGGCACGGGTATTAGCACCAACCAGATAGACCATCCCATATTCCAATAGGAAAGAAACCCCAATAGCTGTAATCAAAACAGCAATACGAGTAGAGTGACGCAAAGGTCGGTAAGCAAGGAACTCAATCACGACACCAAGAATGGCTGTCGCTAACATAGCTACAATAAGCGCTACAAAGAAATTCATTTGGAAAGAATTAATCAAGAAATAACCGATAAAGGCTCCCATCATATAAATATCACCGTGGGCGAAGTTGATGAGCTTGATAATTCCGTAAACCATGGTATATCCTAGGGCTAACAGCGCATAAACACTACCTAGAATCAAACCATTTACTAGTTGTTGGAGCATAAGATTCACTCTTTCTATTTATAATTTTGAGGGTTTCCCCTCACTTTTTGATAGGTTCTTAAACACCGAAACAGGGAGTGAGTCAGAGGCTCATTCCCTATTTCAACATTTTTCTATTATGGTTTTACAACTTCTGCTGCTTCAACCTTACCATTGTTCATGGTCATCATGTAAGCAGTTTTGACTGTGTTGTGGTCTGCATCGAAGCTTGTTTGACCAGTTACACCTTCAAAATCTTTTGTTTTAGCAAGGTTATCCTTGATTTCACCTGAGTTTTTAGCACCTTTTGCTGCGTTTGCTACAAGGTGAACTGAGTCATAAGCCAAGGCTGCAAATGTTGAAGGCTCTTCGTTGTACTTAGCACGGTAAGCATCAAGGAAAGCTTTTGCTTTAGCTGAAACTTCTACAGTAGTTGAGAAGCCTGAGATAAAGTAGATGTTTGATGCTTTTTCAGCAGTTGCTTGTTGTACAAACTCTTCACCGTTGAATCCATCACCACCAACGATTGGTTTATCAATTCCCATACCACGCGCTTGGTTTACAATTTTACCAGCTTCAGTGTAGTAACCAGGGACGATGATAGCATCAAAGTCTTTCCCTTTCATTTTTGTAAGGGCTGCTTGAAAGTCTGTGTCACCTGCTACGAAAGTTTCATCTGCAACGATTTCACCTTTGTAAGCTTCACGGAAGGCTTTAGCAATACCTTTAGCATAGTCGCTGGCATTGTCAGTGTAAAGAACAACTTTCTTAGCGTTTAATTTTTCAGTAACATAGTTTGAGATAATTTTTCCTTGGAAGCTATCTTGGAATGTTCCGATAAAGAGGTAATCTTGACCTTTAGTCAATCCATCTTGAGTCGCACTTGGCGAAATCAATGGAACACCTGCTTTTGTAGCGTTCGCTACCGCAGCTGCAGTTGCACCAGATGTCGCAGGTCCTACGATTGCTGATACCTTAGATTGGGTTACTAGGTTAGTTGTTACTGAAGCCGCCTCAGCAGTTTCAGATTTATTATCTTTATCAACTACTTCGATTTGTTTTCCGTCGATACCACCTGCTGCATTGATTTCATCAACAGCAAGTTGGGCACCTTTTTGTTCAGATGTACCGTAAGCTGCTACGGCACCAGTTTCTTCAAAGTTAAATCCGATTTTGATTGTCTTTTCATCTACTGAGTTACCAGCAGCGTTTGACGCTCCAGACTTCACTTCTCCACAGGCTGCAAGAAGTGCTACACTTGCAAGCGCCACAAACGATAGGGCAAATTTTTTCTTCATCTTTTTTTGTCTCCTTATTTCTTAAATAGCATGTTAAGAATATACCGAATTATCAGAAAATTGTCAACACTTTTCTTGAACTTTTTCGATGATAACGTTTTCCTCTCGATGAAGATTGCCCACAAAAGGTGTTTCCAGCTCTTGGATATGACAAACCCTGACTTTTTTTATAAACTTTTCCTTGCCCAAGCGCCCGACCAATTGCTCCATTTCTTGAGTTGGAACATAGAGTTGTAAGTAACGATGTTTCTTGGAATGATAGGTAATATCTCCATAATCCTGCAATTTTTTGGCATCACGATTATAGTAAAGATAGATAATCAAGCCAGATCGTTTGACTTTTTCAAACATGATAAATCCTCTTTCTAAGAAATCTCTCCCTATTATACCAAAAAAAGCAAACCCAGTCGAGTTTGCCTTCTTTCATCATTAATTCAATGAATTGTTGGCCATGATTTCATCAATAAAGCCATATTCAAGTGTTTCTTGGGCACTCATCCAGTTATCGCGTTCTGCATCTGCGTGAACTTTTTCGATTGACTGACCTGAATTTTCAGCCAAGATTTTTTCCAAGGTATTACGAGTTTTAAGCAAGTGTTCTGCAGCGATCGCCATATCGGTTTGCTGAGTACCTCCACCTGTACCACCCATTGGTTGGTGGATCATATACTCTGCATTTGGAAGCATGAAACGTTTGCCTTTTGCTCCACTTGATGCAATGACCGTCCCCATAGATGCTGCCATTCCCATAACAATGGTTTGGACATCTGCCTTGATAAAGTTCATGGTATCAACGATTGCCAAACCAGCTGAAACGGAACCACCAGGTGTATTTACATAAAGGTAAATATCCTTTGTACTATCTTGGGCATCCAAGAAAAGCAACTGGGCAATAACAGAGTTGGCCATATTGTCTTCAACTGGGCCTGTCAGCATAATGATGCGGTCTTTAAGAAGACGTGAGTAAATATCGTAGGAACGTTCTCCACGGCTTGTTTGTTCAATAACTACAGGAATCATTTATTTCTCCTTTTGAGTTTTAATTTTATTGGTCAAATGACTGAAGATAAGACTATTATAATATCTTGGTCAAAAAAGGTCAAATTTTTGCTCTGTTTTCATTAGACAGAAACAAAAATTCAACCTCCTTTCGTGACTGGAAATCCTTTTCCAAGTCAATCTCTTTTTTATTTTATTTTGTACCGAACAAGCGGTCCCCAGCATCTCCAAGACCTGGAACGATATAACCGTGTTCGTTCAAGCGTTCATCCAAGGCTGCTGTAAAGATTTCTACATCTGGATGAGCTTCTTGAAGGGCTTTAACACCTTCTGGAGCAGATACAAGGCAGACAAATTTGATATTTGATGCGCCACGTTTTTTAAGAGAATCAACTGCCAAGATTGCTGATCCACCTGTTGCCAACATTGGGTCTACCACAAAAATTTGACGTTGGTCAATATCTTCAGGCAATTTCACCAAGTACTCAACTGGTTGAAGTGTTTCTTCATCACGGTACATACCGATGTGACCAACCTTAGCAGCTGGAACCAAGCTCAAAAGTCCATCAACCATCCCGATACCTGCACGCAAGATTGGAACGATAGCCAATTTCTTACCTGCCAATTGTTTTTGAACTGTTTTTGTGATTGGTGTTTCGATTTCTACATCTTCTAGTGGAAGATCACGAAGTACTTCATACCCCATCAACATTGCAATCTCATCTACTAGCTCACGAAAAGCTTTTGTAGAAGTATCTGTACGACGCAAGATTGACAATTTGTGTTGAATCAGTGGATGATTAATAACTTCAATTTTTCCCATTTTTGGAATTCCTTCTTTCAATTTATTCTTCTTATTATACCAAAAAACGGTTTAAAAATCTTTCTAAACCATTTATTTTTGATAATTTTTACATTAGATCTGCCTCTTTAAGAGCTGCTTGTACTGTCTCAAGTGGTAAATGGGTTAATTCTGTTCCCTTTTCTTGATAAAGGTATTGGGCATAGTCGTCCATTCGGTACTGGTTGATATAAACCACGCGCTTACAACCAACCTGAAGCAATTGTTTTGTACAGTTTAGACATGGAAAGTGGGTCACATAGGCTGTAAAGCCTTTGGGAACCCCACGTTCTGCACCTTGGAGAATGGCATTAACCTCTGCGTGAAGAGTGCGAACACAGTGACCTTCAATGACCAGACATTCGTGATCAATACAATGCTCAGTCCCTGACACCGAACCATTATAACCAGTGGAAATAACTTTATTATCCTTTACCAAAATTGCGCCCACTTTGGCACGTTTACAAGTGGAACGATTGGCAATTAGTAAGGCTTGGGCTGCAAAATACTCATCCCATGCTAGTCTTTTTTCAGTCATATCTCTTCTCCTTTTTCTCTATTTTTTAAAAAATGGTAACCGTAAATCCGCAATCTTTTCAGCTGGTACCTTCATGCCATCCTTGATCCATTTTAAAAGGACTGAGACGATGGCTGAACTCCAGAAGGAATGAAGATAAGAGCTGACACCTTTTGATTTTCCATGGTATTTTTCTAGAAATTCCTGCATGGCTTGGACAAAGATTTTTTCCAAATGGTAATCTAAGGCCAATTGAATCACTCTGGCTTCCTTTCTTGCCTCGCGGAAAAGGTGAACCCAGACCAGATAAAGGTCTGTCTTTAAATCATAATGGTGCAGCTGTTCCATGATGTTGTGGACGCTCCGTTTAAAGACGCTCTCTAAAATTTCCTCTTTGGAATCATAATTGCGGTAAAAGGCCGCACGCGAAACGCCTGCACGTTTGACCAATTCAGAAATACTAATCTTGGTCAAGTCCTTTTTTTCCAAGAGTTGTAAGAGGGCTGTTTCAATAGCTTCTCTAGTTAATAAATTGGATTCTTGGTTTGATTTTCTGAGATTTTCAAGAGATTTTTCAGAGATTCTACGTTCAGACATAACATTTTCTTTCTACTTGTCACAACAGACGGATGAGGCTTTTGTTTCAAGGGCTTTCATGATATAATTGTAAAAAAAGACAGAACCTTTGTCAATGTATAACTGACAAAGATGGAGAATTTCTATGACTTGGAAGATTATTGCTGACTCTGGTTGTGATTATCGTCAGCTGGCAAGACCAGCTATTGACACGACCTTTGTAAGTGTCCCCTTAACCATTCAAGTAGCTGATCAGGTCTTTGTTGATGATGCCAGTCTTGACATTGACCAAATGATGGAAACCATGTATGCAACCGCAGAAGCTTCAAAATCAGCTTGTCCAAGCCCAGATGATTATTTACGAGCATTTGAAGGAGCCAAAAACATTTTCCTAGTAACCATCACAGGTACTCTCTCTGGCAGTCACAATAGTGCTCAACTAGCCAAGAATATTTATCTTGAAGACCATCCTGACACTAAGATTCATGTAATTGATAGCTTGTCTGCTGGTGGTGAGGTTGACCTACTCGTAGAAAAATTGAATGACTTGATTGACCAGGGCTTATCTTTTGAAGAAGTGGTTGAAGCTATCACTGCCTATCAAGAAAAAACCAAGTTGCTCTTTGTCCTAGCCAAAGTCGATAACTTAGTGAAGAACGGCCGTTTGAGCAAGCTTATCGGTACGGTCGTTGGCCTTCTAAATATCCGTATGGTCGGAGAAGCTAGTGAAACTGGAACCCTTGAATTGCTACAAAAAGCACGAGGTTCAAAGAAATCAGTTCAAGCTGCCTATGATGAAATCATTAAAGCTGGATATGCTGGTGGCCGTATTGTCATGGCCCAACGCAATAACGAGAAATGTTGCCAACAGCTTTCAGAGCGAATTCGTGAAAATTTCCCACAGGCGGATATTAAAATTCTCCCAACCTCTGGCCTCTGCAGTTTCTATGCAGAAGATGGCGGTTTGCTGATGGGATATGAAATTGATTAATTGCATTCTTGACAAGAGATGACTTCATCTCTTGTTTTTTTGTGGTACAATAGAGCTATGAAACATTTTGATACTATTGTCATCGGTGGAGGACCTGCTGGCATGATGGCTACAATTTCCAGTAGCTTTTATGGACAGAAAACCCTCCTCATCGAAAAAAATCGGAAACTTGGAAAAAAATTAGCTGGGACTGGTGGGGGACGTTGCAATGTCACCAACAACGGAACTCTAGATGACCTACTAGCTGGAATCCCTGGAAATGGGCGCTTTTTATACAGTGTCTTCTCCCAGTTTGATAACCACGATATCATCAACTTTTTTACGGAAAATGGAGTCAAACTTAAGGTCGAGGATCACGGACGCGTCTTTCCTGCCAGCGACAAATCTCGGACCATTATCGAAGCCTTGGATAAAAAAATCGCTGAGCTAGGCGGACAAGTTCTCACTCAAACAGAAATTGTTTCGGTTAAAAAGATAGATGACCAATTTGTCCTTAAGTCCGCAGACCAAAGCTTCACTTGTGAGAAACTTATTGTCACAACTGGTGGGAAATCCTATCCTTCTACTGGTTCAACTGGTTTTGGTCACGAGATTGCCCGTCATTTCAAGCATACCATTACCGAGCTTGAGGCCGCTGAAAGTCCATTATTAACGGATTTTCCACACAAAGCACTTCAGGGGATTTCACTAGACGATGTGACCTTAAGCTATGGAAAACATGTCATCACGCACGATCTGCTTTTTACCCACTTTGGTTTGTCTGGCCCTGCTGCTCTGCGTATGTCTAGCTTTGTCAAGGGTGGGGAGGTTCTCTCACTGGATGTTTTCCCTCAACTTTCTGAGAAGGACTTGGCTGCATTCCTAGAAGAAAATCGTGAAAAATCCTTGAAAAACGCTTTAAAAACTTTGCTTCCAGAACGCTTGGCAGAATTTTTTGTGCAAGGCTATCCAGAAAAAGTCAAACAACTGACTGAAAAGGAACGCGAACAACTTCTCCAGTCTATCAAAGCACTCAAAATCCCTGTGACCGGAAAAATGTCCCTTGCCAAGTCCTTTGTTACCAAAGGGGGCGTCAGTCTCAAGGAAATCAATCCCAAAACTCTAGAAAGTAAGCTGGTACCTGGACTCCACTTTGCTGGCGAGGTACTGGATATCAATGCCCACACGGGTGGGTTTAACATCACTTCTGCCCTCTGTACTGGTTGGGTGGCGGGATCAAACCCAATCTAAATCTGAATTATTTAATGGCTAAATCAGCCCCAAAAGAAAGGAAGTCCTTTGGAACATATTATCTTGTTAAGGGGAGTTACTCCTAATGGAAAAAATGCTATCCCTAAAATGTCTTATCTAGTAGATATCTTAACAGAAGCCGGTTTTCAACAAGTTCGAACCTATATTCAAAGTGGAAATATTATTCTTGAAAGTAACTTAGCTCTCGAAGAAATACGAGAACAGGTTCATACTCTAATAAAGGAAAAGATTGGAGCCAATCTCAAAATAATCATTAAGAATAAGGATGATTTTGAAAACATTGTCCAAGAAAATCCGTTTGGAGAACACTATCTTTATGACCGTATACACGTGATTTTTTATCAAGAATCTATTCAAAGTCTCCCTTTAGAAAAATTGAAAATTGATTACGGTGAAGAAGAAATTTGTATCGGTAACCATTGTCTTTACCTCTATCTCCCTAGAACTGCAAAACAAAAGAAACTCCATACCAACTATCTTGAAAAGCTTTTTAATGTAGATTTGACAATGCGAAAACTAAATGTAGTAGAAAAATTATTAAGCAAGTAGTGCTTGAATTTAGTAAAAATCGGAAGATCACTCCTCCGATTTTATTTTGTCTGAGTTTGGACATAGTGAGCAATGACATCTGATGTGTACTGGGCTGTTCCTGGTCCAAATTTGTCAATATTTTCCTTAAACTCTGGATTATAGACGTAGCCCTTGCCGATATATCCGAATACCTCAATAGAGCAGTCGAATCCATAGGTACGGATGGCTTGCAAGAGTTTAGCAGCTTCTTCTTGGTTTTCTGTTGCTGTTACAGGTATACCAGCTTGAAGATTTTGTGCCAAAGCTTGAAAAACTTGGTTGAAGGCAGCCGTAGCCTCATCTTCGTGACCTTTCTGGCGCTCCAGCGCTTGATCCATGACTTCTTGTCCATATTTCTCTACCGCCTCGTGGTGGTATTTTTGATGGTCTTGGTAGTTAAATCCAGCAAATTTCTCTTGAATGCTCATTTCTCTTTCTCCTTTTTGTTCTTGAATGGTTTTTTGCAAAGTTGAAATCAAGGTATCCAGATGTTCCCTTTCTCGAGTCAAATAGTCCAACTGTCTGGTCAAATGAGGCAATAAATCTGTCCTTTCTTCCTTTAATAGCTCTGCTATTTTTTCTAAAGAAAAACCTAGATATTTGTAGTAAAGAATGACCTGTAGGCGTTCCAAATCCTCTTGGCTGTATGTTCGATATCCGTTTTCTGACTTTAAAGGGACCAGAAGGCCTATCTTGTCGTAGTGGTGCAGGGTCTTAACAGAAACACCTGAAAGCTGCGCAGCTTCTTTTATATGGTACATGTTTTCCTCCTTACATTGATAGTATAACCCCTCCCCTTAGGTCAGAGTCAAGCGTTTTTGCGAAATTTTTAAAAATTTTTGAGAAAGGTGTGAAAACTTGAAAATGGTTTTCTTGACAGACCTTAGAAAACATGATAGGATAGTCAAGTCTATCAATCAAAGGAAAAGCTCATTTTGAGTACTGATGAGGCTATTTGCCAAGGGCAGTAGCTTTTTCTTTTGTAACACTAATTTTAGGAGTTTAACTATGTCTGAAAAATCTCAATGGGGTTCTAAACTAGGCTTCATCCTAGCATCTGCTGGTTCAGCCATCGGACTTGGTGCCGTTTGGAAATTCCCCTATATGACTGCTGCTAACGGTGGAGGGGGCTTTTTATTAGTCTTTCTCATCTCCACTATTCTAATCGGTTTCCCCCTTTTGCTGGCTGAATTTGCCCTTGGCCGAAGTGCTGGTGTCTCTGGGATTAAAACCTTTGGAAAACTGGGCAAGAATGGCAAGTACAACTTCATCGGTTGGATTGGTGCCTTTGCCCTCTTTATCCTCTTATCTTTCTACAGTGTTATTGGGGGATGGATTCTGGTTTATCTGGGTATTGAGTTTGGGAAATTGTTCCAAATTGGTGGAACGGGTGATTACGCTCAGTTATTTACTTCAATCATTTCAAATCCAGCCATTGCCCTTGGAGCTCAAGCAGCCTTTATCCTATTGAATATCTTTATTGTATCACGTGGGGTTCAAAAAGGGATTGAAAGAGCTTCGAAAGTCATGATGCCTCTGCTCTTTATCATCTTTGTCGTCATCATCGGTCGTTCTCTCAGTTTGCCAAATGCCATGGAAGGCGTTCTCTACTTCCTAAAACCAGACTTCTCTAAGCTGACTAGTGCTGGTCTCCTCTATGCTCTGGGACAATCTTTCTTTGCCCTCTCACTAGGAGTTACAGCCATGCTGACCTATGCTTCTTACTTAGACAAAAAAACCAATCTGGTCCAGTCAGGGATTTCCATTGTAGCCATGAACATCTCGGTATCCATCATGGCAGGTCTCGCCATTTTCCCAGCTATGTCAGCATTCAATATCCAGTCTGAAGGGGGACCGAGCTTGCTCTTTATCGTCTTGCCTCAACTCTTTGACAAGATGCCTTTTGGAACCATTTTCTACATTCTCTTCCTCTTGCTCTTCCTCTTTGCGACAGTCACTTCTTCCGTCGTTATGCTGGAAATCAATGTGGGCAATATCACCAACCAGGACAACAGCAAGCGTGCCATGTGGAGTGCCATTTTAGGAATCTTGACCTTTGTCTTTGGAATTCCTTCAGCCCTGTCTTATGGTGTCATGGCGGATGTTCACATCTTTGGGAAGACCTTCTTTGATGCTATGGATTTCTTGGTTTCTAATCTTCTTATGCCATTTGGAGCTCTCTGCCTTTCACTCTTTACTGGCTACATCTTTAAGAAGACACTTGCAATGGAGGAACTCCATCTCGATGAAACAGTGTGGAAACAGGGACTTTTCCAAGTCTGGCTCTTCCTTCTTCGTTTCATCATTCCAATTATCATCATCGTGGTCTTTATCGCCCAATTTATGTAATCAAAAAGGACTTGAGTAGTGAACTCAGGCCCTTTCTTTTTTATGGATGGCTAACAATCAATTCCAAACCTTGCCCTTCTAGGGTCCAAGCTTCAACATCGCTTGGTAGGATAAAGTGGCTACCTTTTTGAATCGGATAGTTCTTTCCATCAACAGTTAGCTGACCTTGACCAACCAAGACACTCAACAAGCTGTAATCAGCTGTCTTTTCGAAGTCAACTTTTCCAGTAATTTCCCACTTGTAGACTGCGAAGAAATCATTGGATACAAGGAGAGTAGAACGCAAATCATCTGCTTTGACAGTCACAGGACGGCTATTTGCTGGCTCACCAATGTTTAAAACATCGATAGATTTTTCAAGGTGAAGTTCACGCAAGTTACCCTTATCATCCTTACGGTCAAAGTCATAGACGCGATAGGTGGTGTCACTAGATTGTTGGGTTTCAAGAATTAAGATACCTGCCCCGATAGCGTGCATGGTTCCGCTTGGTACATAGAAGAAATCTCCAGCTTTAACTGGTACTTTTGTCAACAAATCATCCCAGTTCTTGTCCTCGATGTGCTGGCGGAGTTCTTCTTTTGACTTGGCATTGTGACCATAGATAATCTCTGAACCTTCGTCCGCAGCGATGATGTACCAGCATTCTGTTTTTCCAAGTTCGCCTTCATGCTCGAGTCCGTAAGCATCGTCTGGGTGAACTTGGACGCTGAGCCAGTCGTTGGCATCGAGGATTTTGGTCAAAAGTGGAAATACAGGTTCTGGACGATTGCCAAACAATTCACGGTGTTCCGCATACAAAGTAGCTAGGTCTGTTCCCTCGTAGCGACCATTAGCCACCTTTGAAACTCCATTTGGATGAGCTGAGATGGCCCAGTATTCCCCTATTTTTTCACTTGGGATGTCATAGCCAAACTCATCACGTAGCTTGGTTCCCCCCCAGATTTTTTCTTGCATAACTGATTGTAAAAATAATGGTTCTGACATGTCAATCTCCTGTCTGATTTTTCTCCCCTCATTATAGCAGAAAAAGAGTCCGAATTGAACTCTTTTTCCAATCTTATAAAGTAGGGAGAAGATTTTATAAAAATAGTAAAGAAATCCCCTCTTATGCTATAACTTTTGCTGGCGATCAAACTCTACTATGTCCTATTTCATACGATAAAAATCAAGCACTAGACCAGCAGGGCCTTTAACTAATAAGGACTCTGTTTCCCAATCCGTTTCACAAATACCATGTAAAATCTCGACACCGATCTCTTTTAAACGTTGGTAATTCTGATTTAGATCCTCAACCTCGATATGAAGAATGATTCCTGACTGAAAATCTTCCAAAGGAATCAAATGATTTTGGGACAACATCAGACAGTGACTGCCAATCGTAAATTGAGCAAAACTGTCATCAACATAATCGGATTTTTTACCCAAAATACGCTCCAAGTCAGCACAGACTTGGGGAACATCGGAAACGATAATATCTAATTGATTTAAATTCATTTACTATCCTCCAGAAAAAGACCGGATTGCTCCGATCTTTTCAAGTTTCTCTCTATGAAAATCAAAGAACAAACAAGGCGGAACCAAGTTTGATGGCAAATCTTTGCTCATCAAACTACGAAAAATCCCTTGGGACTTTTTCTAGGCTCCGCACTAGATTCCATCATTGAAAATTAAGGTTTCAATGATGGAATCGTCGGCAGTAACCTAATAAAGAAGTCTATAAATTTATCTTTGATTTTCGACGAGAGGAATTATTTAATTGCGCGTGATTGCAACCCTTCTTCTTCCAAGAAGAGACGGAATGGTACGAGTTCTTCTGCTTCGTATTTTTCCTTGAAGGCTTTGATTGCTTCTTCTGAGTGAAGTTTTGGATCCAATTCAAGTACTTCTACTGGAAGTGGACGGTGTGGAGTGATGCGAGCATCGATCACAACAGTTTTACCTTCTTTGTTCAATTTAACAGCTTCTGCAACAACTGCATCGATGTCTTCGATACGGTCAACTGTAAATCCAACAGCTCCTTGAGCTTCAGCGATTTTCGCATAGTCAGCATTAGGGAAGTCACAACCAAACAAGTGTTTGTTTGTGTCTTCGTATTTGTCCTTGATGAAGGCATATTTACCATTTGAGAAGACAACGTTGATAACTGGAAGGTCGTATTGAACGTTTGTGATAACGTCTGGGTAGCACATGTTGAATGCACCGTCACCCATGATGTTCCATACTTGGCGATCTGGATTGTCTTTCTTAGCAGCGATACCACCAGGAAGGGCAATACCCATTGTCGCAAATAGTGGAGATGTACGCCACATGTTCTTAGGTGTCATGTGAAGGTGACGAGTAGATGTTTGAGTAGTGTCACCTACGTCGATTGAATAGATAGCGTCTTGATCAGCATGTTTGTTGATTGCATTGTAAACTTGATACAATTGCAATTCACCCTCAGTTTTACCTTCGAGTTTGTTCATGTAATCACGCCAGTTTTGGTTATTCTTAACGTTTGCACGCCACCATGGAGTTGATTCAACTGGATTCACTTTGTCAAGGATAGCTTTAGCTGCTTGACCTGCGTCACCAAGGATAGATGCGTCAAGGGCATGACGTTTACCAAGTTTGTAAGGGTCGATATCAACTTGGATGAATTTTTCAGTGTTCTTGAATGCTTCGTAAACTTCAGCAAATGGGAAGTTTGAACCAAGGAAAAGAACTGTGTCTGCTTCAAAGACAACTTCGTTGGCTGGTTTCCAACCAACACGGTAAGCAGAACCTGTCAAACCTTCATAGTTCCATTCAAAGGCTTCAAAGTTTTTACCAGTTGTGATGATTGGTGCTTTGATTTTACGTGACAATTCAGTGATCACTTCACCAGCTTTAACACCACCGTAACCAGCATAGATAACTGGACGTTCAGCATTGTTCAAGATTTCAACAGCTTTGTCGATTTCAACTTCGTTCAAAGCAGGAGCGATGAATGAACGCTCGTATGAACCTGATCCATAGTAAGAGTTTTCGTCGATTTCTTGGAAACCGAAGTTTACTGGGATTTCAACAACAGCTGGACCTTTTTTAGAAACTGCAGCACGGCAAGCTTCGTCAATAACTTTTGGCAATTGCTCAGCGTAAGCTACACGTTTATTGTATACAGCGATACCGTTGTACATTGGGTTTTGGTTCAATTCTTGGAAAGCATCCATGTTGAGTTCGTTAACTGGACGTGATCCAAGGATTGCTAGGAATGGAGTGTTATCCATAGCTGCATCGTAAACACCGTTAATCAAGTGAGTCGCACCTGGACCACCTGAACCAACTGCAACCCCGATTGAGCCGCCGAATTTAGCTTGCATAACCGCTGCAAGAGCACCTGTTTCTTCGTGGCGAACTTGCAAGAAGCGGATATCTTTATCTTCAGCCAAAGCGTCCATCAATGAGCTGAGTGTTCCTGATGGGATACCGTAGATTGTGTCTACGCCCCATGTTTTCAATACGTTAAGCATTGCTGCAGATGCAGTAATTTTCCCTTGAGTCATAGTGATAACTCTCCTTCAAATATTTTTAAATCTACTAAAAAAGGTTTCATATAGTTTTTGAAAACGTTTCAGTAAATTTTTACACTACTAATTTATCACATTTATTTTTAGTTTACTAAGAATCTGCTCAGAAGTTTCTATTCTCTATTACAGTACAGTTTGAAAACGTTTTTAGTTTCTGTTTTATAATACTCAATGAAAATCAAAGAGCAAACTAGGAAGCTAGCCACAGGTTGCTCAAAGCACAGCTTTGAGGTTGCAGATAAAGCTGACGTGGTTTGAAGAGATTTTCAAAGAGTATAAAAAGCGAGCAAGCCCGCTTTTAATCTATTTTACTAAAGTTTAGTAAGAGTGAACTAGTCAGAACAGATACAGAACTAAAGGCCATGGCTAGACCAGCTAGTTCTGGATTGAGGGCCAGTCCAACACCTGAAAAGACTCCTGCTGCAATCGGAATTCCGGCGACATTGTAGATAAAGGCCCAGAAAAGATTGAGCAGAATACGATGAAAGGTTTTCTTACTCATGTCAAAGGCACGAACCACTCCTAGGAGGTTATTAGTTGTCAACACCAAATCTGCTGACTCGATGGCAATATCTGTTCCAGCTCCCATAGCAATCCCCACATCTGCTACACTGAGGGCAGGAGCATCATTGATACCGTCCCCAACAAAGGCTACTTTGCCAGTCGCTTGTAGTTTATGGATTTCATGGGCTTTTTCTTCTGGTAAGACACCTGCAATGACCTCTTCGATTCCGATCTGATCGGCAATAGCACGCGCCACACCTGCATTGTCTCCTGTCAGCATGACTGTTTTAAGACCTCGTTTTTTCAACTGACTGATGGCAAGCTTAGCATTTTCCTTAGGAATATCTTGCAGAGCAAGCAAGCCTTTGATTTCATTCTCAACAGCCAAGAACACAACTGTCTTAGCTTCTTTTTCCAGTTCTTCTAGTTTTTCTTGATAAGTGCTAGAAATGTTCATGCCATCCAGCATTTTAGCATTTCCAAGCAGAACTTGTTTTTCATTGATTTGCCCTGAAACACCTTTTCCGTGCAGGGCTTGGAAATTTTCCACAGTGTGAAGCTCAAGTCCAGTTTCAGTCGCTCGCTTGACAATGGCCTCAGCCAGTGGGTGTTGTGAAGCTTCTTCCAAGGAAGCTGCCAATCCAAGCACCTCTGCCTCGTCGCCGATGATATCTGTTACCACTGGTTTCCCTTCCGTCAAAGTTCCTGTTTTATCAAAGACAATAGTTTGGACTTTCTGGATTTCCTGTAGAACCGTTCCATTTTTAAGGAGAACTCCCATCTTAGCACTGCGACCTGTCCCCACCATGAGGGCTGTCGGTGTTGCAAGTCCCAATGCACAAGGGCAGGCAATAATCAGAACTGCTACTCCATAGAGAAGCGAAGACACAAAGCTCGCTCCAAGCACAACTACACTATCCCTGAGCAAGACGAACCAAACCCAAAAGGTCACAATCCCTAAAATGACAACTGCTGGGACAAAAATGCCTGAAATTTTATCCGTCAAGTCCTGAATCGGCGCACGACTTGTCTGAGCTTTCTTCACAAAATCCACAATCTGAGCCAAAACTGTCTCTGAGCCAACTTTTTCTGCCTTAAAAACAAGCGTTCCACTATTATTGATGGTTGAGCCAATCACGGTATCTCCAACTGTCTTGTCCACAGGCAGACTCTCACCTGTCACCATAGACTCATCAATACTAGAGATACCTTCTACTACGACACCATCAACCGCAATCTTTTCACCGGGACGCACTCGAATCAGGTCACCTACCTTGACTTGCTCCAAAGGGACTTGAACATAATTATCCTCACGCAAGACTTCTGCAGTTTTAGCCTGCAAGTCAAGTAATTTCTCCACAGCTTGGGAAGTATTTTTCCGCATTTTCTCCTCAAAAACGGCTCCCATAAGAACGAAGAAGAAGATAAAGGCAGCACTTTCAAAGTAAACGGGGAGGCCAGCGAAGAGGGCAACTAAGCTATAGAAATAGGCCACTAGGGTTCCCAGAGCAACCAAGGTATCCATGTTGGCATTATGCTTTTTAAAACTAGCCCAAGCACTTTGGATATAAGGACCACCTGCTACTAGCATAATCGGTGTTGTGGCTAAAAAGGTGCCCCAACGCATGACTTGGTGACTAATTCCTCCTGTCGACATCCCAATCATGAGGATCACAAGAGGCACAGTAAAGATACTAGTAATCCAAAAACGCTGTAAAAGTGATAGAGATTTTCGAGTCTTCTCAACAACTGTATAACTTCCCTTTTGCATCTTCATGCCACAAGAAAATTCATGTTGGCCTAATTCTTGAGGTGTAAAACGAATTGTTTTCTCTTCGTCTACGCCGATTGGTTCCAAGATGCCTTCTTCTTCAAACAGAATTTCCTTGTAACAGTTTGAAGGAGTTGCTCGATGAAAGGTAATCTCAGCAGGAATTCCCTTTTGAAGCTGGATATGGGCTGGATGGTAGCCTTTGTCTGCCGTGATACGGATTTTTTGAACACCATTTTCAAGATTTGCTTTTATAATTTCAGTCATATCATTCTCCTATTCTACAATTATCTTACCGTGCATCATATTCATGCCACAAGAGAAACCATACTCTCCAGCCTGCTCAGGCGTGATTTCCACTACATACTCTTCACCCATTGGCAGGTCCGCATGTACACCAAAATCTGGAAAAACAATTTGGTCCAAACAGGGTGAAGGATCCTTGCGGTCAAAGACAATGCGGGCTGGCACTGATTTCTTGAGGATAATCAACTCAGGCGTATAGCCCCCCATGACTTCCACTCGAATCTCTTGGTAGCCCTTTTTTTGCTGGGCCTTTTGTCCAGATTTTTCAGGCTTTTTGAAAAACCAAAACAAGATAAAGGCGATAAGGGCAATACAAACAATGGTTACAATACTATTTAACATGACGTCTCCTTTACATACAATTACATCTTACTTCTGTTACAGCACTTGATTTCTTCTCTGAAATCACAGCTTCCAAGTCTGCCAAGTCAGCCTGAGTAAAATCACATTCAGCAATCAAATCAGCCAACAAGTTCTTAATCCTACGAGAACAAACCTTGTCCTTGATATCTTGGACAAGTAAATCCCGACTTTGGTCCAAAGTTAAAAGGGCTGAATAGATAAAGGACTTACCTTCTTTTTTCCTTGTCAGACACTCTTTCTCAACCAAACGAGCCAAAAGAGTTTGAATGGTTGACTTGGACCAGTCGAACCGCTCCGCTAGAACCCTGATTAAATCCGTACTAGTCTGCTCTCCTTGCATCCAAATAATCTTCATGACCTGCCATTCTGCATCTGAAATCTGCATTAGCACACCTCCAAAATCTACATTTGTCAATTACAATTATCAGTATACTCTTAAAATCTACAATTGTCAATTATAAAATCAATCTTTTCTTTGAAAAATTGAATTTTAACAATTTGATAAAGGATTTTCAGTCAAATCTTACTATATAAACTATAAAAATATGCTATACTAAAGAAAAAAGAAAACAACCACTAGGGGTGCGTAAAGCTGAGATTAACGACTGTTAGACCCTTTGACTCAATCTAGGTAATGCTAGCTGATGGAAGTGGAAATGATAATGGGGACTAGCAGTCTTCTATTGCCTTCCTGAAACAGACTAGCTTGTTCTTAAGAATACAAACTTCAGTTGGTTGGGAGGTTTTAGATGACTTATTTACCCGTTGCTTTGACCATTGCAGGGACTGACCCTAGTGGTGGGGCTGGCATTATGGCAGATTTAAAGTCATTCCAAGCTAGAGATGTCTATGGAATGGCCGTTGTGACCAGTCTTGTCGCTCAAAATACCAGAGGTGTTCAATTAATCGAGCACGTTTCTCCTCAAATGTTGAAAGCCCAATTGGACAGTGTCTTTTCGGATATTCCACCTCAGGCTGTAAAAACTGGAATGTTGGCAACTACTGAAATCATGGAAATCATCCAGCCCTATCTTAAAAAGCTGGATTGTCCCTATGTCCTTGACCCTGTTATGGTCGCAACAAGCGGTGATACCCTGATTGATACCAGTGCCAGAACTTACCTAAAAACAAACCTACTTCCCCTTGCAAGTATTATCACACCGAATCTTCCTGAGGCAGAAGAGATTGTTGGCTTTTCAATCCATGATCCTGAAGACATGCAGCGTGCCGGTCGCCTGATTTTAAAAGAATTTGGTCCTCAGTCTGTGGTAATCAAAGGTGGGCATCTCGAAGGCGGTGCCAAGGATTTCCTCTTTACCAAGGATGACCAATTTGTCTGGGAAAGCCCAAGAATTCAAACCTGTCACACCCATGGTACTGGATGTACCTTTGCTGCAGTGATTACGGCTGAACTAGCCAAGGGGAAAACCCTCTATCAAGCAGTCGATAAGGCCAAGGCCTTTATCACAAAAGCCATTCAAGACGCTCCTCAACTCGGTCATGGTTCTGGCCCAGTCAACCATACAAGCTTTAAAGATTAAAAAAACTCTCTAGTTCCCACTTTAAGGGAATTAGAGAGTTTTTATAGTCTTCTAAAATCTCTTCAAACTACGTCAACTTTATCTGCAACCTCAAAGCAGTGCTTTGAGCAACCTGCGGCTAGCTTCCTAGTTTGCTCTTTGATTTTCATTGAGTATTAATTAGAAAATAATGTCATCTAACTTTGTCAAAAAGGCTTGCGTTTTTGCCTCTATATCTTCTGCCTGCATCAAATCACGCACTACAGCTACACCAGCTATGCCAGTGCCCATAAGTTGGTCAATGTTCTCCGAAGTTAAACCTCCGATAGCAACTACTGGAATGGCGACCCTTTGACAAATTGTTTTCAAGGTTGAAATCAGGGTGATAGGCGCATTTTCCTTAGTGGTAGTTGGGAAAATGGCTCCTGTCCCCAAGTAATCTGCTCCCCCTTCTTCTGCTTCAAGGGCTCTTTTTACTGTTTTAGCTGTGACACCGAGGATTTTTTCAGGACCTAGGACTTTGCGGGCAACCGAAACGGGTAATTCATCGTCGCCAATATGCAGACCAGCAGCATCAACTGCAAGACAGACATCCAAACGATCATCGATGATCAGGGGTACCTGATAGGCATCTGTTATTTCCTTGACTTGTTTTGCCAGTTGATAATATTGATTGGTTGTAAGATTTTTTTCTCGTAATTGGACTATGGTAACCCCTGAACGGCAAGCCTTCTCAACCTTTTCAAGAAAGCTTTCCACGGAATCTTGGTAACGATTGGTTACCAAATACAGTCTAAGCGCCTCTCTATTCATAAACATCTCCTTTGATAGCATCTAGCCAGTTTTCATCTCTTCTGAGGAGCGAAAGCTGATTGAGCACTTGGTAACGAAAATCTTCCAATCCCATTCCTTGAACAACTATTTTCTCAGCAGCGATATTGAGATAAGAGACTGCTAAGCAAGAAGCTTCAAAGGCAGTTTTTCCTTGGCTGAGAAAAACAGCTGTTAAAGCTCCAACCAAGTCTCCTGTCCCTGTTATCCAGTCTAATTCTACACAGCCATTTCCCAATACAGCAACCTGATTCTTTGAAACGATGAGGTCCTTGGGGCCAGTAACTAAGAATGACATACCAGGATAAAGCTGACACCAGTCTTTCAAGACTTGAAGCAAATCATCAGTTTCTTGATCTTTAGCACTCGCATCGACCCCAACTCCGTGGTGTTTTAAGCCAACAAGACTTCGGATTTCTGACATGTTTCCTTTAAGGACCGTAGGTCTATAGTCTAAAAGGTCTTTAACTAAACTCTTGCGAATGGATGAAGCTGTTACGCCAACCGCATCTACTACCATTGGGAGAGAAACTTGAGTGGCATAAGAAGCTACCATACGGATTGCTTTTTCCTTCTCAGCTGAGAAGTGCCCCAAATTGATGAAGAGTGCCTGGCTTTGCTTAGTAAAATCAAGAACCTCACGGGGATCATCTGCCATGACAGGTTTACATCCCAGAGCCAAAATCCCATTTGCCAGCATTTCACAAGAAATTTCATTGGTAATACAGTGAATGAGGGAAGTCGTTCCCAGAGGAAAAGGATTTGTCAATGCCTGCATCAGTCTATCCTTTCACCAAAGAAATATCCCTGCACTTTTTTAAAGAATTCCTGCTTGATTAAAAATCGAAAGGCAATAAAGGAAATCGCTGTACCAATCAAGGTTGCTCCGAAAAATCGAGGAGTGTAGATAAACCAGCTAAGCTTAGCAGCTGATCCTGTAAAGAGTACCATAACAGGATAGGAAACAATAGAACCAATAATACCTGTTCCCAAAATCTCTCCTAGAGCGGAATAATGAAATTTTCGACCATACTTATAAAAGAGACCTGCTAGAAGGGCTCCAAAAGTCGCTCCTGTGAGAGCTAAAGGCGGAATCCCTTGAGTCGTCATACGGATAAAGGCTGTCACTGTAGCCATAGCCAAAGCATAAACAGGTCCCATCATGATTCCTGCTAGAATATTGACTACACTGGACATCGGTGCCATTCCCTCAATCCGAAAGATAGGTGTAAGGACTACATCAAGGGCAATCATCATAGATAAAATGGTTAATTTGTGAACTTGCAATTGGTTCTTTCTCATATTTCTATTCTTCTCCTTTTTCTAAAGAGTGTAAATCACTCTTCCATGTCTGGTGTTGGTAGGCCATTTCCCAAAACTTGGCTTCCATGTGAACACTAATGTGGAAGGCATCTAGCATTTTTTTCCTGTCTGTATCGTCACTTTCTCGATAGAGTTGATTAACCAGCGCTCCCTCCTCTCTGATCTGTTGCTCTAACTCATCCGTAATATAAGTTTCAATCCATTGTTGGTAGAGAGGATTTGGTGATGGTTTAAGATTAAGTGATTTGCCAATATCATGATATAGCCAAGGACAAGGCAGCAAACTTGCAAAGGCAATGGCTAGATTTGCTTCTTCAAATTGCCGATAAATGTGAGAGATATAATGATAGCAGGTTGGAGCGATTGGATGTTGCTCCATTTCCTGATCGCTGATTTCCAATTCCTTGAAAAATTGTTGGCGGATAAATAACTCACCCTCCACTAGACTCTGAGCATTTTGTTTCAAGAGTCTCTTCATCTCTTGGTTGGAAGTCTTTTCAGCCAAGAGGTGATAGGCTTCTGAAAAAGCCTTCAGATAGTAGGCATCCTGAATTAAGTAATAGCGGAAAATTGCAGGTTCTAAATTCCCCTCTTGCAACTGTAAAACAAAGGGATGATGAAAGGATGCCTGCCAAGCTTCCTTGGATAATTCCATCGCAATATCTGTAAATTCCATAATAACTCCTTTATAAAAATAGACTGGTTTGAAGTAATAAAAAGAACAGCAGGTAGATGAATATTGTCCTTTGAGGAATATAAAAAGTCCGATAGCGATTCTCCACCTGTGCATGTTCGTCATATCCATGCGCCGACAGGGCTCTCAGGTAAAGATGGCGCCACCTAAAGACTGTCATCAGAACCTTGCTATAAATCAAGGGCGACCAAAAATGTAGTTCTTGACCGCGTAATAAGCACGCTTCCTTGAGGGACTTGATTTCTTGCTGAATAAGGGGGAAGGAATTGAATACCACAATCAAGGCATAAGCCCAAGACCGTGATAACCCCTTTTGAGCCAAGTACAAAAGAAGCTCTTTTAGGGAAATAGAGGAAACAAAGACAAGACCAATACAAACGGTCACAAAGGCCCTCGTTCCAAGCATCACTGCCTGCGAAGCATCTCCGTGTAACTGAACTGCCCAGTAGTTGGCCAAAGATGGCAAAATGGCGAGCAGAATCATCCAAGCCAATACTTTAAATCGCCGGTAATAGAACATAAAGAGAATGCAAAATGCGACTACTGAAAGATTCAGAGCAATCGAAGGAATGAAAGATGTTTCCAAGGATAAAATCAGCAAGAAGAGACTGATAATCGGTGTCTGGGTTGCTACTTTTATCATACTATCTTACCTCCCCTTGAATATTGCTACTCTGAGATGTGAGTGGTTTGGTAATTGTCACTTCTTTCACATGACTGAGACCCTGACTAGTCATCTCAATCCAATAATCAACCACAGAGATCAAGGGATCTAAACGATGGCTAATGATCAGAAAACTTCTTCCTTGATTTCTCTCCTCCACAATCCACTGACAAAAATAATGGCAGGCTCTATCATCCAAACCAGCAAAAGGTTCATCTAGCAAGATCACAGAGGCCTTACTAGTCAAGATGGTCAAGAGCTGAAGAATCTTTTGCTGGCCACCACTTAATTGATAGGGACTCTTATCAAGAGCCTGCTCCAGATCAAAATATTGTAAAGCTTGGAAAATTCGCTGATTTCTTTCAGAATCAGGTCCATCTAATTGAAGCTCCTCTCGCAGACTGACTCTGATAAACTGTTTCTCAGCTTCCTGAACAACACCCGTCAGGTCACGATACAAACTCTTTTTCTTTTTCAGGACTGTCCCCTTCCAGGTAATGCGCCCCTTATACTTTTGAAATTGAAGAATAGACCGAAAGAGGGTTGATTTCCCGACACCATTGTCACCCAAGATACAGGAAATTCCCTGGTAAAATGTAAAATTCACAATCGAAAAGAGGGAACGCTTATCCAGCTCACAAGACGTTCGATCCATATGGAACAGTTCCGGGCTAGAAGCAACCTCCTTTGAAGCAACCTGTGTCATCTCAGAGGTAGGGATTTGAAACACTTCCCTTAGTTGTCCATCTCTTAGCTCCACCATATGGTCGATATAGGCTTCATAATCAGATAAATCATGGTCGCACAGGATGACTGCCTTCCCATTAGAGGCTAACTCTTTTAGAATCTCCAATATCTCGATTCTGCTCTTGCGGTCAATGGAAGCGAAGGGCTCATCCAAGAGATAGACCCTAGGATTCATAGCAAAGAGAACAGCCAGTGCAGCCTTTTGCTTTTCCCCACCTGATAAGTGATGAATTGGACGGTGCAAAATCGCCTTGCAGCGACATTGCTGGACAACCTCTGCTATTTTAGAATCAATTTCCTGAACGGGATGCCCAATATTTTCCAAGGTAAAAATCAGCTCCTCAAACAAGTTCTCCATGGTAAATTGATGATTGGGATTTTGAAGAAGAATACCAACCGTCTGGACACGTTCGATGATAGAAAGCTGACTGACCTCGCTCCCATTTATCAGGACTTGACCCCTATAGGGAAGAGAACTGACTTGGGCAATCATTTGAAAGAGACTGGATTTTCCTGAACCACTGCTCCCAACTAACAAGGTAAAGGCTTGCGCATGAAAAGTAAAATCAAGCGGCTCAGAGAAGATTGGGGACTGAATCGCTCGTAGTTCCAGCCCCATCTATGCCTTGCCCCCAGCTACAAACTGATGATAAAGTTTGACAATGGCACGAACCAAGATAGTACAGAAGAAAAAGACGGAAATAAAACGTACTACAAGCAAGGAAAGAACAAAAGGAAGTGAAAAGGCGTAGTAACCTAACTTAATGTATTCATAGACAAAGCTAACAAGCGTAATCCCAATACTATTAGCAGTTAGAGAGAGCCAACTTTCATAGCGATTCTTGGTTACGATAAAACCAAGTTCACTTCCCAAACCTTGAACCAAGCCAGACAAAAGGGCACCTAGACCGAATTGGCTACCATAAAGGACTTCAGCAAGCGCAGCTAGCACTTCACCAATCGTTGCGCTTCCCACTCTTGGAACAAAGATTGCAGCAATAGGCGCAGCCATACACCAGAGACCAAAGAGGATTTCATTGGCAAAGGCCTGTAAACCAAGAGGTGCTAAAATCAGAGTGAGGATATCAAACAGGTAGCCAGATCCTACAAAAACGCCACCAAAAAAGATAGACAAGAAAGCAAGTAAGATAACATCTTTTAATTGCCATTTTTTCAACATAAAAAACTCCTTTTTTTAAAGAAAAGTGGGGTATTCAAGGTGAGCTACCTAAATGCTTTGTATCATCTTCATCCAGTTTCGTAAAAGAAAAAACTCTAATTACAGATAGGAATTAGAGTTCAGCTTACAAGATTAGATGGTTAGTTTCTATAAATACAAAACCATTTCACATTTCCCTTCGCCAGTCTTAACTGTATCAGGTTCAATGGGTATCATCTCAGCCTAAAGCACCCCAAATGTCTTTATTATTTAATTATATAAATATTATAACAAACGATTTATTCTAGTTCAAGAAATTGAACTGGGAAATACAGACTTGCACTCACAAAGACAGCAGATCTTTCTTTGGTTAGATCCATACCTATTGTTCACTCATTTCTCGAACAGTTTTTTCTATATTTTTTGCATATGATATTGCTGAAATTATTGAAACGCCGTCAACATTGGTCTTCATAATGTCTTTAATATGTTTCGTCTGTATCCCACCAATTGCAACTAAGGGCAGTTGTGGCAATAGTTTTCTCATCAATTTAAGACCTTCATAACCTATAGCACCACCAGCATCGTCCTTTGACTGGGTATCAAATACAGGACCAACACCAACATAATCTACATATTCAACTTTTGATTGTTGAAATTCGTCCTCGTTTTTTATAGAAAGACCAATTATTTTATCTGGCATCAATTTTCTAATTTCATCAACTCCAAGGTCATCCTGCCCTACATGTACGCCATCAGCGTCTATTTCTAATGCTAACTCAATATCATCATTAACAATAAACGGAACATTGTATTTTTTACAAAGATCCTGTAGTTTTATTGCTAATTCGACTTTTTCTTTACCTTCCAGGGCTCCCTCACCTTTTTCACGGAATTGAAATAAGGTTATACCACCTTTTAAGGCTTCCTCAACGACCTTATAAAGATCTTTTCCTTGGCAAGTGGTCGTTCCACAAATAAAATATAGTTTTAGTAATTCTTTTTGAAACATCTTACTTCACTCTTTTGAATTTCTTTACATCTTCATCTGTAATCTCGTATAAGGCATTTATAAATTCAACTTTAAATGTTCCAGGAAAATGCCCATTTGGACGTTTTTCTGCCATTTCTCCAGCTATATTGTAAACCAACATTGCTGTTTCTAATGATTTCAATTCTTGACCTTTTTCAAGTCCGATAAAGCTTGCTACTACAGCGCCTAATAAGCATCCTGTCCCAATAACTTTTGGCATCATGGCACTACCATTATGAATCGTCACCACTTCTCCATTTACCGCAATAGCATCCACTTCACCAGTTACTACTATTGGAATATTGAACTTCTTATTTGCTGCTAGAGCAATTTCATCAATATTATCTACGCCCGCACTATCTACTCCTTTAGATGCCACATTTATTCCTACTAAAGAGGCAATCTCGCCAGCATTTCCTCTAATCGCTGCTAGTTTATAATTGTTGATTAGATCATCTGCTACTTTTTTTCTATATTCTCCTGCTCCGCAGGCTACAGGATCTAAAACTGCTGGGACATTATATTTCTCTGCAATTTTCAAAGCAGCTTGATATAATTTCCAATTTTCATCTGTCAATGTTCCTATGTTTATTAATAAACCACCAGCATACTTTAACAAATCCTCTAAATCTGCAGGAAACTCACTCATAGCTGGTGATGCACCCAGTGCTACTAATCCATTTGCTGTGAAATTTTTTACTACATCATTGGTGATGCAAATGACCAAAGGTGCTTTTTCTTTTAATAATTTTAAACTTGTCATATTGAAATCCTTTCTTTTCACTTTATACGATCTACTGATTTCGATTTATCTCTATCTTTCGTTAAGAAATTTTTTTATTTACATTGAATGATTTACCTCATCAAATTTGTAAATATAACGAGCCTTCTCTAGGCATCATAACCAATATCAAAAAAAGCTAATTCTAAAGCGACTGCTTGGTTCCAGCGTTGCTGAAGTTCTGTCAAATCTTCTCGACTTTTCCCGACACGATTGAGTTCGTCAACCAGAAATTGAACCCACTCTGCAAAGAAAGGACCTCTGTGGAGATTGATCCATTCCGAATGAATATAGGCTTCAGGTAGAGCCAAATCTTTAGAACCCCAGTCTAAATAGAGACCTTCTGCAATGACCAGCATGACCAAAAGATGAGCATAGTCTGATGAAGCCACTGCCGAATACATAAGATCCTGAAAGGCTTTTGTTACAGGGTGCAAGGTCGCTTCCAGATAGTCATTCTCAGATACTTTTAACTCCTTGAAAGCCTTTTGGAAATAACCATCTTCGTCTGCTTCAAGAAAGCCTAGTTGCTTGGCAAAACGAAGCTTGGATTCAAGCTGGTCTGCGTGGGCTACGCAAGCACCCAGCATGGATAAGAAGGCATCAAAGAAGTGATAATCTTGAATTAGGTAGTCTCTTAAGACCTTATTCTCAATTGTCCCCGCAAAAAGTTCCTTAACAAAACGATGATTGATTGCAGCCTGCCAATCATCTTGACTGCTTTTTAATAATTCTCCAACAGTCAAACCTGTCTCAAATGCATAGTCTTGTGTTTCCATATTTATTTTTCCTCTCTTTACTCGTTCGTAATCAACAAAACATCAAGAAAATCCTAGTTTTACTTGACCTTTTTAAAGAAAATCAAGGGCGTTCAAGAAGAGCTACCTAAATGCTTTGTATCACCTTCATCCAGTTTATATAAATAAAAAAACTCCAATTACAATCAAGAATTAGAGTTGACTTACAAGATTAGATTGTTCATTTCGCCATACGAAAAAACGTTTCACATTTCCCTTCGCCAGTCTTAACTGTATCAGGTTCAATGGGTATCATCTCAGCCTAAAGCACCCCAAATGTCTTTATTATTTAATTACTGCACCAGTATAGCAAAAAATGAAAGCCCTAGCAAGATATTTGACTGAAAAATATATTTATATAGTTTTCAATGGTGATTTATTCTTCCTATACACTAAGAAAAACCTCCACATTCAGTGGAGGCAATCTCTTTTATCAATACAATTTTAAGTCACGTGGGTCAACTGGGAAGGTTGGGTTGTATGGGTTGTGACGAAGTTTGAAATGTTTAACATCTTCAATAGTCTGAGTTCCAGATAACTGCATGACTGTCTTCAATTCTGCATTCAAGTGTTCAAAGACTTGACGCACACCAACACTACCGCCGAGAGCCAAGCCATAGATAACCGGGCGACCAATAGCTACCAAGTCTGCTCCTGAAGCCAAGGCTTTAAAGACGTGTTGACCACGACGAATACCTGAGTCAAAGACAATTGGTACGCGTTTGTCAACTGCTTCTGCTACTTCTTGAAGTGAGTCAAAAGCAGCTGGTCCACCGTCAATTTGGCGACCACCGTGGTTGGTTACCCAGATACCAGAGGCACCTGCAGCAAGCGAACGTTCAACGTCCTCACGGCATTGTGGTCCCTTGACATAAACAGGAAGTCCAGAGTATTCAGCGATAAATTCTACATCACGTGGAGACAAACGTTGTTTAGCTGATTTGTAAACAAAGTCCATTGATTTACCAGCACCTTCTGGTAGATATTCTTCAACAATCGGCATGCCAACTGGGAAGACAAAACCATTGCGCTTGTCCACCTCACGATTGCCTCCTACAGTCGCATCTGCTGTCAAGACAATCGCTTTATAACCTTCAGCCTTCACACGGTCCATGATGTGGCGGTTAATACCGTCATCCTTACTAAAGTAAAATTGGAACCAGTGAGGTGTCCCTTGAAGGGCTTCCGTAATTTCAGGAAGGTCTACAGTAGAGTAAGAGCTAGTTGTATAAAGAGAACCGAACTCATGCACACCACGCGCAGTAGCTACTTCACCCTGTTCGTTTGCTAATTTATGGGCCGCAACAGGCGCCATAATGATTGGTGAAGACAATTTTTCACCTGCAAATTCAATCTCTGTACTTGGATTTTCTACATTGCAAAGCGTATGCGGAACGATGAGTTTGTGGTTAAAGGCACGAATATTCTCACGCAGAGTGAAAGTATCTTCCGCCCCACTAGCGATATAGCCAAATGCTGCTTTAGGGATAACTTGTTGCGCCATTGGCTCCAAATCATAGGTATTGATGAAATCTACATAACCTTCTGCATTGCTTGTTTTGTATGACATAAAATGCCCTCCTTAATAAGTAAGCGTTTACTTTGTATATTACAAAAATATCTTAACTCTTTTTTCAAAACTTTTCAAATATTTTGTTTGGAAATTTCAGAAAGATTCTGTCTATGATAAAAAATCCTTATAACGGCAATAAAAAATACATATTATCCAAAGGAACTTTTAAGTGCTACAATAACTATATTATTTCTAGATGGGAGGTTCTATTTTTGGATTGGTCCATTGTTGAACAATATCTACCACTATATCAAAAGGCATTCTTTCTAACCTTGCATATTGCAGTTTGGGGAATTCTGGGATCCTTTCTGCTCGGTTTAATCGTTAGTATCATCCGACATTATCGAATTCCTGTTTTGGCGCAAATAGCGACAGCCTACATTGAATTGTCACGCAACACGCCCCTTTTGATTCAACTCTTCTTTCTCTACTTCGGACTTCCCCGAATAGGGATTGTCCTATCTTCAGAAGTCTGTGCTACTCTGGGACTGGTCTTTTTAGGAGGCTCCTATATGGCAGAATCTTTCCGAAGTGGGCTGGAAGCCGTCAGTCAAACCCAGCAGGAGATTGGATTAGCAATCGGTCTGACGCCTGTACAGGTCTTTCGCTATGTGGTTCTTCCGCAAGCAACAGCTGTGGCACTCCCCTCCTTTAGTGCCAATGTCATTTTCCTCATCAAGGAAACCTCTGTTTTCTCAGCAGTAGCTTTGGCCGACCTCATGTACGTTGCCAAGGACTTGATTGGACTATATTATGAGACAGACATTGCGCTAGCTATGTTGGTAGTTGCTTATCTTATCATGTTGCTACCCATCTCTCTGCTCTTTAGTTGGATAGAAAGGAGGCTCCGCCATGCAGGATTCGGGAATCCAAGTACTCTTCCAGGGAAATAATCTCCTGAGAATCTTACAGGGATTAGGTGTCACAATTGGCATTTCTTTCCTGTCTGTCCTCTTATCCATGATGTTCGGAACAGTCATGGGAATCATCATGACCTCCCATTCTAGAATCATACGATTTTTAACACGATTGTATCTGGAATTTATCCGTATTATGCCCCAACTAGTGCTGCTCTTCATCGTTTATTTCGGCTTGGCTCGAAACTTTAATATCAATATCTCAGGTGAGACTTCAGCTATTATCGTTTTTACCCTCTGGGGAACAGCTGAAATGGGGGACTTGGTCCGTGGAGCCATCACTTCCCTCCCTAAGCATCAGTTTGAAAGTGGACAGGCGCTAGGTTTGACCAATGTTCAACTTTACTACCACATCATCATCCCACAGGTTTTGAGAAGATTACTTCCACAAGCCATCAATCTTGTCACTCGGATGATCAAAACCACTTCCTTGGTTGTTTTGATTGGGGTTGTTGAGGTTACCAAGGTTGGACAACAAATCATTGATAGCAATCGCCTGACCATCCCAACCGCTTCCTTCTGGATTTATGGAACCATTCTGGTCTTATATTTCGCAGTTTGCTTTCCTATTTCCAAACTATCCACTCACTTAGAAAAACATTGGAGGAACTAAATGTCTGAAACTATCTTAGAAATCAAGGAACTAAAAAAATCCTTCGGAGACAATCCCATCCTCCAAGGACTTTCTCTAGAAATCAAAAAAGGGGAAGTTGTCGTCATTCTAGGACCTTCTGGTTGTGGGAAAAGTACCCTGCTTCGTTGCCTCAATGGCTTAGAAAGTATTCAAGGAGGAGATATCCTGCTGGATGGTCAGTCTATCGTTGAAAATAAAAAAGACTTTCACCTAGTTCGCCAAAAGATTGGCATGGTCTTTCAAAGCTATGAACTCTTTCCCCATCTGGATGTCCTACAGAACCTCATCCTAGGTCCTATCAAGGCTCAGGGAAGAGACAAGAAGGAAGTAACGGAAGAAGCTTTGCAACTACTTGAACGTGTCGGTTTGCTAGATAAACAACATAGCTTTGCTCGTCAATTGTCTGGTGGACAGAAGCAACGGGTTGCAATTGTCCGTGCCCTACTCATGCATCCAGAAATTATCCTCTTTGACGAAGTGACGGCTTCACTGGACCCAGAAATGGTGCGTGAAGTTCTGGAACTGATCAATGATTTGGCCCAAGAAGGGCGCACCATGATTTTAGTAACTCACGAAATGCAGTTTGCCCAAGCCATTGCCGATCGGATTATCTTCCTCGACCAAGGGAAAATCGCTGAAGAAGGAACGGCTCAAGCCTTCTTTACCAATCCTCAAACCAAACGAGCCCAGGAATTTTTAAATGTCTTTGACTTTAGCCAATTTGGCTCATATCTATAAAGGAGATTTTTATGAAACTACTCAAACCACTCTTAACTGTTTTAGCACTTGCCTTTGCCCTTATCTTTGTCACAGCTTGTAGCTCAGGTGGAAACGCAGGTTCATCGTCTGGTAAAACCACTGCCAAGGCTCGCACAATCGATGAAATCAAAAAAAGCGGTGAGCTACGAATCGCCGTATTTGGAGACAAGAAACCGTTTGGTTACGTTGACAATGATGGTTCTTACCAAGGTTACGATATTGAGCTTGGGAACCAACTGGCACAAGACCTTGGTGTCAAGGTTAAATACGTTTCCGTCGATGCTGCTAACCGTGCTGAATACTTGATTTCAAACAAGGTAGATATTACTCTTGCCAACTTTACGGTAACTGACGAACGCAAGAAACAAGTTGATTTTGCCCTTCCTTACATGAAAGTTTCACTTGGTGTCGTATCGCCTAAGACTGGTCTCATTACAGATGTCAAACAATTAGAAGGTAAAACCTTGATTGTTACAAAAGGAACGACTGCTGAGACTTATTTTGAAAAGAATCATCCAGAAATCAAGCTCCAAAAATACGATCAATACAGTGACTCTTACCAAGCCCTTCTTGACGGACGTGGAGATGCCTTCTCTACTGACAATACTGAAGTCCTAGCTTGGGCGCTTGAAAATAAAGGATTTGAAGTCGGTATTACTTCCCTCGGTGATCCAGATACCATCGCAGCAGCAGTTCAAAAAGGAAACCAAGAATTGCTAGACTTCATCAATAAAGATATTGAAAAATTAGGCAAAGAAAACTTCTTCCATAAGGCCTATGAAAAAACACTTCACCCAACCTACGGTGACGCTGCTAAAGCAGATGACCTAGTTGTTGAAGGTGGAAAAGTCGACTAAGTTTTAAAAAGAAAAACGGACAAGACTAGAATTCTGATAATCAGAATCTTATCTTGT
The DNA here is from genome assembly GCF_006385165.1 of Streptococcus symci. Lineage (GTDB taxonomy): Bacteria > Bacillota > Bacilli > Lactobacillales > Streptococcaceae > Streptococcus > Streptococcus symci. The sequence continues at coordinate 574,531 of NZ_VFJA01000001.1, read as the reverse complement.
TCGTTTTTTATCTAGTCCATCATAGATGCAATCTCCATTATTGCAACAACGTTTGTTGGATTATCAGAAGTCAATGAATGATTTGCGAACCCAAGAGCAACACGGAATTGTACATTCTTGTTTGCTGGGCTATAACCATCTCCCATCATCATAGCTGCATAGTGACCTTTAGAGTGTTTCCATACAGTATAGAAGTAGTGAGCTAACGCTTTTTCATTTGTAAGACTTACAATATCCCAAACAGTTGTTGTTTCTGCTGTATTTTCAGTCATTGCATTTGTTTGTTTGTAGAATTCTGGATCATAAGCAGTTGACCAACGAGAACCATCAGGCCGTTTATGCTTACCTTCCTCCTTACCTTGGTAACGCAATGAACCGTGATCTGCCATTTCATTAGCACGAATATTGGCAACTCGAGTTAGTTCGCTATCATCTGCTGCGATGGTTGCAGGAGTCAAACCTTTACGAGTGCGTTCTTCATTAAGAAGCTCCATGAAGTGTTCATTAAGTTTACGATTATCTACAATTTGTTCAAGCTTATCAAGTTCTGCTTGAGAAAGGCGTGATACTTTCCAAACTGAGATAAGTCCCATGTCTCGAGGAAGTTCATCTCCGTCATCTGTTTCATCAACAGCTACACGGTCTTTATCAGCTTGAGAAAGATTGTCATGTAGATACTTAGCGCTACGGTGATCTTCATTGTTTGGATCCAAACCGTTTTCACCTAGACTCTTAATGTCTTTCCATGTACCATCAATGTCATAGTTATCATCAGTTGTTGGAACTACAACATCTGTTGGATCAGCGATACGTTTTTTCTTAGTACCATTATAGGTAATTGTGTCAACTGCATCCTTAGTTTCAACTAGCTCACGACTTTTAACAGTTCGTTCACCAGTTTTATTGTTTACTGAAATAATTTTGCGGTAACGCTTGAATCCGTCACGACCATTTTCAGTACGAGTTTCACCTTCGAAAAGGATAGAATCATTTTCAGTACGAGAACCATGAGAAATTGTTTCAGTTTCTTCTTCAGTAACTTCAGACATCAATTTCTTAGTTCCATAATGAACAACTTTTTGTTTTGCTGGAACAGTGTTAATCAGTTCACGACTTACTTCCGTACGGTTTTGATTTTCATCATTGATGTACTTAACTTTATAAGTTTCCTTACCATTTACCGCATCTTCAACTCGCTCATCACCTTCAAAAAGTTCAGGATCAGCAACTCGTTTTTCACCTTCAGCAGTAATAACTTTGTCTTCATTAGCATAAGTGTAACGTTCTTTAGTTCCAACTTCGACTACTTCATCCACTGCTGGAACAGTTTCAGTATTGATTAGCTCACTCTTAACAAGTTTGCCATCTTCATAGTAGTCTTTGTAGTTTTCGATGATTTCACCGTTTTTACCTTTAGTTTTAACAACTCGTTGATCGTTGAAAAGTTTATCGCTTTTAACTTCAAGAGTATTGAAGTTTTCTCCAGCTTTGCGCTCAACTCGAGTTTTATTTTCTGTTAAAACTTTATGAGTTCCAACTCGAACAACCTCTTTAACCGGTTTTACTTCATCACTTTTAACCACAGATGAACGACCATTTCCGTAAACAATTGTAGTTTCAGTATAAGAACCTTTTTGACCCTTAGTTTCTACTACACGTTTTCCTTCATTTAATGTCTCATCTTTAACTTCTTCAGTTTCGTAATTTACTTCAACTGTTCGAGAAGTGCGACTTGTTTCCAAGTTTTCACCAGTTCCAATTTCTACAATTTCATCAACTGCTGGAACTTCATTTTCTCGTTTTTCATCACGAGAAACTTCCGTACCATCTGGAGTAGTGACAACAGTAGTTACAAGTTCATAAGAACCATCCTTACCGGCTTGAATGACTTTTTTCTCACCTTTAGGAAGGTCTGGATTTGTGTTGCTAGTAACTTTATGTTCTACTTTATGAGTTTCACGAGTTACAGTTTCAATGTTTTTCTTAGCAACTTTTGTTCCAACATGGACAACTCTGTTTTTAGCTTCTTTTTGAGTAGAAGAAACAAGAGTTCGACCAGTTTCCACACCATCTTCAAGTGTTACAGTGTAGACTTCTAGTTTCTCACCGTTTTTGCCGGATTCAACTTCTTTTTCTACTCCAGCATCTAAGTTTTCATCTGGAACGTATTCTGTACCTGGAAGAATAGGAGTACGAACCATTTCTTCTTTTGTAGTACGAACCACTTCCTTAGAAGTTTTGGTACCAACATGGATAACTTTATCAACTGCAGGAGTTGTTTGAGTTCCTGTTGCTGTACGGCTGACTTCTACACCATTTTCAATGGTAATTGTATAAGTTGTTTCTGTTTTACCTGCAACACCTTCTTGAACAACTTTAGTTTCCCCGACATTAAGGTTTGCATCTGGGACATGCTGTACCCCAGGTTCAATAACAGAAGTTTCTACTTCAGTTCGAGTAGTAATTGTTTTCTTAACTTCAGGCTGAGATGGAACAGCAGGTTGGGCTTCAACAGCAGGCTTACCATTTTCTGCTGGTTTAGCTGGAACTTCTGGTTTACCCGGAACAGCAGGTTTAACAACTTCTTCTTTAGTTGTTTCTCCAACTACAGTAGTAGTTTTACCAGTTTCAACTTGTCCTTTGTCTCCAGGCAAGTTTGCTTGATTGTTTTCAACCTTATCTTTTTTCTCGTCTAAAGTTTTTTCTTCTTTAGTTGGTTTACCAGTTGTTTGATCTTTATTTTCTGTAACAGTAGGAGTTGCTGGTTTAACCTCAACTTCTTTTTTCTCTTCCTTTTTATCTAAGACCTTATCTTTTTCTGGTTTAGCTTCAGGTAATTTTTCTTGAACTTCAGGAGTTCCTTTTTCGCTAACTACCAATTCTTGAAGTTGAGGTTGAACTGCTGGGATGCCTTTATCATCTTTAACTTCAAATGATGGGTTGATGTTTACTTCAACTTTTTCAGTTAAGTTACCAGATTTTTCCAATATTTTATTATCTTTATTAGCTACTTCTAATCTAGAAACTTGCTCAACTGCGTCTTCACCCTCAGTTCTTACCTGTGACTTAAGCTTTTCCTCTACCTTCGTTATTTCTGATAATTTCTCATATGATTTATCGAGAGATTTAATCGAATCTTCAGAACCAACTTTTTTAGTAGCTACAAATGCTTTAGCCAATTCCTCTTTGGCATCTACTTTAGGTAGAAAACTCTTCTCTGTTTCTTTAATAGTATCAGTTGTTGTGTATTCTTTTTCTTTTGAAGAAGAGTCTGAAACGGTAACACTTTCACATTGTCCTTGATTTTGACTCGATTGATTTTGCAACACAACTGTTCCAGCTGAAATTCCTAAAAGCACTACAATTGCTGCTGAGATTACCCAACCTCTTCTACCTTTTTTCAAAGTCTTTTTTTCATTAGTATTTTGTCTATCCATCTTTATTTTCCTGACTTTTCACTGATTATATTTTTACATACTTACACTATCTAATATATTTTTTAGAAAAACGATAATTTCTAACAGTACCTATAATGCCTCCTAGGCTACATGTAAATAAAATCAAAATAAAAATGGAAAAGCTATCGCCGATTACTTTAATACTATATAGATAATTAAAAATTAAAAATAAAGGTAGCGAAATCGGCAGTATAGTACAGCTCACAGCAGCTCGTCTCATTTCTTTGGTCTCTCCACTCATAAACCAAGTCAAAGGTAAAAATCTCATCCAGTTTAGATATTCTTTCTGTTGAACTTTTTCTTCAAACAAATGAGTAAATAAAGTATAAAACGGCAATGCGACATAGTAAGTTGCTTTGACTAAAAAGTACATTACAGTTATAAAAATGGCAAAACCCCACCACATATCTCTAACTGTTTTATCAATATCACTTTCATATTTCGGTTTTCCAAACATCTTATTTCTCCTAATCTATTATTTCATTAAATTTGTAAATGTATTAATTGTTGTCATTTTGTTATTGTAATCAACTTTTCTTTGTAATTCTTGAAACTGATAATTTAATTGCTCTGTCCTCATCATGTCTTCATACATATTTTGCGCTTGTCCTAGGTCATAGGCTCTACCTTGATCAATTACATTAACCATATAAGCAAAAGCATCAAAATGAATATCTAACCCTGCTTGTTGCCTTGCATAAACAAATGGAATACTATTCAATTTCTCCATACAATAGTTTATAGCTTGAGCAACTTCATCCTTATGTTTTTTTACTTGATCTGCTATTGGTTTTTCATGCTTCACTCGTTGATAAGCAAAATAAATTGGAGACCATAGCAGAACCCATGCTCCCACCCAAAGGGAGTATTCAAAAGGTTTACTTAAGATTCCTAAACCAGAACTAGAAAATTCACCAAGTCTATCTATATAGGCAACTAAGAACAATGAACCTAAAATTCTGAAAATCCATCCCAAAACACTTAATTTCGGGTTGATAAGAGAAACATGTTTTCCATCTACTATATAAAAATACTTAGTCAGATCTTCTACTCTTTTAGACCAGATAGCAGCTTCAACTATTAAGTTTCTACTACGTTTAGGCTCTTCTATTGTCGAAAGATACTCTTGTAAAACAGTCTGGTATGATTGCGGATTAACGATAGGATAATATTCATATTTTTTGCCTTCTGCAGTAATGACATCAAGTGAATGGTATACCCCATTATCAAAAACTTCAGACCAATGTTTATTTGGTAACCGCCCTTTTACATAAGCTTCCCAAATAGTCCATTCATCAAACAAATCTGACTTAGATTCATCCGGAATAATTCCTAAAAAATAATCTAACTCATTCTCCTCTTGAGAAATAATATCACTCTTATTCATTTATAACTCTCCTTTCCTAGTTATTTTATCATATTGTGGATATATACACAATATGAAGTCAGATACTTTTTTCTTATAATTAAATAAAAGGAGTTGATGACGATAATCAGTTTTAACCCACTCTGGGCTACAATGAAGAAAAAAGAAGTTTCTCAATACAAGTTATTAAAATCCGGAGTTGATAATAAAACTCTTGACAGCTTAAAGAAAAATAAAAACATAACTTTACTAACTTTAGAAAAGCTATGTCGGATTTTAGATTGTCTTCCAAATGATATCGTTGAATTTATCGAAGAAACTCCCGATTCTAATATTCGTAACACATTTACCTAGTTCTAATATTTATTCTTATGTCATAATATCTACGTTATCTACCCTCTCTACCATTGTTCACAATATAAAACAAGTAAGCTGAACAAACAACTCAATTTAAGGAGAAAATTCAGTAAACCTTCCCATAATAAAACGCATTATATCAAGTTTCTCCGGCTCTTTGTCAACTGTAGTGGGTTGAAGAAAAGCTAAGCTCGAGAAAGGACACATTTCGTCCTTTCTTTTTTGATGTTCAGAGAGATAAAAATCCTTTTTTTGAAGTTTTCAAAGTTCCGAAATCCAAAGGCATTGCGCTTGATAAGTTTGATGAGATTATTGGTGGCTTCCAGTTTGGCGTTGGAATAGGGTAGTTGAAGGGCGTTGGCAATTTTCTCTTTATCCTTGAGGAAGGTTTTAAAGACAGTCTGAAAAAGAGGATGAACCTGCTTTAGATTGTCCTCAATGAGTCCGAAAAATTTATCTGGTTCCTTATTCTGAAAGTGAAAAAGTAGGAGCTGATAGAGCTGATAGTGGGCTTTCAAGTCTTTTGAATAGCTTAATAGTTTATCTAGAATCTCTTTATTGGTTAAGTGCATGCGAAAAGTAGGGCGGTAAAATCTTTTATCACTCAGTTTACGACTATCCTGTTGGATGAGTTTCCAGTATCGCTTGATGGCCTTGTATTCATGGGATTTTCGTTCGAACTGATTCATAATTTGGACACGCACACGACTCATAGCACGGCTTAGATGTTGTACAATATGGAAACGATCTAGAACGATTTTAGCACACGGAAAAAGTTGTCTAGCTAAGTCATAGTAGGGACTAAACATATCCATAGTAATGATTTTGACGCAACATCGGACAGCTCTATCGTAGCGCAGAAAGTGATTTCGGATGATAGCCTGTGTTCTGCCTTCAAGGACAGTGATGATATTGAGGTTATCAAAATCTTGAGCAATGAAACTCATCTTTCCCTTAGTGAAGGCATACTCATCCCAGGACATAGTCTGTGGAAGACGAGAAAAATCATACTTAAAACGGAAGTCATTGAGCTTACGAATGACAGTTGAAGTTGAAATGGCCAGCTGATGGGCAATATCGGTCATAGAAGTTTTTTCAATCAATTTTTGCGCAATTTTTTGGTTGATAATACGAGGGATTTGGTGATTCTTCTTGACGAGAGAAGTCTCAGCGACCGCTATTTTCGAGCACTGATAGCACTTAAAACGGCGCTTTTTAAGTAGAATTCTAGTAGGCATACCAGTCGTTTCGAGGTAAGGAATCTTAGACGTTTTTTGAAAGTCATATTTCTTCATTAGGCTTCCACAATCAGGACAAAGTGGGGCATCATAATCCAATTTGGCGATGATTTCTTTGTGGGTATCCCTATTGATGGTATCTATAATTTGGATATTTGATATCGAATAGTTTTGTGATAAAATGTAATTGTTCCATATGAATCTTTCTAATGAGTTGTTTGGTCACTTTTCATTATAGATCTTATGGGACTTTTTTTCTACAACAAAATAGGCCCCATAATATCCATAGGGGATTTACCCACTACAAATATTATAGAGCTTTTTTACTACAAAGTTGCTTTATTTAATTGAACATACAATTTTATCAGAAATACTTAGAATAATTAGAGAATTAGAGAATTAGAGAATTAACATTTACTCATCTAGGTACATATAGGTAGAGGTGGGTTGACTTTTATCATCTAAGTCATCTTTAAAAGCAAACTTCTTATAAAAATTTACTGCAGGGTTTAAAGACCACAACTCTATAATTGATGCATTGGTTTCTAAATTGTAATCTTCTATAACTTTTGATATGAGATTCTTACCTATCCCCTTACCCCTTTGACTACTTTTTACAAATAGATACTCGACCTCAAAAGCTACTAAAGTAGATAAATTAAAATCTTTGATATTAAGATGCGAGTAGAAGCCAGTAGCTACTAAAGTAGATAAATTAAAATCTTTGGTATTAAGATATGAGTAGAAGTCAGTAGCTACTAGAGATACTTTTTTATAAAAAATATACCCTACTACCTCATCTTGTTCAATTGCTAAAAACAGCTTTTTATCTTCTGTATTCGCTAAAGAATAAGAATCATTTTCTAAAAAATGTGCTAGTTTCGCTTCAATAGGATTGTCGGTAACAACTAAATTCGAGATACTTGCTCTAAATTCAGACTCGCTTAGGCAGTTGTGAGAGATTATTTTGAATGTCAAGTTCCCCAGAAAAACCTTTCCCTTTTGATTTTAAAATCTTATTCTGCAATATCTTAAGTGCAATCTCTCTTTGTTGTCCAGTCCACGATTTTTGGGGATTTGTTCGCTTAATAATCATGATGAACTTCCTCCTTTACACTACAGTATATCAAACTAATCTATTTTTATCAAGAGAAATAATAGACAAAGACCTATTTGATAATTTTTTGAAAGTTCTGAAAGTTCTATAATGAAGTTAAACACCCAACCCTCCTAAAAATTAGATGTTCCAACTAGCTTATAGCTAATCCTCGATTTCATTTGATAAGAGGCTTGAAGCTGTTAGGCTGACAAGCCAAGCTTAATCTTAGCCTTGGTTTAGCTGACAAAACAGCTTAAAGGGTTCCTCTTGCCAATTGAAAGCTCTTATAGGTATAAGAAAACACCTCTGTGTTATACTTGTTGTTCAACCACAAACACAAGAAAGGCACAGAGATGCAAAATCATTATACTACAAAATCAAAACATTTGACAATCGATATCCGTCGCTTAATCGAAAGATGGAAAAAGAATGGAAAGCAAATAGAGAAATTGCCTCTCTACTTGGAAAAACTCCTCAAACCATCCATACTGAAATCAAACGTGGGACAGTCCTACAATGTATTGGAAAGGGGCGCTTTAAAAAGATTTACTCTGCCGACTACGCTCAACAGTCTTATGAAAACAATTGCAAGCGCTCGGTCAAGAAATCAATCTTGACCAAGGAACTAAAGGAAAAGATTCTCCACTATCATAACCAAAAGTTTTCTCCTGAAATGATGGTCAAGGCTAAGGGGGTTAACGTGGGCATTTCTACCATCTACTACTGGATTCATCATGAAAAATTGGGGTTAACCAAACAGGATCTGCTGTATCCTAGAAAAGGAAAATCTGTTAAGAAACAAGCTAGCGCCAATTTTAAACCCGCTGGTCAATCTATCGAACAGAAGCCTGAAGCTATTAATCTGCGATTAGAAAATGGGCATTATGAGATTAATACGGTTCTACTTACAAGAGCGAAAAACTATTGTTTATTGATCTTAACTGATCGAAGGAGTAGGAATCAAATCCACCGCTTGTCCGATGTGTGTTCTAAGGAACGTATCTACTATGACTACCTGATTTTCTATGTCTTAAGCATTTTGCCAATTTTCTTGGTCTTCTTTAAAGCTTTTTAGAAGGTCGAGCCCTTCTGGTGTGATGTAACCTTCTTCTTGAGCTAGGTGAATGAGTTCACTGTAGTTAGAAAGTGTTAACAGCTTAACACCAGCATCTGCAAAGTTTTTGTCTGCTTTTGGCAATTGGTAGCTGAAAATCGCTACAACTCCAAGCACATCTGCTCCTTCTCGCTTGGCTGCTGCCACGGCCTCGAGAACAGAACCACCTGTTGAAATAAGGTCTTCAACCACTACCATCTTTTGCCCCTGAGCTACGCGGCCTTCGATTTGGTTACCAGCTCCGTGGTCTTTTGGTTTGCTACGGATGTAGGCAAATGGCAAGTTCATCTTATCAGCAATAATAGCTCCGTGTGGAATCCCTGCTGTTGCAGTTCCTGCAATCACTTCTACCTCTGGAAAGGCTTCTTTGATAGCATCTACAAAGCCATTTTCAATTAAGGTACGAGTTTCTGGATAGGCTAGTGTCACACGATTATCAGTGTAAATCGGTGACTTGATACCAGATGCCCAAGTGAAAGGCTCCTCTGGTTTGAGGTAAACGGCTTGGATTTTCAAGAGGTGGCTAGCGATATCTTTAGCAAGTGTCATGGTATTCTCCTTTTATTTTATAATCTAGTTCTTTAATTCCAGTCCTGTGTCCATTCATCCTTGATGGCATGATAAGCTGCAACCGGATCCTCAGCTTGTGTAATGGGACGTCCCACTACAATATAGTCACTGCCGATTTGATAGGCATCAGCAGGTGTCATGACTCGTTTTTGATCTCCAACTGCAGCACCTGCCGGACGAATACCCGGTGTCAGACAGATAAAATCTGGATTGGTAGCCTGTTTGATGACTTGCACTTCCTGAGCCGAGCAAACGACACCATCCAAGCCAGCTTCAGCTGTCTTCTTGGCATAATGAATCACTGACTCTTGCAGGCTGGTTTGGATATTCTGAAACTCCTGCATCTGGGATTCCGATGTTGATGTGAGCTGAGTGACAGCGATCAATTTGGCTTGACTTCCAAGACCTTCACGCGCAGCCTTCATCATCTCTACGCCGCCAGCCGCATGAACATTTGTCATATCCACACCAAGCTGAGACAGGACCTTCATAGCTGATTTGACTGTATTTGGAATGTCATGCAACTTGAGATCCAAAAAGACACTGTGCCCCAGGCCTTTCAAGTAAGACACAATCTCAGGCCCCGTTGCGTAATAAAGCTCCATCCCTACCTTAAGATAAAGGCTTTCTTCTGCTGGAAAAAGAGCTAAGAATTCCTTGACCGCCTCAAAACTAGGAAAATCAAGAGCAATAACTGGACGATGTTCTCGCATAGGTTTCTCCTTTTACCTTTGCTAGTGAGAGAGTCTGGGCAACAGAAGCCACGAAAAAAGGAACCTGCCAACAGCAAGGTTCCACGAAAAATGGGTAGTCTCCACCCTTTCACCGTCTAACCTTAGCTGCCTCTCTGGACTGCTTTAAAGGTTTTTTACTATTCTATTATTTCTACTAACACTTGTCAAGTAAAAACATGGCAACTAAAGAGCTATAGAAGAAAAGGTAAACCTAGCGACGCGATGAACGTCGGGTCGTTTGGTTTTGATTGCCCTCTTCCTCCAGCTTTTTCCTTTCCTCTTCTAGTTTATTCTGCTGTTCTTCCAGTCTTTTCTTCTCTTCCTCTTTTTGTTTCTTCTCAGCTTCCTTAGCATCTTGTTTGGCTTTTTCCTCAGCCTCCATAATTAATTTATCCGCCACAGTGTAACTGTAAATTCCAGCTTCCATGTCAATAACACTCGGTTCTGACAATTGTGGCTTAATCTTACTGTAATATGGCAGTTTCTTACTCATTTCAGATAGAGGAACCAAGACCTCGTCCGAATCATTCATAGTCAATCGAATTAAATCTGATGTGACCTTGCTTGGGGCTAGTTCCACCTTTTGGATAGCCGCCTTGAGTTCTGGACTAATTTGAGCAAGTTCTGAGGTAAAGGTCTTGATTTGTTCGCTGTCATTAAAGAGAACTGATATATAAGTTTCTGGCAGACTCACCAAACTTACCGAACTGGTCTCAAGCTGACCGCTTGAAAGGATTGGATAATGGCTTTCTCCAGAAACATAGTAGGCCACAATATCATATTCCTTGACCTTGATAGTAAACTTGGTTGGAAATTGATAGACAAGCTGAGCTGATTCAACCCAATAGTTAGACTTAATCTGCTCTTCATATTTTTCCTTATCTAGCAGAAGGTTAATCGTATAATCCGAATCCTGAATACCTGAAGCCTGTCGAATATCATCAGCTGTAGTTTGCACTGTTCCCTCAACACGAATATCCTTCATGGTCGCATAAGGACTGAGCAAATAAGCAGAGACAACCAATAAAATCAGACTGAGAAACAAAATCGAGATAGCCCGCCAGATATGAACTCCTGGAATTTTCGGTTTGACCGGTTTTTCCTTAACAGGCTTTTTCTCTGCATTTTTATCCCGTTTATCCTCTTTCTCTGTCTTTTTAGACTTTGATTCTTCTTTGACTACTTCTTTTTTGACGTCTTCTGACTCTTCTACTTTTTCTTCAGCATCTTCCTTAGCTGATTTTGGGTCTTTTGGATCAGATTCACTCTCTTGGTCCTCGGTTGCATCTGACTTTTCAGATTTTGAAGCCATTCGTGCTTGTCTTTCCTTTTCCTTCTCCTCAGCTAGGGCTACCTCTTCTTCAGCCTTCTTTTTTAGATATTCCTGGTTTCGTTTCTGCCATTCTGATAACTCTTTAAATTCTTCGAGGATTTCTTTGCCCTCATTTTTCTTATCTTTTGACATTTACTTTCCTTATGATAAATCTTTTTTCAACAATTGATAAAAATCTGCTAGAGATTTCAATTCCTTTGAAGCCCTCATCTTAGCTTGGTAATCTTCCTTGTGACTTAGTAAGTGAGAAAGCTTCTCTTCTATACTGTCCAAGGTCAAATCGCTTTCTTGAAGCTCTTCTGCATAGCCTTTTTTTACAAAGTAAGCTGCATTTTCAATCTGGTCTCCACGACTAGCTTCACGACCAAGTGGCACAATAACATGCAATTTTGCCATGGCCAAGAGCTCAAAAATCGTATTGGCACCACCACGTGTCACAACAATATCAGCCAATTCCATCAAGGGTTGATAGAGACTGGTCACATAGTCCATACGAAAGAGATTTTGGCTCAACTCATTTAGGCTAGAATCTCCAGTTAGATTGATAATATTGTAGCGCTCTGTCAGTTCTTTCTTATGGTCTGTCACCAATTGGTTAAAGACACGAGCACCTGCAGAACCACCGACAAACAATACAGTTGGCAATTTAGGATTAAAGTGGGTTTGAATATCCACCAATTCATCCGGTTCTGGATTTTTTTGGTCTGAAACCTTTGTCACTGCTCCCACATGCTCAACCTTAGCCAAACTCGAAGCTTGCTCAAAGGTTGAATACATCTTAGTCGCAAATTTATAAGCAATTTTATTGGCCAAGCCCATAGACAGGTCAGATTCGTGAATAAAGACAGGCACTCCTGAAACACGGGCTGCGATAACAGGTGGCACAGAGACAAAGCCTCCCTTTGAAAAAAGTGCTTGTGGACGAAGTCGCAACATGATAAAGAGCGACTGGACAATTCCCCAGCCAACTTTGAAGACGTCCAGCATATTTTGCCAAGAGAAATAACGACGCAATTTTCCAGTCGCAATGGAATGGAAGGTAACATCCAAACCTGACTTGAGGATTTCTTGGTGTTCGATACCACGTTTATCTCCGATATAGTGGACTTCCCAGCCATCTTCGATAAACTTGGGCATTAACAAAAGGTTGAGGGTCACGTGTCCAACCGTCCCCCCACCTGTAAAGACAATTTTTTTCATATTATTCCTTTAACTCCGCTACTGTGTCGATAAAGAGGTCGCCACGTACTTCAAAGTTAGCATACATATCCCAGCTAGCATTGGCAGGACTGAGAAGAACCACGTCTCCTTGAGTCGCAAGTTCATAGGATTTGCGGGTCGCATCAGCAATATCAGTCGCATCCACACATGCCACACCAGCCTTGTCTGCTGCCCGTTTGACACGTTCTGCAGACTGACCTAGGATGACCATCTTCTTGAGTCCAGTAATGTCTGGCACCAATTCGTCAAACTCATTGCCACGGTCCAAACCACCTGCAATCAAAATGACCTTGCTGTTGTCAAATCCTGACAAGGCTTTTTGAGTAGCCAAGATATTGGTTGACTTGCTATCATTATAGAATTTGACACCCTTGATTTCATCCACAAATTGGAGACGGTGTTTGACACCTCCAAAGGCTGAAAGAGTTTCTTTGATGGTTTGGTTATCCAAACCACGAAGCTTGGCTACAGCAATCGTCGCAAGGGCATTTTCCACATTGTGGCTACCTGGAACTCCGATTTCATTCGCTGCCATGACAACTTCCCCACGGAAGTAGAGTTGACCATCTTCCAGATAAGCTCCATCAACCTTTTCAAGTGTTGAAAATGGTACAACTGTAGCTTGTGTTTTTCTTGCCAATTCTTTTGCCAAGTCTTGGTTAAAGTTCAAGACAAGGAAATCAGCCGCTGTCATCTTGTTCTGGATATTCCACTTGGCTGCTACATATTCCTCAAAAGAACCATGATAATCGATATGAGTTGGCATGAGGTTGGTAATAACTGCAATCTCAGGATGGAATTCTTGAACGCCCATCAGTTGGAAAGAAGAAAGTTCCATGACAAGAGTGTCCTTGTCTGACGCAGTTTGGGCCACTTGACTAGCAGGATAGCCGATATTTCCTGATAAGAGACCATGTTGCCCAGCAGCAGTCAAAACTTCCCCAATCATGGTCGTTGTGGTTGTTTTACCATTTGAACCGGTAATACCAACAATCGGTGCTTCAGAAATCAAATAAGCTAATTCTACCTCGGTCAAGACTGGAATTCCCTTGGCCAAAGCCTTTTCAATCATGGGATTGCTGTATGGGATGCCTGGATTTTTCACCATAAGGGCAAACTCTTCATCCAAGAGTTCCAAAGGATGGCCACCTGTAATGACCTTGATTCCTTCTTCCAACAAACTTTGGGCAGCTGGATTGTCCTCAAAAGGTTTGCCATCATTTACTGTCACAATGGCACCTAGCTTGTCCAACAAACGAGCTGCAGATTCCCCAGACTTGGCCAAACCTAAAACAAGGACTTTCTTATTTTTAAATTGATCTATTACTTTCATGTCTCGAACTCCATTTCTACTCTTACTATTTTACCATTTTTATGGAAATAATTCTAAACGAAAATGCTCAGATTCAGCATTCTAACAAGCAAAAAGAGAGTCAAAACTCTCTTTTTTATCTTCTTTTACTTTTACTGACCGACATGAGGGTAATATCTCGCAAGCTAAAGTATGCTAGGAAGAGCATGGCGATTGCGATAAAGAATTCTGTCGGTAGCTGAAAGATTTGCAAAACTGACAACATCAGCAAAATCAAGAGTGCTACGAAAGCAAAGACGACAAGGACGATATTGACTGTCCCTTTAATGCTTTCTGGTGTCGCAAATACATAGAGTAGTAATAAGAGGAGTCCTATGATTAAATAAACCATCTTTATCTCTTTCTAGCTCTTATTCAGCTGATTTTTTCTTCTTGTTAGCTTTCTCACGCTCTGCCTTATTAAGGATTTGTTTACGCAAACGGATAGACTCAGGCGTTACTTCCATGTACTCGTCGTCGTTCAAGAACTCAAGAGACTCTTCAAGTGTCAAGATACGAGGTGTCTTGATAACAGCTGTTTGGTCCTTAGTAGCTGAACGAACGTTAGTCATTTGTTTCGCCTTAGTGATGTTAACTGTCAAGTCGTTTTCACGAGAATTTTCACCGATGATCATTCCTTCATAAACCTCAGTACCTGGGTTGACAAAGATCGTACCACGTTCTTCGATAGACATGATTGAGTAAGTTGTAGCCTTACCAGCATCGATAGAAACAAGGGCACCACGGTGACGACCACCAATTTCACCTGGAATCAATGGCAAGTATTGGTCGAAGGTATGGTTCATGATACCGTAACCACGAGTCATTGACAAGAACTCAGTTGAGTATCCAATCAAACCACGCGCTGGAACAAGGAAGACCAAACGAGTTTGACCATTACCAGTTGAAATCATATCCAACATTTCACCCTTACGTTCAGAAAGACTTTGGATACCAGACCCTTGGTATTCTTCTGGAGTGTCTATTTGAACACGTTCAAATGGTTCACATTTGACACCATCGATTTCTTTTACGATAACTTCTGGACGAGATACTTGAAGTTCATAGCCCTCACGACGCATTGTTTCGATAAGGATTGACAAGTGCAATTCTCCACGTCCTGAAACTGTCCATTTATCTGGTGAATCAGTTGGGTCAACACGAAGGGAAACGTCTGTTTGCAATTCTGCCTGCAAGCGTTCTTCCACCTTACGAGAAGTTACCCATTTACCTTCTTTACCAGCAAATGGTGAGTTGTTGACCAAGAAAGTCATTTGAAGCGTTGGCTCATCGATGTGTAGGATTGGAAGAGCTTCTACTGCATCTGTCGGAGTAATGGTTTCACCGACAAAGATATCTTCCATACCTGAAACGGCAATCAAGTCACCTGCTTTGGCTTCTTGGATTTCACGACGTTCCAAACCAAAGAAACCAAAGAGTTTTGTAACACGGAAGTTTTTAGTTGTGCCGTCAAGTTTAGAAAGGGTAACTTGGTCACCAACTTTAACAGTACCACGGAAGACACGACCGATACCGATACGTCCAACAAAGTCGTTGTAGTCCAAAAGTGATACTTGGAACTGCAAAGGCTCATCTGAGTTATCTACTGGAGCTGGGATATGGTCGATAATGGTGTCAAAGATTGGTGCCATAGTCGCTTCTTGGTCAGCTGGATCATCTGACAATGAAGAAGTTCCGTTGATCGCTGAAGCATACACCACTGGGAAGTCAAGCTGGTCATCATCTGCACCAAGCTCGATGAAAAGTTCCAAGACTTCGTCCACTACTTCTGCTGGACGAGCTGATGGTTTGTCGATTTTGTTAACAACCACGATTGGGACAAGGTCTTGTTCCAAAGCTTTTTTCAATACGAAACGAGTTTGTGGCATTGTTCCTTCGTAGGCATCTACGACCAAGACAACACCGTCAACCATTTTCATGATACGCTCAACTTCTCCACCGAAGTCCGCGTGTCCTGGTGTGTCCATGATATTGATACGAGTTCCGTTGTAGGCAACGGCTGTATTTTTAGCAAGGATGGTAATTCCACGCTCTTTTTCGATATCGTTTGAGTCCATAGCACGCTCTGCCAATTCAGTACGTGCATCAAGCGTTTCTGATTGTTTCAATAATTCGTCAACGAGGGTTGTTTTACCGTGGTCAACGTGGGCGATAATCGCAATGTTACGGATATCTTCTCTAAGTTTTGTCATGATTTCCTCTATAATATTCAAAATTTATTTTCTAACTGAACGATTATACCATATTTTCAAGTAAATAACATAACTCAAGCAAGTGTAAATGTTTTCACTGCGCTTTTCTTTTCACGTCAAGCCTTTTCAAAGCAAGCGACTTATGATAAGATAAGCACAGTATGCGTTTAGATAATTTATTAGCCCAAGAAAAAATCAGCCGAAAGACCATGAAACAAGCCTTACTCAAAGGGGACATTCTCGTCGATAGTTGCCCAGCCCGCTCCCTAGCCCAAAATATCGATACAGGACTACAGGAGCTCCTCTTTCGGGGCCGAATCATTCAAGGCTATGAGCACACCTATCTGATGCTTCATAAGCCTGCTGGTGTCGTGACAGCCAATAGAGACACGGAACTTCCAACTGTCATGGACCTCCTTCCGCCTGACATCCAGTCTGACAAGCTCTATGCCGTCGGCCGACTGGACCGAGATACGACAGGACTCCTTCTCTTGACCGATAACGGTCCCTTAGGCTTTCAGCTCCTCCATCCCCAATATCATGTCGATAAAACCTATCGAGTTGAGGTCAATGGACTTCTGACACCTGACCATATCCAAGCCTTTCAAAAGGGAATTGTCTTTTTAGATGGTACTGTCTGTAAACCTGCAAGACTAGAGATTCTATCTGCAAGTCCTTCCCACAGCCAAGCCTCTATCACCATTTCAGAAGGAAAATTTCATCAGGTTAAAAAAATGTTCCTCTCAGTTGGTGTCAAGGTGACCTCCCTCAAACGTACCTGTTTTGGATCTTGGAGCTTAGATCAGAATCTTCAAGAAGGAGACTACCGTCCCCTAAACTCACAAGAGTTGACAAGCATTCGTGACTTACTCAGAAAAAGTGGTTAAAAAATGAGCTCGGAAACATCCAAGCTCGTTTTCTTATTTGTAATCAACCTACAAGGAAAAATTTATCAATCATTTCTTGTTTTGGTTCTGGAGAATAGTGATAATTTTTAACTTTTTTGATACTTTCTATTCCGAAATGTTCAATCAATCTCATCATGTATCTTAGCCCAGAAACATCCACACTAAATCTTTTTGAAAGTTGCTTTAAGCTTTGACCTTGCTTTTTATGTTCATAGCTCTGAACTTTATCCTCATAAGTTATTTTCATAATAAAACACCCCAAAAGCTAGATTTTTCTGCTAACTTTCGGGGTGAGTTTAACAATAAAATGTTTTATTGTTAAGCTGATATATTCATAAGAACTATAAATCCTAAAATCCACATAATTACAGAAATTACAATACCTACGATACCAAGTATTTTTTCTGTTTTATAGTCCAGCTCAGACTCTTTTTGATGTGAATTAGCTAACACTAATCCAATAATTCCCAAAACAAGCCCTACCACTGGTAGTAGAAAACCAAGAACGATAGATAGGATACCTAAAACAAGGGAAGATTTCTTCTTTTCTTTCATATTATAAAACTCCTAAAATTATTACCACTAAATTATATCAAAAGAAATAGGTTTTGTCTATATAATACTATAAGTTTTTTCATAATATTAATTATAGCAATCTCTCAAAGAAACGTCCACTTGTCTACCCAAAGCGGAACTTAGTTTGAGAATTTAGCTTATGTTAATTAGTCTTCACTTTTCCTTTCCAAGAATCCAAGCCATAAGAAAGGATATAAATCTCAGAAAAACCTTGTTTTTTCAAGTAAAGGGCTGCATTTGTGACACGTTGCGCACGTTGGTTTTCGTAGAGAAGGACAGGTTTGTCTTTACGAAGGGCTACAAGACTAGTTTTCAACTGACTTGAAGGAATATTGCGAGCCCCAAGAATATGTTTTCTGTGAAATTCTGCTGGGTCGCGCAAATCAATCAATTGACCCGTACGAATCAAGGCTTCAAACTCCTCATTGTCCACGATTTTAGCTGCACGGCGAATACGAAGATAGTTAAAGCCCATCCACGCCAACATTGCTAGTATTAGTGCCCACAAAATCCAAGTAACCATTAGTTCTTTTCTCCATTTTTCTCAATATAATCCAATTCTACCTTGTGCTCTCTGCGAAGAACCGCTTCTGCTTCTAGATAGTCTAATTTGTCCATCAACCCTGCATCGTAAATCCGTGAGAGTTCCAACTTCATCAGTTCAATATCATATAAGCGTTTTCCCATGTAAACAATGATACCAAATCGTTTGAGGAATTGCTGCACATCATAGAATGTTTTCATAAGACTCATTCTAGCAAAATTTTGTGTTTTTTTCAAGAAGAGAATCACACAATGCCCCTTATTTTCCTATCATCTTTGGCGATTCTGACGCAAGTGTGGTACAATAAAAACATGAGAATTCAACAATTACACTATATTATCAAAATCGTCGAAACTGGCTCTATGAATGAGGCAGCTAAGCAGCTCTTTATCACCCAGCCGAGTCTTTCCAATGCTGTGAGAGATTTGGAAAATGAAATGGGGATTGAGATCTTTATCCGCAATCCCAAGGGTATCACCTTGACCCGTGATGGGATGGAGTTTCTCTCCTATGCCCGTCAGGTTGTCGAGCAAACTCAACTTCTGGAGGAACGTTATAAAAATCCTGTCGCCCACCGCGAACTCTTTAGCGTTTCGTCTCAACACTATGCCTTTGTGGTCAATGCCTTTGTCTCTCTACTCAAGAAAAGTGATATGGAAAAATACGAGCTCTTCCTTCGTGAAACTCGTACTTGGGAGATTATCGACGACGTCAAGAACTTCCGTAGTGAGGTCGGTGTCTTATTTTTTAACAGCTACAACCGTGATGTTTTAACCAAAATGCTGGATGACAACCACCTGCTGGCTCACCATCTTTTTACCGCTCAGCCTCATATCTTTGTCAGCAAGACCAATCCTCTGGCAAAGAAAGATAAGGTCAAACTAGAAGACTTGGAGAACTTCCCTTACCTCAGCTATGACCAAGGGACGCACAACTCCTTCTACTTTTCAGAAGAGATTCTCTCGCAGGAATACCACAAAAAATCTATCGTAGTCAGCGACCGTGCTACCCTCTTTAATCTCTTGATTGGTTTGGATGGTTATACCATTGCGACAGGGATTTTGAACAGCAACCTCAACGGAGACACTATCGTTTCTATCCCACTGGATATTGATGACCCAATTGAGCTGGTCTATATCCAGCATGAAAAAACCAGCCTATCTAAGATGGGCGAACGCTTTATTGACTATCTACTAGAAGAAGTTCAGTTTGATAGTTGAGAAATCAGCAAGATTTTATTATAATAAGCAAAAAAACAAAAGGAGTTTAATATGAAAAAGGTTTTACTTGCTAGTGCAGTTGCCTTATCTATTTTAGGATACACTCAAACAACTGCCCAAGCTCAAGAAAATAAAGCAGAGTCAGTACGCGAAAATGTAACAATTCCTCATTCAAGTACTTCAAAAATCGAAAACCAAGAAAAATCGAAAGAGAAGGTCGAAAAAACAGACAATTCTTCTAAAATTGATGATAAAGAAGAAAAAACAGAGAAAAAAACTCCCGCCACAGAAGAGAAGAAGTCTGAAGTAAAAAAAGAAGAAAAAGTTGAAAAAGTCAAAGAAGGTTGGCAGGAAGAAAATAATAACTGGCGCTTTTACGAACACAACAAACCTGTTACCAACTGGAAAAAAATCCAAGGAAAGTGGTACTACTTCAATAAAGATGGCCATCGACTAAGCAATACAACCTTTGATGGTTATGTTTTCAATAAAGATGGAGTGATGGCTGAAAACGGTTGGAACTTTATCAATGAAAAATGGTACTTCGCTAATTCTTCTGGAAAAATTTCTCAGAATAAATGGGAGAAAATTGGTGGTGCTTGGTATTACTTTGACAAAGATGGAATCATGCTTAGTAATACAACTTTTGATAACTATTTACTGACCAAAAGTGGAGCTATGGCCACAAACGGCTGGGCAAAAATCGACCAAAATTGGTATTATGCCACATCCTCTGGAAAAATCTCTCAGGACAAGTGGGAGAAAGTCAATGGTTCTTGGTACTACTTTGATAAAAAGGGAATCATGTTGAGCTCAACTACATTTAAGGGCTACCTATTTAATAACAGTGGTGCTATGGCTGAAAATAGCTGGGTAAAAATTAAAGATACCTGGTTCTATGCGAACGCATCTGGAAAATTTGTCCAAAACAAATGGGAAAAAATCAGCGGTTCTTGGTATTCTTTTGCTCAAGATGGAGCTATGTTAGCCGATAAATGGTCGGGAAGCTATTATCTAAAAACCAATGGAGCCATGGCTGATAATGAATGGATATTTGATAAAAACTATAACAGCTGGTTCTTTTTGAAGCGTGGTGGAATGTATGCATCAAAAGAATGGATTGGAGCTTACTATCTCAAAGCTGGTGGTTATATGGCTAAAAAAGAGTGGATTTACGACGACACTTATAAGGCTCGCTACTACTTAGATGATAATGGACATTATGTTTCCGGAACTTACAAAATTGACGGTAAAGACCATCTATTCCACAAAAATGGTCAATGGATTTCTGAGGTCTCAAAAGAAGTTGGTTTTGTAAAAGGTCAATACAGTAAAACCATCTTTTTAGATCCAGGACATGGTGGAAGAGACTCAGGTGCATACTATTACAATGTCGCTGAAAAAGACCTCAACATGCAGGTGTATCGTAAATTACGCAAAAAGTTAGAAGAACTTGGCTACAAAGTTCTTACTTCACGTGATAGTGATATTGATGTAGATTTTGTTACAGAACGTTCTCGTATGGTTAACAAGACTAACTCTGATATCTTTATTAGTATTCACTTCAATGCGACTGGCAGCGCGTACTCTAGAGCTAGTGGAATTCAAACCTATTCCTATAGTGATGATCCTGATTATCCAAGTAAAATCAACCCATACTGGCATAACCATCCTGACCGTATGAGTGAGAGCAAGCGCCTCGCAGCCGCTATCCACTCTTCATTGTTAGCTGAAACTGGTGCTAAAGATGCTGGTTTATTGGAAAGAAGCTTTGCCGTTCTTCGAGAAACTGCTAAACCAGCCGTCCTCCTAGAGCTTGGTTATATAGATAATTTCGCTGAAAATCAACAGATTCGAGATAGCCACTATCAAGATAAGCTTGTAGCAGGTATCGTGAAAGGAATTCAAAAATATTACGCTGGTAAGTAAAAAAGGGTCTCGAGAAATCTCGAGGCCTTTTCTATTTGTCTTCTTTTGTATCTTTATCAGGAAAGAGGTATCCAATACCAATGCAAGCTAGTACGCCCGCTCCAATTACCAAGCCACTTGAAATTGGCAAAAGGTCTAAAATTGCATTTGCAATGATAAAAGCAATAATTAAACACATCAGACTAGCCTTGTAGTCTTTTTTCAAAAAATTCTCTAGAGTGAAAAAGAGGAACAGTCCTACCGGAATCAGTGACCATAGGTTGACATCCAAACTTGGCCATCCAACAGAACCAAAATACAAAACCAAAGCTGAAACTAGCAAGAATCCAATACCTAATAATTTTTTCATTTTTATCTCCAATTGCTTTTTTATGAACTTGAGTTATCTGATAGTGACGCCTCACGTCCCTTACAAAAATCATTATAGCAGAGGTCAGTTTCAAGAACAAGTTCTTTTGCCTATCTGGTCTCTATATCAGTCTAAGTGGTTGAAGTGTTAAGATAAAAGAAAAGAAGCCCTAATGAGCTTCTTCATTCTAGCGATTGCAACAGTATTTCTGAACTAAAACAATCGAAAGTTAGATTCTAAACTAGTTTTTTCTAGTTATTATTTTTCTTTTCCTTAGATTCTAGAGAAGTTTTGATTGCTTCGCGTTCAGCCTGTAGTTGAGCTAAATGTTTCTCTTCTTCCTCAAGTTTACTAGTATCTGGTTTTACACGATAATAAACATCTTCTGGTCTCGACAATATCGCTTCATACTGCTGTCCTGCAAACAGTCTCTCCTCGTCATGATTGCTTTTATCTGTCAGTTTTCCATCATCACCAGGTTGCATGACAACTCCACTTGGTACGGCAACTACCACAAATCCTCCTGCGACAGAACCTTTAGTGTGTGCACTTAGACTTTCAACTTCTTTAAAGTTGGAATCTGAACTTCGATTTTTCAGATGAGAGTAACTATTGTCCAATTCAACAGTATATTCAAATTTTTGACCATCTCTAAAGCTAGTTATATAAATTTCACCAGACTCATTAATGACATATTCATTGCCCGACGGTGTACGCCATGTGCCCTTCAAACTTGATAAATCATTATTTCTTAATGCTTCAATATCCAGTTTCGGAACTGCAGTTTCTTCTTTTAACTTGTCAACTACCTTCTCTGATTCAGAGACCTTGCTATCTAAACTGGTTAGCTGTTCCTTGAGTTTTTGAATCTCCTCTTCTTTCTTCTTCTCATTCTCAGACGCTTTCGAAGTATCTATCGCTTCTTTACTTGTGTTCTCTTTTTTAGCAACTGAAGAAATGGCTTCATTTGACTCTTTCTTTTCGTTAGGTGATAATAAGAAGAGGCTTGCTAGGATTGCAACGACCAAGAGACTAATGGCAATGCCAATATAGACTTTTATTTTAAAAAACTTGCCCCTAATCTTAGATGGAGAAGATCCTTTCACTACCTTCGATACAGTTGATTTCGGACCATTTTTCTCTTCAAAATGTTTCTTATTCATAGTATTCCTCCTATTTTTAACTATATTTCATCTATATCTTAGACAAATTCGCAAGGTTTGTCAGTATCCATGAATGGATGGGTTTTCAAAAGAAAACCAATCAACTAAACCTTAAATATTGGCATCAATAGAATCATACATTAAATTCTATATCGAGTTTATTAACATAAATTATACCATAATTCTTAAGAATTTTATATATTTTTATAGTCTAACTATGATAATTAAAGTGAGCTATTCTTTCATATTATTCACTTATATTTATAAAAACTCTGATAGGTGTAGTTTCTTATCATATTTCATATAGACTGTACTTCATCAAATAAATCTTGAGTTTTTAATATAATTGTAAAAGCACAATTTTAAATATATAGTTCGATACTGTATTTTATGAAATTGGTAAAATCCAAAAAATCTTCCTATTTTTAATAAGAAGATTTTTTGTTATCTAAATGAAGGCCATTAATACATTCTAAGAGTTTATAATTGTCAATGTAAACTTAAGAATTAAGTATTAAATAGTAATTGTCAACAAACTGTTTAACCATCACAGTATCTAATCTCAACACATAAACATTTTTTCTATAGATTTTGTCTTAATCTTGATCTTTTTTCTTCAATCCAAGAAGTGCTCCTACTATAAACAATATTCCAGCAATAAATGGTGTAAGAACTGCTCTAACTGTTCCGGTTTTTGGCAACCTGTCAGAATGGTTAGTATCCGACTTACTATCAATGTTAGTATGTTTATTAGCTATGTTCGCTTGTTTATTAAGATAGACTTCCTTCTTATTTTCAAAGTTTTTATCAAGAACTGTAATTATAACATCCTTAGTTGAATCAGATTTTTGTGAATGATTTGCTCTTTGTAAGTCCTCTTTTCTATTACTTTGATTTACTTGCGCCTTATCTTTCTTTTTAGATACATCAAAAGTAGGTTTATTTTCCTCTTCCTTTTTCTCCTCTATTTTCTTGAATACAGGTTTTATAAGGGTATCTTTTGATAGATTGATAACATAGCCAGCATCTTTTTTCCCTTCGAAACCAGAAATTTCCCAGCCATCAAATTGATATCCTTTTTCTAATTCACCCTTATAGACAGGTAAAATGAAATCTTCTTCCGACACTATCGTTGAACTCATTTCTTTTCCATTTTGAATGGTCACAGTTACCATCTGAGGTTTTAATTCACTTACCTCTCCCGTATCTTTGTTTAAAATGAATTCTTTTACGGTCGTATTTCTTGCAAAATCTTTTACAACTATCTTAATGTTTAGTGTCTTATCTGCTATTTGTTTAATATCAGCAAATGATTTATATTCTTTTCCATTTACATAAATATGTTGTTCTTGAATCTCACCATCGAATCCATTATTTCTTTTATCATTGATATTAAAGACTACAGATTTTCCCTTAGCATATTCGATACTAGTATTTCCTTTTGGATCAATGTTTACTTCTGGTTTAACATTATCATATAAAAATTGATAGTGTACTCCAACCGCTTTCGCATTCAAATCACTATAGCCAGTTTGAAGATAAACGTTTCCATCCATATCAGTTACCTTATCTGGGAATCCGTTTGCTTTATAGTCTTTCATCCCCCAGTCCATGATGTCACCATCTTTAACATTAAGCTTAATGTTAAAATCTCTAGTGTTATCAATGTGTAAATCTCCATAGATTAAATAATTATCTACAACCGATTCATTAACTCTCAACTCCCAGTTAAAACCACCCTTATCAGAAATCTTACCTCTTAAATAGAATTCTGGATTTCGTACATAAATTTTATTAGATTTAGATGGATTAAAGTAGTTCTTGTCCATTGAAAGATTTACTGGTTTTGCATCAATAAATAATGTAGAGCCATCTTCTTTTATAGCTTCTACATTGGACTTATCCTCTCCTGTGTACTCTTTACCATCCTTACCAAATAATACCAGTTTAGAAGAATCTGTAACAAGATTTCCATCTTTATCGATTGCTTCCCCTTTATCATTCATTTTAAAGGTAAACACTTGATACCTTACAATGTTAAAGCCGTCCAAAGCCGACATTAATACTGATTGAGTACTTCTTCCATCTTCAACATTTCTACTATCAGCATAAATTATTTTTTCTGATAAAACTCTTAGATTAGGATTGGCCTTTTGTATTTTTGCTATATCTTCCTGGCTATAGACTCCATTTCCTTCTAACATGTCCGTTTTTCCAGGATTATAGGTAGTCACTTTTAGTGCATAGCCTTTTCTTAGAATGATGTTATCCTTTAATAGATATTGTTGTTTTTCCGAATCAGAATAGATCTTCCCTGTTTCCATTTCCGTTAAATTGGTTGGTTTATTTTTTGAAAGATCTCCTTCTCCTAATTCTATTACATTCCCATAACTTGATGCATAGGGATATTCCGTTTTAGTTTCCTTATTTTTTTCAGGCATTCTAATTTTAGTCTCAGCTTTTATCTGATCATCATCTTTAACAAAGAATCTCATATCTCCTGCAAAAGCTAAACCATCCACAATATCATTAACATTAGCGTATAAATCAAATGTCATCGTTTTTGAATGCGAATCATACTTGGTCGTTTTGATTTCTATCGATTTATAGTTATTTCCATAATATACCTTGGCATTTTTAGAAACATTACTTATCTTTCCAAGAATTTCAAAGTGTCCATCTTTAGATGGGCTTAGAACACCATAAATTTTTGATTTGATTTCGTCAAGTTTTTCAGTTTCATATTCTAAGGCACTACCATCGTCATAAGCAATGATATTTCCCTTATCATCGTATTTATAATCGTATTCCTCTATTCTCTTACCAGTTTCACTTGTAAAGTCATCAACTTCTCTAAATTTCTTTTTAATGAGTTTTTTTAAGTCTTTGCTTTCAAAATCTCTAATTGTTGAAATGGCTTTATTGATAGTAAAGCTAGATTTTTCTTCGATAGACTCTTCATTTCCTTGATGATGTTCTACCTCAGTTGTATCTTTTTTAAGACTATCCTCTTTTCTATTTTCTAAATTTTTAAATTTAGATTCAGAAATCTCCCCAAGTTTTTGGTATTTAGATGAATCTTGATCAGGATCTACTAGATAATAAGAAATCATCCCCTTTTCATCAGCATGATCAGCAAATTTAATTCTATGAATCTTTGTGAAATTGCTAGAGCCATCTAATGCAATGACTTCAATGATTTTTCCTCTTAAATCTCCTGCACCTTTAATTTCATAAATGGTATTTCCGTCTTTGTCAAGTTTCCTATTTCTTCCTTGACCCTCACCTGCATAAGTTACTTCAAGATTTTTCTCAACCTCTCCATCTTCATTAACCAGAGCAGCTCCTGCATACCAAACTTCGTTGGCAATCTCGTCAAATTTTTCAGGATGTTCTTTCTGATCTCTCGCAAATAGCGTTTCATTCTTGTATTGCTCTTTTACCTTGTGATAAGTATCCTTTGTAATCAGCTTAATTTTTTCAGGATTTGAAAAATCAACAGAAACAATCTTAGGGGCTGTGTTATCAATTTTTACAGGAATATAGGAAACCTGCCATGGGTAATCCTTGGTTAATCTATATTTAAATTTATAGAAATATTGACCTTCTGCAATTGGTTCAAATTGACCTCTTATCTTAGTAGCAGGATCTTTGGTATCCTTGCTTTCTGGTGCATTTTCTTCTTTCCCTCTAGGGTTATAGATGAGTCCATCCCATTTCAAGTCACCCCAAACTTTTAGTTTAGAAGATTTGATTCCCTTTGCATCATTTCTTTTAGAGTTTAAAATTCCTTTAATAAAGTGTTCTCTCGAAATGACTTTTAAGTCGATTTGATTTTCTCCCTCTTTATTTGTATTTACTATTGAAATCAATCCTTCTTCTGCACTTCTTAATACAAGTGGAGAAGGCGTTAATCCTCTCTCAAGTTGAGCATCTTGAGGATTTCCATTTGAATCTAAAGGATAAATTTTAGCGATCTTAGAACCACTTGATGATGGTGCGTTGATCCCTTCGTTATTGAAAGCAAATAATTCTGGATTTTGGTCTAGAGATGTTGTATTTTTATCTTTTCTATTTTGTATAACTCCTGCTGGATTAAATTTATCTATACCATGTTCTCCACCAATCCCCTTATTTAAGGTTCCTGGAATTTTCGGTTTACCATCATCATCATAACCTTCCATTGTTTTTGATTTTGAACCTTCTTCCCAGGCCCATTTATCAAGGATTGGTTCGTGGTTCCAATTTCCAGCAAATCCCATTAGAGGCATCGACAAAGAAGGTTGGAAATTTGTTTTCTTCCCATTGGAGTTTAGAGCTTCCATTTCTTCCACTGACTCAAAATGAATAAATGATTCTACAAATTTATTTTTATTTTTAGCCTCTCCAACGTTTATAACCGCATTTAAATCAAAGCTAGAATTTGGGCCTATAGTGAAAGTGTCATGCTCAAATGTAATATTTGCTCCTTTGACTTTTTCTGGGTGAATTTCTGGAACAATTTGCTTCCCATCTGGAGATTTTTCATCTTTATATGTTTCATCCAGTTTGAGTCTATCAGTTAGAGCATCTGTAGTTACGGTTGATGCTGAAACTTTAAAGGTCAAAGGTCTGTTTGATGTATTGTGAAGCTTAATTGTAAAATATTTTTTATCTCCTTTTATTTCTTTAAGAGAAATAGAACCATAAGAGTTTACCAAGCCTTTAGAATCCGTGTTTTTAAAAGTCGCTACAACTTCATTTCTCAATGCATTGGCCACATTAATTAGCCCTGCCCCCTGTTGTCTAGGTGATGCAAAGTATTGACTTTTTTCTTTCCAAGACGTTGCATCCATCATAGGGCGTGCAGTATTTTGTAGGGCTATTTTTGTAAGACTTGTAAGATCTATTTTGTCATCTCCCTTAAGATTTTTCAATACAGGTCTTTCAAGCATTTCCTTTAACTTTGGTCTAATCAAAACAGTAGAAGCTGCTACGACTGGAGTTGCCATACTAGTTCCTGACATATAGCCATAAGTTGATTTCCCATTAATGACATTGAGAGTGGATTTAATGTTTTTACCAGGTGCTGAAACATCAGGTTTTAAAAGTAAATCTGTTCTCGGTCCCCAAGATGTGGATCCTGCTGGGACTATAATATCTTCTTTATACAGTTCTTTGTCTGTGTCAGGTGCAAACTTAAAGTCAATCTCTTTTTCGTCACCTACATTCGGTTTATTAGAATTATAGCTTGCCATATCAATTGGATAGTATTGCTCCAATTTATCTTTAAAATCTTCTTTATTATTTCTTTTGACTTTAGTTTTTTTATCAGGGTTAATCATGTTCCATAACTTTACACCATCATCTCCTGAAATTGAGAAAACTTGACTAGTAGTTCCTTCATCCTCCTCATATCCCATAGCTGGGAGCTCTGTCCAATTATCTCTATTGTAGTAATTTACAGTATTTACAACCATAATGGCGCGTGCGCCCTTATCCGTTGCTCGTTTAAAAGCATTTTTTAAATCCTTTGTATAAATTCTATCCATTACTGCAATTTTGCCCTTAAGATCCAAACCTATCAAATCTTGGTCTTGACCTTTGCCTATATATACAAATTTCAATTTACTAGGAGCTTTTGAACCATCTTCGTTTGTTATGATTTTATTCTTATCGAAAAAGGCCCCTATATTTCTGTATTTAAAACTTTCTCCTCCAATCTTAACTTTGTCAAACTCAACTGTTTGATTTTTAGCAGAAGCAACTGCTATCGCATCTTCATGTGCTGCAGTTCGTGTTACATTTCCAGTGTCGGTCATTTTCAGATTATTATTTGCCACTAAATCCCATGAAGAACTTGAAGCAGAAGTTGCATAGTTACCCGTAGCTACAACCATTGGAATGCCTGCTTTTCTTAATGCTCTAATAGCTTGCCAATATTTCTCACCTACAAGACCTGTCCCTGTAAAGCCAGATGATACCGAAACAACATCAACATTGTGTTTGATGGAATCTTCAATAGCATGAAACATTGTTTCATCTCCTGCGAAGCCAGACCCTGCGTCAGAGTACATTTTATAAGAAAAAATCTGTGCATTAGGAGCAATTCCATCTATTCCGTTAAAGTTTTTGATATCTTTTTCAGTATCATTTCCCGCAAGAATCCCAGCAATATGCATCCCATGTGGATCAAAATAATCGCTTCCATCATCAGCTTTTTCTACAGTAATTTTACCACCATTATAATAATTGAAAGCATGAGGAATTTTATCACTCAACCAGAAATTTTTATCAGTACCCTTTAAGTCTTCTTTTTTAAATCTCATTGAGTCTTTGGCATCATCATCGATTCTCATAGCCTTATGCCTATAATCTGTCCCCGTATCGATGTTTGAAATAACCATACCCCGACCATCAAAGTTTTTCCCAAATGGTGCATTGATAGATTTTAGGTAATCGATTGCCTCTTCAACTCCAATTTCTTTTCTAGCATGATTCATCATAGGTTGGACTTTTTGTGACCTTTCAACCGATGAAATACCTTCTATTAGTTTAATTTTGTCCAGAGTATCTTTGGTTGTTTCAATAGCACTACCGTTAAAAATTCTATCATAAGTATATAAAACTTTTGTATTCTTAAGATTTGATAGTTCCTTGATTGCTTTTTCTCCAGATTCTTTATCTTTAAATTCAGCAATATAGACAAGTCTATCTTCTTTTTTGGGATTTTCTGTGTCTTTACTTGCAGACGAGTCTGCATTATCTCCTTTGTATTGATTGGAATCTTCTTTTTTGATTGTTGCTTTTTCATTGTTAGTTTTATTGTCTATCACAGATTCTTTACTAACAACTTCTTTTTCCTCAATAACTGTTGTTTTCTTCTCTTCAGTATCCTTTGAAGTTTCTATAGCATTATGAATATCTTCATGTTTTTCTTTGTTTTCTTTTTGTTTATCTACTACTTTTTCTTTATCAGAGATACTTAAAGCATCTTCAGAACTAGATGTATCTGCTAAGACTACCTCATTAGGGACATATGCTGCTAAAATAACTGCAGCTGTGGTTAATGACAATACTGTACTTTTTTTCATTTTAATTCCTTACATATTTATTTAACTTCCAATAGATAGAAAACTTTAACTTTGCTAGCCTTTGTTATAAAAAGTTTTACTAAGTATTATCTAGGAAATAGAGTAGTACATTTATATATAATTGTTAGCTCTCTGAAAAATAGTATATCAATTAAAAAAATTTAAGTCAAGAAAAATTAAGTGGTGTTAATTTTATTTTTAATATGTGTTAAAAAAGATATAAAAATTTCGTACTTAACTGAGATACATTATAAGCACATTCACACCATCAAAAATAGTAGCAATCAAGTTGAAGCACTACCAGAGTTACAAAAACAGACATAATTGATGCAATAACAATGTTGTGTAACAACATAAATAACCGATAAGAACTAGGCTTAACGGTTATTATATACTTATCTAATTTTTTTCAAATCTTCAGTCATATGTTCACCTGTGACCTAGACTTTACGACTCTCTTGCTCTAGCGACTGAGCTAAATCGGCGATTTCAATTATAGTATAGAAGTCAAGAAATTTTCATCTCTATTAAAAAAAGCCTGTCCTGAGACAAGGCTTTGATAGTATTTAACTTAAGAACCCGCACTTTCGTAGGCATCTAAGCCCCTATCCCAAAGTTTAAGGGAAATGACAAAGAAAACAAGGGAAATCAACATCAAACCTCCGATGTTAAAAAAGACATCCTTGTCCTGCAAGAAATAACTAGCAGGATAATAGGCCGTAAAGGCAAAAGGCACGATAAAGCTAATCAACCAACGAAGGAGAGAATTGTAAATAGAAATCGGGTACTTAGCAAAATCATTAAACATATAGAAAATGTAAATCATGGCACCTGACTGCTTAGTCCAAAAAGCAATACTGGCTGTCGCGATCTTCAAGGAAGTATAAATCAAGGTCGCAAATGGTATGCAGACTAGGAAAAGTAAAAATTTTGGAAAGCTCCAGGCAATACTAGTCACTGTTGTTCCCAGTAGGATACCACCGACCAAGAGCTCACCCAAGGCATCAATCTGAAAGGTCTCAACCAAGATGTGAAAGAGAGGATTGATAGGACGAGTCAGATACTTATCAAATTCTCCTTTTCGCACCAAGCGTTGCCCCAATGCCCAGAGATTATCAAAAAAGAGATGGTCCAAGCCCTTGGGAATCAAGGAAAAACCATAGATAAAGGCAATTTCTTGAAAAGTCCAGCCTTCTAGGGATGGAATGTGTTGAAAGATGACATTGAGAAACAAGAGATTCAAGCCTTGGGTCAGAAAAACTCCCAAGACACCAACAACAAAATCGACCTTGTACTCCATGATTTGTTTGATGTATTGTCTGATAAAAATTAGATGCATGCGTTGATATTTTTTCATACTAACCTCCCTGAATGGTGATAAAGGACTGAACTCGTTTCCAAATCAACTGAGACAAACCCACCATCACTAAGAGCCAGAAAAACTGCAAAGCGAGTGCCTGAAGAATCTGACTGGCATTGTATTTCCCAACAATAATCATGACTGGCGTGTAAATCAAGGATGAAAAAGGCAGGAAGGAGAGAATATCTGAAACGACCTTTGGAAAGAAAACCAAAGGTATCAAACTTCCAGACATAAAGGCTACCAAGGAAGTTTTGAGTAGATTGGACCCCCAAAGATTTTTAAATACAAAGGCCGAAAACCCAAAACAGATATTAAAGAAAAAATTAATCAGGTAGGCCAGCGTTAAGCTAAAAAGATAAAGGACAGTTAAGCCCAGAACTCCTATAACCCCTTGACCCGATATGATTTTCATTAACACAATGACACTTAAAAATGGAAGTCCAACACTGATAAAAATTAACCACTTTGACCCAAGCTCCGTAAAGAGGTAAGAAGCCGCAAAATGCACTGGTCGCAACAAACGCATAATAATGGACCCATCCTTGACCTCCTCCCCGATCATAAAGGAGCTATCAGACCTAGTCAGAAGATTAGTCACAAAACTCATGATGATGTAGAGGGTGATATCTGCCATACTAAAGCCCTGAATCAAGGACTCCTGCGAGGAATCAAAGACTGCCTTCCAGAGATAGAAAGTCACAAAAGCTCCCATCACATCGCCAATCCGATAAAGAATAAAGTTAACTCGATAGGTAATCAATTCCTGAACACCTGCATTTATAAAGGGTTTATAACGTCTCCACAATTTGACCATTTTAGAGCTCCTTTCGGTAGAAGCGACGGATAATATCCTCAATATCCGTATCCACCATCTTCAAATCGCGGATTTCAAAATCAGACAGGGTTTGCTTGATAATATCAGCTGACTGGTAGCGTGAACTATCAAATTCAATATTAAGGCTATTTCCTTGTTTATCAACAGTCATATCAGGTAGTCCTTCATAGTGAGAAACAAGATGACTTTGACCTGGCACCAGTTCAAAGGAAAGAGTCTTCATCTTGCCAAAGGTTTCCTTGAGCTGACTCACCGTTCCATCAAAAATCTCCTGCCCCTTGTCAATCATGAAAATCCGATCACAAAGTTGCTCAATATCACTCAAATCGTGAGTAGTCAAAAGAATGGTAGTTTCTTCCTCCTGATTAATCTGAGTAATGGCCCGTCGAATGTTATCCTTGACCGAAACATCCAAACCAATGGTCGGCTCATCTAAAAAGAGAACCTTGGGATTGTGGAGCAAGGAAGCTGCAATATCCGCCCGCATCCGTTGTCCCAGCGAAAGAGTTCTCACGGGATCCTTGATAAAGTCCTTCAAATCCAAGACTTCATTCAAAAAATCCATGCGCTTATGGAAGAGCGAATCTGGCACATCATAAATCTCTTTCAAGACCGTGTAGGTCTCTTGTAGCGCCAAATCCCACCATAGCTGGGTTCTTTGTCCGAAAACAACCCCAATATCTTTGACATAATCTTGGCGATTATCCTGGGGAATCTTGCCGTTAATTCGACAAAAACCAGATGTTGGTTTCAAAATCCCTGTCAGCATTTTAATGGTTGTCGACTTCCCAGCACCGTTAGCACCGATAAAGCCCAAAATTTGCCCTTTTGGCACCTCAAAAGTCAAATCCTTGACCGCTTCAAAGGTCTGCTTTTCAGGATGAATAAAGGAGCGCAAAGCCCCCTTCAAGCCCGGTTCCTTAACAGTCTTCACAAAATTTTTCTGAAGATGTTCCACTTCTATCATTGCCATATCTATCTCCCTATGCAAGGAATAGCAACATTGTATTTTTGACTACAAATATTCTAAAGCCTTACTTTCTACACCTTCTATTATTACAGAAGACTTTATACCAACCTATTATAGTCCAATAAAAACTAGAATGCAAGCGTTTGCCTAAAGTTTATGAAAGTGAAATTTTTTCTCTTAAAATAATACTTTTAATCAAAAATTCTGGTTTCATCGTTTCCTTAAAACACACAAAAACCTGCCCAGAAGGGCAGGATAGATATTTGACTGAAAATTAACAATTTGAAATCTATTAAACACGACCATAATCATCAATCAACCCATCATGACCATCAGAAGAAAATTCTTTAACAATATAATCTAGTGAAAAATCTGATGGATAACCATTATTTACAACAATTAACTGAAAATCATTTTTACATTCTTTTCCAAGCTGAAGAAAATAATTAATTATAGATTCATATATTTTTTCGTCTCTAAACTCTGTACTTGTCGAGGAAGCCCCTAAGTTTTTCCTAGGAGTATCAATCATCAACAATCCTAAATGGTTACCAGTTTGCACTTTTGAACAAATCATTATTGATAGGTAATATGCCATTGTTATCAGAGTTACAGCTCCTAAACTACCTAAATCACTGTATTTACGGCCCCTCACATAAGGTAAATAACTCTTTGTATCAATATAGGCTTCATATAGATTTGGAAACTCAAAAGATGATAATATAGTTGAAAATGTTTCAGACAGTTGTTTCAACTTGTCCTCTTTGGCATCCTTATATTTTTGGCGTTCAATTTGTTCTTCTATCCCTTCAACTTCTATCCTCTTTTCAGAAAGCAACATTTCCAACTTTGTAAGTTCCTCAATAAATTTCAGGCTCTCATTTAGAGATTTCTTTTCTTCATATAATTGACCGCTTTTAATTGATAGTAAACTAATTTCTGTAGCCAAGGGATTTATATATTGTCTGGTTAAACTATCTAACTTCTCTTCATCAGAATTAATATTATCCTGTAATTTGTTTATTTCTAGGCCTACTCTAATATTTTTTTCCTTTTCTGAATCAATATAAGTGTGAAGCTCCTTTTTCTTTTTTGTAAGTTTTTTTCGCTCCTTTTTCAAATCGTTGATTTCAATTACAATATCATCCATATTCTGATGACACAATAAGCAACTCGCTTCTTCGTGAAGTGAAATCGGTCGTAAGCAATTTGGACAATACAAGTATTCATATTTATTAATAGCTTTGATACCTGCTATCTGTTCATTAATTTTTTCAATATCAGAAAAATATTGATTCTCTAGTAACTGTAATTTTTGTATATACTGTTCTTGATCTGAAAATTTATTTCTTAGATTACTTAACTTTTCTTTTTGAACACTAATAAATACTACCAATTCATTGACATCATTTCCCACTTCTGTTTTCAGAATATCCGATTTATATTTTTCTATTTTAGAATTAATCTCCTCTAGTTTAGAATCAATGTCAACAGATTTAGCTTGCACTGTTTCATAGTCCTCTATCTCTGCAGTTTTTAGAAATTCTTTTACAGCACCATATCTAATCTCTTTTACCTTTAAGTTCTCTTTTTCAATTTTAAGACTCTGTTGCAGATCAGCTAGTAAACTATCATAGATATCTAAAATAATCTCAAATGTTGCTTTTTCTTTTCCATTATGCACCCAGTTCTGCTCATTAAGAATATTTTCATTATCAATTTTTGTCTGTTTTAGATATGAAAATTTAAATAAATCTCTAAAACTAAAATCATCTCCTCTAATGGTTAAATTAGTTAGATTAAGTTTCGATAACAAAAAGTATGATAATGATTTTTCATTTGAAGGAGCATCAATTTCCAAGACACGCGCTTGTGCAAATTTTTCTTTGACACTATCGTAAGTCTGTAAAAGAACAGGTTCTTTAAAAGCTGACAATGGTCTTTTAATCTTATATAGATTCTCTGATATATAAAATTCCAATTCCACATCCGTACAACTTTCTCCAATTTCTATATACGATTTATGATTCTTTTTCCCAAAAGAATAATCTATTAATTCTAAAATTGCAGTTTTTCCCGTTGAAGTTGGTCCCGAAATATAATTTAATCCTTTATGAAAATGAACCTCATAATTTTTTCTCACACCTATTAATCTAAGTGTCTTTAACAATAGTTTCATTTAATTACCTCGTATACAATCTAATTTACTCTGTATCATGATCTGTCCAGCTGATACTGTTTTATTTAATACTTTAGAAACTATAAAATCACAAGACTGTAGTATCTTGCTCCAATCTATCCCTTCTTCACTAAATAGTTCAATAACAAATTTCTCTCCTTTATCTGTAATGAAATATCTGTTATTCAAAGAGTTCAATGTAATAATATTTCTAGCTAATAAATCTGCAAGAACTGCATTATACAGTTTATAATTAGGTTTCCAATGAAAATAAGAGTACTTTATATCAAATCTTCCAAGCTCTATTTCATCAGATATTAATTCTGGAAATTTAAGAAAAAAATCACTAATAATCAATTTTTCTTGAGTTGTATCTTTTTTGTGCTCTTTTCCTAAAATATTCAACAGTATCGCAACCCTATTTCGGGTCAAACAATATTCTTGGAAACTTATATTCTCAATTATCTCCAACATCATTTCCCTCCATATATTTTTCCAACACTGCTATAAAATTATCAACCCAACCTAATTCCTTATCATCAGCAAGCTGATGTAAGATACCCTTTTTAGCTAATAAATTAAAACCACTTATCGGGCTCCCTAAAGTGCTAGAATCTAAATCTTCGATTCTAAGATAAGTTTGATTTATTAAACAATTACCATCGTTAGGTTGCTTGTATAGACGATATTGGGTCTTCCAAATAGAATGTATCTTCTTTCTTAAATTATCATATTGTTTTTTCCCATTGATGTCATCTTTGCTTAAAGACTCATGTCTAGCAATTTCTGCATTATAAAAATCAACTTTGAAATCGTCAACTTCGTCTATTCGTGCACTCTTCAACATTGATATAAATATAGTATCATTGTACATTTCTGAGATTTCTTCTATCTCATCTTCTCCATATAATATTTCTTCGTAAACCCTTTTATTACTGGCTTCAATAGACATTTTAATCTGTTCTAAATCATTTCTGATATCATCATCAAATGTTGATTTATAACTGCTACATTTCTTAAATTCTTTTAGTAAAAAAGCTCCATCACACAACTCTATCTTTATTTTATGTTCAGCCTTCATTTTACTTTTCCATCTTGACCACCATAATAGCTCATTTATATTTAGGCCTATTGGTACACATAAATACCAAGAAGAAATATTGGGATGCTTGGTAATCACTTTTCTAAACGATTCTCTAATTTGTTGTTTCTGTGAATCTCCAATCCCATCAATAAAAAATTTACACTGATAAATTGATGGTCTGTTATCTAAGTCACCAACTAGAACATCGATGCCATCATCTCCTTGTGATACCACAACCTCCTTCGCTGAAGGTCCAAATTCTTCTTGAAATACCTCAACACATATCTTTTCAAATTTTTCTCTTGCTCCTGGTAATGTATATTTAGCGACTAAATATTTAAAATCATATTCCATCAAATCACTCCTTAAATAATTAATCCTCAAATTAGAAATAATCAAACATAAAAAAGTAGTACTATTATTTTATTCACTTCATAAATCTATATTATAACCTCAATATTTATTTGTCAATAAAAATATCATATTATCCATAACAAATGTTATATTCTAAATTTCTATAAAATCAATAATTAGTAAATAATATTTACATAATCTCCAATTTAAATCATTGGAACACCAAAAAACCCACCCAATGGGCAGGTTCTATCTGTATTGTTCAGCTAGATTAAGCTTTACCTTCTGAACCGAATACGTCGATACGTTCTTCAACTGATGCTTGGATAGCTTTTACACCGTCAGCCAAGAATTTACGTGGGTCGAAGAGTTTTTTCTTGTCGTATTCTGCTTCGTTTGCTTCGTAGTCACGAGCAAATTTACGAGTTGCGTTAGCGAATGCGATTTGGCATTCAGTGTTAACGTTAACTTTCGCAACACCAAGTTTGATAGCTGCTTGGATTTGCTCATCAGGAATACCTGATCCACCGTGCAATACGATTGGGAATCCAGGAAGAGCTTCTGTCAATTTTTGCAAGTGGTCAAGGTCAAGACCTTCCCAGTTTGCTGGGTAAGGACCGTGGATGTTACCGATACCAGCTGCCAAGAAGTCGATACCAGTTTCAACCATTGCTTTAGCGTCTTCGATTGGAGCCAATTCACCTTTACCGATGATTCCGTCTTCTTCACCACCGATAGTACCAACTTCAGCTTCTACTGAGATACCTTTAGCGTGTGCTTTTTCAACAACTTCTTTAGCCAATTTAAGGTTTTCTTCAACTGGAAGGTGTGAACCATCAAACATGATTGAAGTGTAACCAACTTCGATACACTCAAGTGCATCTTCGTAGTGACCGTGGTCAAGGTGGATAGCTACTGGTACAGTGATACCCATTGATTCAACAAGGTTAGCGATCAAGTTGCGAGCAACTTTGTAACCACCCATGTATTTAGCAGCACCCATTGAAGTTTGGATCAAAACTGGAGCTTTTTTAGCTTCTGCTGCGCGCAAGATAGCTTGAGTCCACTCAAGGTTGTTTGTGTTAAATCCACCAACTGCATAACCGTTGTCACGAGCTGCTTGGACAAATTTTTCTGCTGAAACGATTGCCATTTTATCAGGCCTCCTGTATATTTTTATGGGTCATCCCATTTACATTGTTCATTTTATCACTTTTTGACAAAAAAATCTAGTTTTTCCCGCAGTTTCGATTGAATTTCTTCTAGCTTCATCTATGTAAACCCTTTCTCTCCCTAGTCTTGAGCGACTTTTGGAAAAGCTATAAAGAATGTTAAACGATTCTCTTGCATTTCAAAACGATAAGCTAATTTTTCATGTTCTAATAGACTCTTGACCACAAAGAGCCCCATCCCAGATCCCTTGGCCTTGCGACTAGCATTGTCAGAAAAAGATTGAGCTAGTTTTTCTTGTTCTTCTGGACTGCAGCTATTTTCTATAAAGAGTTCTCCTTCTCTTTCTCCAATGCAAACTAAGCCACCTGGAACAGAGTGCTTAATGGCATTGCTGATGAGATTAGACAGGATTAACTTCATAACTGATGGGTTTAGATAAGCCTGCTGATGGGTTAGGCTAATGTCTACCTGAAGTTCTCTCTCCTTGGCTAGTAAGGCATAATCCTTAACCAGACTTTGCGTCATCTGGTATAAGTCAATTTGTTCCCTATCATCTCGTAATTCCTGCACAGACGAGAGAGAAAGTATCTGGAGAACGTGATGATTGAGCTCATCCACAATCCCCAAGGCAACTCCCAGATAGTGGTCTCTATCCTTATAGCGACCGATGTTTTCCTGCATATTTTCAATCAAGATTTTGAGACTAGCCAGTGGTGTTTTCAATTCATGAGAAGCCCCTCGAAGAAATTCAACCTTCATCTTTTCCAGCTGGAGAATGGCTTCATTCTTGTCATGCAAGTCCGCAATGACAGTCAAGAGGTGCTGGTAAAGGCTATTGATTTGTTCCTTTAGATCACCAATCTCATCCTTAGAATCCACGCGCAAACGCACTTGGGCATCTAGTTCCATCATCCGACGGGTTACCCGCTTGATTTCCAAAATCGGAGCAACAATGGTTCGAGCATAGATGTAGGCCACCAAGAGGGAAATCAGAAAGGATGCCAGCAAGGTATAGGGGAGAAATTGGAGACTGATTTGCTCTGCTTCCTTTTGCAAATCCATGGAAGCTAGAAACTGGAGAGTCATGATGCCACCGTCTTGCGTTGTCACCTCCCGCTCCTCGATAAAGAGAGAGGTTGTCTGGCTGTCCGTATCCAGAGGAAGGCTGTCCTGAACTTCTAACTTATCCTCAGTCATCTCTCCCTTAACGGCCCCCTTGATATCACTAGTCTGGGAATATAGGTCTAACACTTGCTCAATACTCTGCCTATCCTTACCTTCTAGGGACTGGGCAATGGCTGTCGCTTTCTGGCCAATGCTTTCCTGCCGATGACTCAGATAAGTCGAGGGAAAGAGAAAATAAATGGCTAAATGAAGGCAAATAACTAGAACACTAAAAATCGAGAAGGTGTAGATAAATATCTTTGTAAACAAACCTGTTCGTTTCATTTTCGCTCCAATTTATAACCAACATTGCGCACAGTGAGGATGCAGTCCAGGTCTAGTTTTTTCCGTAATTCCTTGATATAAACATCAATGACACGGTCAAAGGGAACCTCATCTGTCGCTTTCCAAACGGCATCGATAATCTGAGAACGAGTCAAGGCTCGTCCTTCATTTTTCACCAGATAGTCCAAAATTTCCAACTCTTTGGCATTGATGGCTACTTCCTCTCCTGCTAGACTTGCACTGTAGCTCTCAAAGTCCACTTGGGTATCCTTATAGGAGAAGATTCGTCCCGTATCGTAGTAACGCTTGAAAATCGCGTCCACCCTCACTTTTAAGAGGGAAAGGGAGAAAGGTTTTTCCAGATAGCCATCTGCCAGAGAGGCAAAGGCACTCATCTTGTATTCCTCATCCTGAAAAGCGGTCAGCATCAAGACAGGAACCTGACTGGTTTTACGAATCTCAGCTAGAACTTCCAGGCCATTGAGCTTGGGCATCTGGATATCCAGTAAAACCAAGGCTACTTCATAGCTGGAAAATTTTTCTAAGGCTTCTTGCCCATCTGCAGCCTCAATGGTCTCATAACCACAATCTGTCAAATAGTCACTGATTCCCTCACGGATCATCTCTTCATCTTCTACAATTAAAATTTTCATAGAAAAATCTTTCACATTCCTTTAAATTTCTTGTAAAGCAACTTGCTTTCATCTTGATAAACAGAGGATTTACCAAGACAAAACAGATAAAAATGCTACCTATATTATACCCCATTTAGGGGAGAATAGGTAGCAAGTTTGTTATTCGCTATCCAGCAAAAGCTCTTTTGGTTGTTTTCTTAGGAGATTGCTTGAAGCAAGCGCCATAACGAGAACCACTAGAACCAAGGCAAGGACAAAGACGATGATAAAGTCTGATGTCTGAATAGAAATATCTAGGCTCGACAAGGTCTTGCTAAAGCCATCTACTTCTGCACCACCACCAAGGTTAGAGGCTTGAGCAGCCTTGCTAGCCTGTTTGGCAACACCTGAAGTAACATTGGCAAGAACAGTATTTCCGATTGCACGCGCTGTGTAATTAGCTAGGAAGTAAGCAGAAACAAGAGCAGGGATGGCAATCAAGATGGATTCGGTGATAAATTGACCCAAGATACTTGCCTGCTTGAGACCAATAGAGAGGAGGATTCCCACCTCCTTGCGACGGGCATTGATCCAAAGACTGAGCAAGAGAGCAAGGAGAAGAACTGAGAAACTCAAGCTACCCCAGAAGAGGAGATTGGCCATCTTGTACATACCAGAGATGGATTGCTCAAGGGCTGGGTAGTTAGATGAGCTCTTAACGAGTGTGTAGCTCTTCCAGTTGATACCGCTGATACCATTCAATTCTTTCATGACATCATCCAAGTTCTTATCCGCTGTTACAAAGAAGGTTGCGTCCCCATAAATAGCTGTGTCTTCTGTGTATCCATAAAGTTTAGCAGCCGTATGGATGTCTGTGATGGCTGTGTTTTCATAGAGTTCTTGTGAATAGGTTACTGCCGACTTATTGTGACCATCAAAGAGTCCCTTGATTGTCACTTCGACTGTTTCCTTGGCTCCTTTTTCATTGTCTGCATCGTAGATATTGGAGTCCAGTTTAACCTTATCCCCGACTTTCCAGCCGTGTTTGGCTGCTAAGTCCTTGTGCAGGAGGATCTTTTCCTTGTCGTCGTTTGTTAAGTGCTCTCCTTCGACAAGTTTATAAGAACCAGAGACAAACTTGTCTTCTTTAGAAGAGTCATTAACACCAGTAATCATCAAGCTACTTCCAAAATGTTTGGCACGGTCAGGAGTCAGATTTTTCTTGGTATCTGGCGTTTCGATGAGTTCATATCCAGTCAAATCTCCGATAGCGTTGATACGTTTAACATAAGATTCGATGGCCTTGTTTTCGGTGATTTTTTTGATGTCCTCACCCTTAATATTCCCAGCACCACGTGGCGTTCCTTGATTGACGCGACGATTGATTTGCATGGAGAAGCTATTGGTGATATTTTTAAAGGTCTCCTGAGAAGCCTTGGCAGTAGCTCCCTTGATTGACAAGCCAACCAAACTCAAGCTCGCCATGAGGAGAATAATCAGGAAGATGACAATCGATTTGAAAAACTTCCTTGTAACATAGGCAAATGCGTTGTGTAACATAGGTTCCCTTTCTAGATTTTGTTCTATTTAAATGTCTTATAACTTATATAAAATAATTTTTTACTATTTCCCTTAGATTGTGCGGACGGGAGCAACTTCCTGTAGGAATTTCA
Source organism: Streptococcus symci (assembly GCF_006385165.1). Lineage (GTDB taxonomy): Bacteria > Bacillota > Bacilli > Lactobacillales > Streptococcaceae > Streptococcus > Streptococcus symci. The sequence goes on along the minus strand of NZ_VFJA01000001.1, from coordinate 533,021 downwards.
TCCCTAATTTTTGAGCCACATGTCTCAAAAATTCCGGTCTAGATAATAACTTTGTTATTATCTAGACTATCACTACTGCGGAAAATAGTTGTTAATGACTCACTTCGTTTATTATTACTATACACGTATCTGGTTACCAACTAATACTATTTTAAAGTTTAATAACTAGATTCTATATTTCAGTCAGTTTCTTATCCTTCAACTCAAGTGTAATATCTGACGCTTGTGCCACTTCTTTGCTGTGAGTTACGACGATCACACATTTACCTGTTTTCTCGGCAAGTGATTTGAGCAGTTCGACAATATCTCCAGCAGTCTTAGGATCCAAATTTCCCGTTGGTTCATCAGCTAGAATAACTGGAGCTTCTGAGACCAAACTACGAGCAATGGCAACACGTTGTTGTTGACCACCTGATAACTGGAGAACATTCCGCTTGATCTGGCTTTCATCCAAACCAAGCTCAAGAAGTGTATCCTTGCTTGCCTTTTTGTTGACCAAGCGGATATTTTCCAGTGGAGAAAGATAATCTATCAAATTATAATTTTGAAAGACCAGGGAAATATGGTGCATGCGATGGTAAGAATACCCCTTCTTACGAATGTCCTCTCCTTGGAAAAGGATAGAACCTTCAACAGGACTATCTAGACCAGCAAGTAGGGACAAGAGTGTGGATTTTCCTGCTCCTGATTCCCCAATAATACTGTAAAATTTCCCAGGTTCAAAATTATAATTGATCTGATATAGGACTGCTTCAGCAGTGTTCTTATAACGGTAGGTAACATCTTGTAATTGTAATAAAGTCATGATTTCTCCTTCTTATACTCAATGAAAATCAAAGATTAAACTAGGAAGCTAGCTGCAGGCTGTACTTGCGTACGGCAAGGCGAAGCTGACACGGTTTAAATTTGATTTTCGAAGAGTATTAACTAATAGATGATAAAATTTCCTTAGGTGATTTTCTAAATAAGAATAGGAAACAAAGGGCTACAGATAAGCAACTAATCACCAACAGAAAGACATAGGATGCTGCAAAAGATAGGATGCTGGCTGATAAACCACTTGCTTTGGCTAGCGTGTCTTGTAAGGCTGCCTGATCTCCACTTGCTAGTAGGGTTTGGAGTAGGTAAGATGTGATTGCATTTCCTGCAACAAATGCTGGAAGCAAAGCACCGAGAGACACCAAAACAACCTCTAAACAGAATTGTAAGAAAATCGAACTCTTGCCTTTTCCAAGTGCAAGTAAAATTCCCACTTCGTAGACCCGTTCTCTCAACCAGAGAGACAAAACAAGAATTAAGGCTCCTGCTCCTGCTATCATAATCCCATAAAGAAAGATGGTCAGGAAGGTTTGGAAGGTTGCAACTGAGTCTTTAATCTGTTCAAAAGCCTTGTTTTCCTTCTCAACTTGGTAGCCTTGACTTTCCAGGGCCAAGTTTTCCACCTGCTTCAAGAGTCCGTCCATTTCCTTAGGATTTTCTACATAGAAGCGAGCTGCACTGACTTGAGGTTCACTATTACCTAAAAGGCTTTGGCTACTCTCATAATCTGTAAAGACCTGGTTTTCACTGAAATCAGAAGACAAGCCTGTGAATTTCTCCTGTTTTTTACCAGAAAAGATTCCTACAATCTCAAACTCCACTGTTTGTCCTTTGCCAGATTCTGACTGTCCAGCATCCAAGCGAAGCTTGTCATGAAGCGAAAGACCGTTCTTCTTAGCCAACTCTTCGTGGATGATGATTTTCTTTGAATCCCCTTTTTGAAGATGTCGCCCTTCTTTTAAGTTGAAAGCCGAGCTGGTGAAGGTCACATCCTTGGATGAATCCTCAAGAGCCGTTAAGCTAACCAAGTTCTTGTCCGCAGCTGACAAATCATCACGTTCAACGCTCTGCTCGCCACTCACTGCTTCCTTGTCTTTTAGTTTTGCGACCATCTCGAGTTCAGGAGAAACATTTTCCAGTCCCTTAATCTTGCTTACAGATGCTAGGTCTGACAACTTGAAAGTCTGCCCATTTTCTATCTTCTTAATAGAAAAAGAGGTATTGAGTGATTTGTAAAGATTGGTTTCAACTGTTTTGTTGGACTTCATCAGAGTCAAACAGGCTGAAATTCCGGCCAATAGGACCAACAAAATCAGAAATAAAATAAAACTTCTCAGTCGTTTTCTGCTGACATAAGCCCAAGCTCTTTGGATTGGATTCATTTGTCACCTCCATATTTGTAAGACTATTATAAAATCCAAATATGAAATGTTTATGAAATACAAAAAAAGAGCAACAATTTTTTGCTCTACTTGAATTAGATGAAAACAAAAGAGCTAGCTTAAGCTAACTCTTATCCTATGCGGAGAGAGGGACTTGAACCCTCACGACCTAAAGCGGTCACAGGATCCTTAGTCCTGCGCGTCTGCCAATTCCGCCATCCCCGCGTCGATTACCTTACTAGTATATCAACTTTTAGGATGCTTGTCAACACTTTTTTTCAATTTTTTTCATTTCATCAACCAAATTACTCAGAAATTTCATTTAGATTTTCATCTACTAACTTAGCTCCAAGTGTATTTTTAAAATGTCCAAGGGCAAATTGGTGATTTTCAGGCCAGATGGAAGCAACAGCTGGTTTAACAATCTCGATGTCATATCCTAGATTATAGGCATCTATAGCTGTATGCAGGACACAGATATCCGTCAAGACTCCTGTTAAGATAACTGTAGAAATTCGACGCTCTCTCAAGCGGATATCCAGGTCAGTCCCTGAAAAAGCTGAGTAATGGCGTTTATCCATCCAAAAGACACGACTGTCTGAACCATACTCTTGATAAAAGGTCCCCAAATCTCCGTATAAATTCCGTCCACTAGTCCCAATCAAATTGTGAGGAGGAAACAGCTTGCTTTCTGGATGGAAACAATCGTTTTCTTCGTGAGCATCTATTGTAAAGAAGATGTAATCTCCGCGTTCAAAAGCTAATCGAGTTACCTTGCTAATAGCATCCGAAATCGCCTGAGCTGGAGCACCTGCTGTCAGCTTCCCACTATCAGCAACAAAATCTTCTGTATAATCAATCGAAATTAAAGCCTTAATCATTAGTAATCTCTTTTCTTCACTTCTTCAAAAATATCTGAAATCAAGACCTTAAGATAGGTTCCCTTCATTCCAAGTGAGCGACTTTCAATAATTCCCGCAGACTCAAGTTTACGAAGAGCATTGACAATCACAGAACGGGTAATACCGATACGGTCTGCAATCACAGACGCAGTTAACTGGCCTTCATTTCCATTTAATTCCCCTAAAATTGCTGAAACAGCACGGAGTTCTGAATAAGAAAGGGTATTAACCGCCATGGTAACAGCAGTACGGCGGCGAATATTTTTCTCATCTTCTTCACGCTGGAAGTTGAGGAGTTGAATTCCAACAACGGTACTCGCAATCTCAACAAGAATCAAATCCTCGTCTTCGAATTTTTTATCATTGCGCCAAATAATCAAAGAACCAAGGCGAATCCCTGATACATGAATCGGTGCAATCGTTGTCAAACCATCTGGAAAGTCGGCACGACTCTCTACAGGGAAAATACTCAAATCATGATCAACTGTCAGATTGGCTTCTGTATCGTAGATCATGTTCGCGCCTTGAATGTAGTCATCCGGGAAAATCTTAGTTTGGAAGAATTGCTCTACACGATCTGTATTGGTTTTGTAACGCATAAAATAGCCAAGGAGACGTCCCTTGCTATTAACGATACAGGCGTTACAGTCAATAATATCTGCCAATTGACGGGTAATCGCATTGTAGGGAAGCTCTTCCTGCAACTGCTCGTCTGAGCGCTTCAGGATAGAAGTAATTTTTCTAGTTTTTTCTAATAAATGTGCCATTTTTCACCTCGAATTTAATCGCTATCATTATAACATAAACAGCTTGAATTTTCAATTATTATCTGAAAATTGCTTATTTAATTGCAATTTAAAAAAACAAGAATATTTTTAATTAAATTGCTTCTTTTCTATTGACAAGCCCCCTATTTTTGTGTATCATAATATTATAAGAAGATAATATATATTTTATTTATCTTTCTTTTCCATTCGGTCTCCTTATATAAAAAAGCGATTCATTTTGAACCGCTTTTTCTTATTTATCGCCCTTGTTACGAATCACAAAGCCTGTTTGCTTTTCGCTTGAAGTATTGCGTGGTTTTTTATTATCTTTACGGTAACGTTTTTCCTTATCAAAACGATCGTTGCCACGACTTCCTTTTTTGAAATCATCACGACGACCACCACGACGGTTGTCTCCACGGCGATTATCACGACGGTCATCTCCACGACGACCTCCCTTACCTTTACCACCGAATCCATTACCTGATGGTTTAAATGGCAATGGTTTTTCACGTGCAATCTCTACTTCAGGAAGACTATCTGGGTCTTGAACAGTCAGACTCAAGATATACATTGCCAATTCTTCAGGAGTAAATTCGGCAGCCAGCTTACGAGCATCCTTACCAAATTTCTCAAAGTTGGCACGGATAGTCTCATCTGCAAAATCACGTTCGATTTTCTTGAGAGCTACGTGTTTTTTAGCTTGGAAGGCTTCTTCTGCACTTGCAGGTTTGAGACCTTTCATGCGTTTCTTAGTCAAGTTTTCAATGATTTGGAGGTAGCCCATTTCATTTGGTGATACGAAAGTAATAGACTGACCTGACTTACCAGCACGACCTGTACGACCGATACGGTGAACATAACTTTCAGGATCTTGTGGAATATCGTAGTTATAGACATGGGTCACACCTGAAATATCCAACCCACGCGCTGCAACGTCTGTCGCAACCAAAACATCAAGATTGCCATTTTTAAAGTCACGAAGGACACGAAGACGTTTGTTTTGGTCCAAATCACCATGAATTCCTTCTGCACGGAAGCCTCGGATTTTCAGACCACGAGTCAATTCATCTACACGACGTTTGGTACGACCAAATACGATAGCAAGTTCTGGCTGTTCCACATCCATGAGACGAGTCATGGTATCAAATTTTTCTTGTTCTTTAACACGGATATAGTATTGATCAACCAATTCTGTTGTCAATTCCTTAGCCGCAATCTTGACATGCTCAGGCTCTTTCATAAACTGAACACCGATACGTTTGATGGCATCTGGCATAGTTGCTGAGAAAAGTAAGGTTTGACGGCTTTCAGGGACACGGGAGATGATAGCTTCAATGTCTTCAAGGAAGCCCATGTTAAGCATTTCATCCGCTTCGTCAAGGATAAGAGTTTCAATATCTTGTAATTTCAAGGCCTTGCGTTTAATCAAGTCCAAAAGGCGACCTGGAGTTCCCACCACGATATGGGCACCAGATTTAAGAGCCTTAATTTGTTTTTCAATGCTTGATCCGCCATATACTGAGCGGACTTTGACTCCTTTACTACGACCAAAGCGGAAGAGTTCTTCTTGACTTTGGACAGCTAGTTCACGAGTTGGAGCGATGACCAAGGCTTGGATAGTCGCTTCTTCTGTACGGATTTTTTCAAGGGTAGGCAAGCCAAAGGCTGCAGTTTTTCCTGTACCAGTCTGAGCTTGACCGATAACGTCCTTACCTTCAAGAGCCAAGGGAATAGTTTGTTCTTGGATAGGACTAGCTTCTACAAAACCAGCTTTTTCAATCTCTGCTAGCAAATCAGCAGACAAGTTTAATTCATTAAATTTCACGTTATTCTTCTTTCTAAAGGTGGTGCGAAGCCACCCTATAGGGCTTAGTTTATACTTTTCTTTTTATGACGTATTTTCATATACTGGATATAAAATCGTGTTGCTTCTTTTCCACAAAAGAAAAGTACTGTTTTCTTTGCAACCTATCTAGTATAACACAAGAGAGAAGCAAAAGATAGCCTAATCCTTCGATAATGTTATGTAAACGATTTTTCTGAGAAAATGAGGCTATAATTTCCACTATTTCATAAACTTTTTTAAAGCGTAGCAGAATTGTGCAAAAGTTTTTTTCTTGTGCTAGAATGAAAATCGAATAGGAGGAACTCTAAATGTTAACTTATGATTTAATCGTTATCGGATTTGGTAAAGCTGGTAAAACACTAGCTGGTAAATTGGCTTCAGCTGGCAAAAAAGTTGCCCTCGTTGAACGTAGCAAAGCTATGTACGGTGGAACTTGTATCAACATCGGATGTATCCCAACTAAAACTTTGCTAGTTGCTGCTGAGAAAGACTTGTCTTTTGAAGAAGTGATTGCTACCAAAAACACTATCACTGGTCGCCTTAACGGTAAAAACTATGCGACTGTTGCTGGTACAGGTGTGGATATCTTTGATGCGGAAGCTCACTTCCTTTCAAATAAAGTCATCGAAATCCAAGCTGGTGATGAAAAGAAAGAACTGACCGCTGAAACAATCGTCATCAACACTGGTGCTGTTTCAAATGTCTTGCCAATCCCTGGACTTGCTACAAGCAAGAACGTCTTTGACTCAACAGGTATCCAAAACTTGGACAAATTTCCTGAAAACCTTGGAGTCCTTGGTGGCGGAAATATCGGTCTTGAATTTGCTGGCCTTTACAATAAACTAGGAAGCAAGGTTACAGTCCTAGATGCCTTGGATACATTCCTACCTCGTGCAGAACCTTCAATCGCAGCACTTGCTAAGCAATACATGGAAGAAGACGGTATTGAATTGCTTCAAAACATCCGTACTACTGAAATCAAAAACGACGGTGACCAAGTGCTTGTCGTGACTGAAAACGAAACTTACCGTTTCGATGCCCTTCTCTACGCAACTGGACGCAAACCAAATGTAGAACCACTTCAACTTGAAAATACAGATATTGAACTAACTGAACGTGGTGCTATTAAAGTAGACAAACATTGTCAAACAAACGTTCCTGGTATCTTTGCAGTTGGGGATGTCAACGGCGGCCTTCAATTTACTTACATTTCACTTGATGACTTCCGTGTTGTCTACAGCTACCTTGCTGGAGATGGCAGCTACACGCTTGAAGATCGTCTCAATGTACCAAATACTATGTTCATCACACCTGCCCTTTCACAAGTTGGTTTGACTGAAAACCAAGCAGCTGATTTGAAACTTCCATACGCAGTGAAGGAAATCCCTGTTGCAGCAATGCCTCGTGGTCACGTAAATGGAGACCTTCGTGGAGCTTTCAAAGCTGTGGTTAATACTGAAACAAAAGAAATTCTTGGAGCAAGCATTTTCTCAGAAGGTTCTCAAGAAATCATCAACATCATCACTGTCGCTATGGACAACAAGATTCCTTACACTTACTTCACAAAACAAATCTTCACTCACCCAACCTTGGCTGAAAACTTGAATGACTTGTTTGCGATTTAAGTTAAAATCTCATCTTAACTAACAGCCCTCTGTGGGCTGTTTTTACTTCTGCGGAACCTCAAATCCGTCTTTTCCCTCTTTTATGATATAATAGAAACATGAAATTAAAAACTACTTTGGGCCTTCTTGCTGGGCGTTCTTCCCACTTCGTTTTAAGTCGTCTTGGCCGTGGAAGTACGCTCCCAGGAAAACTCGCCCTTCAATTTGATAAAGATATTTTACAAAACCTAGCTAAGAACTATGAGATTGTCGTAGTCACTGGAACCAACGGAAAAACCTTGACAACTGCCCTCACTGTCGGCATTTTAAAAGAGGTTTATGGTCAAGTTCTGACCAATCCAAGCGGTGCCAACATGATTACAGGAATTGCGACAACCTTCTTAACAGCCAAATCTTCTAAAACTGGGAAAAATATTGCCGTCCTAGAAATCGACGAAGCCAGTCTATCTCGTATCTGTGACTATATCCAGCCAAGCTTATTTGTCATCACGAATATCTTCCGTGACCAGATGGACCGCTATGGTGAGATTTACACAACTTACAAGATGATTTTGGATGCTATTCGTAAAGTGCCTACGGCTACTGTTCTCCTTAATGGAGACAGTCCACTTTTCTACAAGCCAGCTATTCCAAATCCTGTACAGTATTTTGGTTTTGACTTAGAAAAAGGACCCGCTCGAGAAGCTCACTACAATACAGAAGGAATTCTCTGCCCTGACTGCCAAGGCATCCTCAAATATGAGCACAATACCTATGCAAACTTGGGTGCCTATATCTGTGAAGGCTGTGGATGTAAACGTCCTGATCTCGACTATCGCTTGACAGAACTAGTTGAGTTGACCAACAATCGCTCTCGCTTTGTCATTGACGGACAAGAATACGGTATTCAAATCGGTGGTCTCTACAATATCTACAACGCCCTAGCTGCAGTTGCTATCGCCCGGTTCCTTGGTGCAAATCCACAACTCATCAAGCAGGGATTTGACAAGAGCCGTGCAGTCTTTGGACGCCAAGAAACCTTCCATATCGGTGACAAGGAATGCACCCTCGTCTTGATTAAAAATCCAGTCGGTGCGACCCAAGCTATCGAGATGATTAATCTAGCTCCTTATCCATTTAGCCTATCTGTCCTCCTAAATGCCAACTATGCAGATGGAATTGACACCAGCTGGATCTGGGATGCTGATTTTGAACAAATCACTGACATGGACATTCCCGAAATCAACGCTGGCGGTGTTCGCCATTCTGAAATCGCACGTCGTCTACGAGTAACTGGCTATCCAGCTGATAAAATTACTGAAACAAGTAGTCTGGAGCAAGTTCTTAAGACCATTGAGAACCAAGACTGCAAGCATGCTTATATTCTGGCTACCTATACTGCTATGCTTGAATTCCGCGAACTGCTGGCTAGTCGTCAGATTGTTAGAAAGGAGATGAACTAATGGTTTATACTTCACTTTCCTCAAAAGATGGCAATTACCCTTATCAGCTCAACATCGCCCACCTCTACGGAAACCTCATGAATACATACGGGGACAATGGAAACATCCTCATGCTCAAGTACGTAGCTGAAAAGCTGGGGGCTCATGTGACGGTTGACATCGTTTCTCTCCATGATGACTTTGATGAAAATCACTACGATATCGCCTTTTTCGGTGGTGGCCAAGACTTTGAACAGAGTATCATTGCAGACGACCTACCTGCTAAAAAAGAGAGCATTGACAACTACATCCAAAACGATGGTGTGGTTCTTGCTATCTGTGGTGGTTTCCAACTATTGGGTCAATATTATGTTGAAGCTTCAGGGAGACGCATCGAAGGACTAGGGGTCATGGGACATTATACCCTCAACCAGACCAACAACCGTTTTATCGGTGACATCAAGATTCACAATGAAGATTTCAATGAAACCTACTATGGTTTTGAAAATCATCAGGGCCGTACCTTCCTCTCAGATGATCAAAAACCACTGGGACAGGTTGTCTATGGAAATGGAAACAACGAAGAAAAGGTCGGCGAAGGGGTTCATTATAAGAATGTCTTTGGTTCCTACTTCCACGGACCTATCCTCTCTCGCAATGCCAATCTAGCCTATCGTCTAGTCACTACTGCCCTCAAGAAGAAATATGGTCAGGACATCCAACTTCCTGCCTATGAGGATATTCTCAGTCAAGAAATCGCTGAAGAATACAGCGACGTCAAAAGCAAGGCAGACTTTTCTTAAACAAAGTGAAACTATATCAAAGAACTCCGTTATCTTGTCGGAGTTCTTTTTGTCTGTTCTTTTACCCTTCTCCCTTGCATTTTCTCTCATTTTTTGCCAAAATAGAGGGGTAGAAAGAAGGTAGCATATGTCTAAATTACAACAAATCGTAACATATCTTGAATCAGAAAAACTAGACGTCGCTGTCGTATCTGACCCCGTCACAATCAATTACCTCACTGGCTTTTACAGTGATCCCCATGAACGCCAAATGTTCCTTTTTGTCCTAGCTGATCAGGAACCCCTCCTCTTTGTCCCAGCCCTTGAGGTTGAGCGTGCAAGCAGCACTGTTTCCTTCCCAGTTGTGGGCTATGTGGATTCTGAAAATCCATGGAAAAAAATGAAAGATGCTCTTCCACAACTTGACTTCAAACGTGTAGCTGTTGAGTTTGACAATCTCATCTTGACTAAATACCATGGCTTGAAATCAGTTTTTGAAACAGCCGAGTTTGAAAACCTCACTCCTCGCATCCAACGCATGCGCCTCATCAAATCAGCTGACGAAGTGCAAAAAATGATGGTTGCAGGTCTCTATGCGGACAAGGCAGTTAAGGTTGGTTTTGACAATATTTCTCTTGATAAGACGGAGACAGATATCATTGCACAAATCGACTTTGCTATGAAACGTGAAGGTTATGAAATGAGCTTTGATACCATGGTCTTGACTGGTGATAATGCTGCAAATCCGCACGGCATCCCAGCAGCAAACAAGGTTGAAAATAATGCCCTTCTCCTCTTTGACCTAGGGGTTCTCGTCAACGGCTATGCGTCAGATATGACTCGTACAGTCGCTGTCGGTAAGCCAGACCAATTCAAGAAAGATATCTATAACTTGACTCTTGAAGCCCAACAAGCTGCTCTTGACTTTATTAAACCAGGTGTAACTGCCCACGAAGTGGACCGCGCTGCCCGTGAGGTCATCGAAAAAGCTGGTTACGGCGAGTACTTCAACCACCGTCTCGGTCACGGTATCGGTATGGATGTCCACGAATTCCCATCTATCATGGAAGGAAACGACATGGTCATCGAAGAAGGCATGTGCTTCTCTGTTGAACCAGGCATCTATATCCCTGGTAAAGTCGGTGTCCGTATCGAAGACTGCGGTGCTGTTACCAAGAATGGCTTTGACCTCTTTACAAGCACCAGCAAAGACTTGCTTTATTTTGATTAATAGTCTTCGAAAATCTTCCCACAATAAAACGCATAATATCAAGGTTTTTCAGCACCTGATATTATGCGTTTTTCTTATTTGAAAGACTTTTGACTCAGCCTCTTTACTTAATCTTCTTGATACTTTGACTAAGAATAAATCCTACAATCATCCCTACCATATTTTGCATGAAATTTGGTAAAATTTCTGGTAGAGCTGCAGCCCAGCCATTCATCAATGTAGAACCCAAGGCGTAACCCCCTACCATGACAATCGTTGCTAAGATAAGGCCTAACCACTGAGTTTTTCCTTTAAATCCTGCGAAAAATCCCTGCAAGCCATGGTTGACTAAGCTAAAGAACATCCACTGAGGATAGCCTGATAAGAGGTCAATCAAGAAACCTGCTAGTCCTCCTACTACAGCCCCTTCACGACTACCAAAGTAGAAGGCCGTAAAGAAGACACCCGCATCTAAAAGAGTTAGAATGCCTGTCGGTGTTGGAATTTTTAAGAAATAACCTAGAACCACAGAGAGGGCGGTTAATAGGGATACAAGGGCGATTTTAGTTGTTTTGGTTTGCTTCATATTGTCTTACTCCATACTGATCTGCTTGTGCAATGGCACGATAAACGAAAGCCTTAGAGCTTTCTACTGCTGGTAAAAGTTCATCACCTTTGACTAGGTGACTTGCAATGCTGGAGGCAAAGGTACAACCTGCACCAGCATTTTGGCCTTGGATGACAAGATTTTCTAGGACTGTAAAGGTTTGTCCATCATAAAAGACATCTACAGCCTTGTCCTGACTAAGGCGATTACCTCCCTTGATAATGACTGCTGGCGCTCCTAATTCATGCAATTTCTGCGCTGCAGCCTTCATATCTTCAAGGGTTTTAATCTCTTGATCTGCTAGTAATTCTGCTTCAGGAAGATTAGGCGTAATCACACTGACATGAGGGAAAAAGCGAATCAACTCTTGGCAGAGTTCACTAACTGCTACGTCGTGCGTTTCCTTGCAGACCAGGACAGGATCCAGAACCACAGGCACTCCTGGGCGTTGTTTGATAAAGTCCAAGGCCTTCTCAGCCACACTGACAGTTGGTAGAAGACCAATCTTAATCCCTGCAAATTCCACATCATGCAAGCTATCTAATTCATGTTGAAAAATGGTATCCTCAGTTGGAAAGACTTCAAAGCCCTTTTCCGTCAAGGCTGTCAAACAAGTCACTGCTACAAAGCCATGCAAGCCGTTCAAGGTATAGGTAGCCAAATCAGCGGACAATCCACCACCACTAAAAATATCATTTCCTGAAAGTGCTAAAATACGATTATTCTTCATAACGAATCTCCTTTAAATACAAACCATTAGGTGCTGCAGTGGGACCTGCAAGTTGCCTGTCCTTTTTCTCCAAGATGAGGTCAATCTGCTCCACTGGCATGCGGTTGTTGCCGATTTTGAGCAGTGTCCCCACCATATTGCGAATCTGCTTATACAAGAAACCATTTCCTGAAAAGGTAAAAGTCAAAAACTGGCCTGTCTCATCAACCCTAAGACTAGCTTCTGTAATAGTACGAACCTTGTCCTCTACACTAGTCCCAGAGGCTGTAAAACCTGTAAAATCATGGGTCCCTTCTAATTTCTTGACAGCCTCCTGCATTCGTTCCACATCAAGCGGATAAGGAAAGTGGGTGGCATAGTGACGAAGCATAGGATTTTTGGGACGGCCCCTGTCTACGATAAACTCATAGGTCTTACTGTGCTTGGCATAACGGCAATGAAAATCATCTGCCACAAGCTCAATCGAAACCACATCAATATCTTCAGGGGACTGGGTGTCAAGAGCAAAACGGAGCTTCTCCTCATCCATCTGATAAGGCAGGTCAAAATGAATAACCTGTCCCAAAGCATGAACCCCACTATCTGTCCTACCAGCACCGTGAACAGTGATGGCTTTCCCTTTATTGAGTCTCGTCAAGGTTTTTTCAATTTCTTCCTGAACGCTACGCGCATGGGGCTGGCGCTGAAAGCCAGCAAAGGCGTAACCATCATAGGAAATAGTTGCTTTGTATCTTGTCATAACTTCTATTTTATCAAGAAATTAGTCTGTAAGCAAGGTCCTAAAACAAATATTGTCTGGGTACAAAAATCCTAAAAAGAAAAACTTAGGAACCAATCCTAAGCTCTCTTTTGAAGTAGGTACATGACAAAGATAGAGGTTACAATTAACCAAGATCCTAAGATAGCAAAGACCAACATCCCATTGTGAGTTAGTAAGCCAATCGCACCTAGAACGAATGGTGTCGTAAAGGCTCCGAAACTACAGCCTAAAACTGCAAATGAAGTTGCTTGATTGAGGAGTTTAGCTGGAATTCTTTCAGAGACAAGTTGAAAAACTGTCGTCAAGGCTACACTGTATGCAAAACCAGCAAGAATGCTTCCTGCCACTACCACCCACAAGGATGGAGATAAAGCAATCACAATTTGCCCTAAGCCGAAGGTAATACCAGACCAGAGGAGCAGTTTCTCTTTAAAGATAGAAATCAAGAAAGAAAAACTCACACCAGCCACAATCCCGATCAACTGCATGACACTAAGGACAAAACTAGATAACTGGGCATCTCCAAGTCCTCTTTCCACCATCAAGCTTGGAATACGGATGGTAATAGCTGTATTGGTACAAACTACAACTGCCGCTTCTATAGCTAGGATAAAAATCAAACCTTTCATTTCCCGAGTTAAGCGACTTGCTTCCTTTGTTTTTTTCTTGACTTCTTTCTTTTCTTTTCCATAAGGGATAAAGAGCAAATAAAGGGTCAACACCAAAAATCCAGCACTATAAGCTAAGAAAGTAGCTGTCCAACCAAAGGCCAACAACTGACCGACTGCCAAGGTGATGAGAGAAGCCCCAACAACCTCTGCAGAACCGCGTAGCCCTAACATCTGAATTCGCGTTTTTCCTTGATAGCGTTCACTAATAATGGAAATGGCCTTGGCATTAATCATCCCTACACCCAAACCAAAAAGAATCCGTGTTCCAAAGACAAAGGGATAGGCTTGATACCAAAAGGGTGCTGTTCCACTCAGTGATAAAATCAGCAAGCCCAAACTAATCTGTAAGCGCTCAGGAAATATTTTTTCTAAGATGCCATTTAGTAGTAACATAATCATGATCCCGAAGGAAGGCAAGCTCGCCAAAAGCTCAATTTGTTCCTTAGGGTAGCCTTGATAATAGTCAAACATAGCTGGCAGGGCACTCGAGATGGAAAAGGATGTAATCAAAACGAGGGAGAGAGCCAAAATACTGGCCCGTTCTAAAAATTGTTTCATGAAATTTCTTTCTATATTTCTCTCAATCTTCTACTTTTTTGATAGTTATCAAACAAGCAAGAAAAGAAGAAGTCTCTTTGGTGTACAGACTCCTTCTTAAACTCGAAAATGAATCCCTTGTATCTTAGGATGACTTTCTCTTGATTTGCTTGATAAAGTAGAAGATAAATCCTGCCACCATATAGGCAACAAAGATAATCAGACACCACTTGAACACGACATCCCACCCCTTGTTCACATTCAAAAAGAAGTAAGGGAAGGGACTGACCTTAGAATTAGGAACATCAAGTTTCAGTACCAAGCCATTAAAAAGAGCAAAAATCATATAAAGCAAGGGTAAAATCGTCCACACAACTGGATCCCAAATCTTGTATTGACCCTGTTTGTCAAAAAAGAGGGTATCTGCTAAAAACCAGAGGGGAACGATATAGTGGCAAAGGAAATTTTCTAGGGTATAGAAATTAGTCGCAATAGGCGCTAATAGGAAATGGTAAATCACACAGGTAATCATGATACTCATGGTGACTCCACCTTTTAAGCGCAAAAGACTTGGTCTTTGCCAGTCTTCACCTAAACGGCTCATAACCTTTAGGAGATAGAGCGTAAAAATCGCGACTAAAAGGTTGGACAGAACCGTATAGTAGAGAAGCATCCCAAAGCCACCATGCTTGGCGATTTCAAGATAAACTCCCGTAAAAGCCGCTAGAAACAAGAAGATACGGCTATAAAATGTAAGTTTGTAGTTCTTTGACATGCTTAAATTTTCTTCACAAACTCTGATTTGAGTTTCATGGCACCGAAACCATCGATTTTACAGTCGATATTGTGGTCGCCTTCTACGATGCGGATATTTTTCACGCGCGTCCCTTGTTTCAAATCTTTTGGCGCACCTTTTACTTTCAAGTCCTTGATGAGGGTTACAGTATCACCGTCAGCCAATTTATTCCCGTTGGCATCGATAGCAACAAGGCCCTCTTCTACATCTGCAACTTCAGCAGGATTCCACTCATAAGCACACTCTGGGCAAACCAGTAGAGCACCGTCTTCGTAGACATACTCTGAGTTACATTTTGGGCAATTTGGTAAGTTGTTCATGGTTTCTCCTTATCATCATTCACTATTCTTTGAAAATCAAAATTTCTCGAACAGCAACTATTATACCTTAAAATCAGCATTTTGACAAATGAGTCGCCGGAGAAGCAAAGAAAAAATCATGTAGCTTTGTCTGCTACATGATTTTTAAAAGATAGTTTATCATGAGTAGTGATACAGAAACTCATGATAGAAAGGGATGCATTTATCTTACAAACCAGGTGCTTGTCCAAGTTCTGCGGCAAGCATCCAGATTGTTTTATCAGTTTCAGTTTTAGCATCTGAGAAGATACCGTTTGTCACATCGTCACCCTCTTCATCAGTGACATTCAAACCTTTTTGGAAGAGTTCTGACAAGTAACGGTAGATAGCAAGGACACGTTCCAAGCTTTCTTCAACATTACGGTATTCACCAGCTTCTTCTTCGATTTCACTGTTTTGAAGGAATTCTGTCAATGTAGAGAATGGGCTTCCACCAAGTGTAATCAAGCGTTCGCTGATTTCATCTAATTGACCATCAAGAGCTTCCATATACTCATCCATTTTTGGATGCCATACAAGGAAACCGCGACCACGCATGTACCAGTGCACTTGGTGCAAAGCAACGTGAGCTACATACAAATCAGCAACAGCTTGGTTCAAGACTTCCTTTGTTTTTGCCAATGCTACTGGCGCTGCTTTTGTCAATGATGTTACGTCTTTTACTGCTTCTTTTTTCAATTCTACCATTTTATTTTACCTCATTCATTATTATTTGTAACCACTTCTTAATGATTACTACCTTAGTATACTACTAAGGAAAACCAATAGCAAGCCAAATGACTCACATGAGAAAAGTTGCAATAGACTGATAATTTAAGAAAAGTTTAGTTAGTTCTGATTAGCTCACTTTATAAGATTTACTTGAAAATTGACTATGGTAAAGATCATAATAAAAAACCTTTCGCTTGGAGTACACTTTCGTGATTTCCCTGCTCAATAATCTGTCCATCCTTAAGAACGAGAATCTCATTTGCTTCTTGAATGGTCGAGAGACAGCGGGCGATGACAAAACTGTTCCTTCCTTTCATCAACCCTTTCATAGCTTTTTGAATCAAAAGTTCCAAACGGGTATCAATAGAGGAAGTCGCCTCATCCAAAATGAGAATTTTAGGATTAGCTAGAATAGCAAGCGCGATGGTCAACAGTTGTTTTTGCCCGAGGGAAATATTGCTGGAATCTTGGTTCATCTCCATGTTATAACCACCAGGAAGAGTTAGGATAAAGTGATCTATATTAGCCACTTTGGCAGCTTCCATTATTTCTTCGTCACTAGCTTCAAGATTTCAAAAACGGAGACTTTCTTTGATAATACTTTCGTAGTGCCAAGCATCCTGCAAGACCATCCCAAACTGACGGCGGTACTCTTGGCGTGACAATTTGCGAATATTCTACCCGTCAACCAAGATAGAACCTGCTCTAACATCGTAAAAACGCATGAGTAGATTGATCAAGGTTGTCTTACCAGCTCCTGTAGGAAAAACTTCCTATTTCACAAAAACGCTACAAACAAAAACAAGACAGGCAGTCAAAGTCACCTAGTACTTTTAACTGTCTGTCTGGAATAACCTAGATTATTTTACAAAGTCAAGCAATGCTAAGAAGCTTTCAGCTTCAAGTGACGCACCACCAACAAGGGCACCGTCAACGTCTGGGCAAGCCATGTATGAAGCAACGTTTTCAGGTTTAACAGAACCACCGTATTGAACACGAACTTTGTCCGCAACTTCTTGACCAAAGTCAGCAGCTACAACGTCACGAACAACTTTACACATTTTTTGTGCGTCGTCTTGTGAAGCTGATTTACCAGTACCAATAGCCCAGATTGGCTCGTAAGCGATAACTGATGCAGCAACTTGTTCAGCAGTCAAGCCAGCCAATGCAGCAGATACTTGAGCACCTACAAATTCAGCAGCTTTACCAGCTTCGTAAGTTTCAAGTGACTCACCACAACAGATGATTGGAAGCATACCGTTTGCAAAGATTGCTTTTGCTTTTTTGTTGATATCTTCGTCAGTTTCATGGAAGTAGTCACGGCGTTCTGAGTGACCGATAACAACGTAGTCAGTACCGATTTCTTTCAAAACTTGTGGGCTAGTTTCACCAGTAAAAGCACCTGCATTTTCAAAGTAGCAGTTTTGAGCAGCAACTTTAAGGTTTGAACCTTTTGCAGCAGCAATAACAGTTGTCAAATCAAGAGCTGGAGCAGCGATACCTGCTTCAACAAGATCTGATGAAGGAAGTTTTGATGCAACTGCTTCAACAAATGCTTTAGCTTCTTCTGGATTTTTGTTCATTTTCCAGTTACCAGCGATAAATGGTTTACGTGACATTTCACATACCTCTTTTTTCAATTTATTTTCTATTTATTTTATCACAATTATACACAGCTTGCAAATCTTACTCGGATTTCAAGCCTGCTTCCAACGATTAATCCTTCCAGAGATCCATAGCATTTCTGAAATCTGCAGATACCTGTGTCAACTGAGGATTGCTTGCTTCTCTTTCTGCTCGTTTAGCCTCCACTTGAGCTACAGATTGGATGCCTTCATGACGCCAATTTCTCAAAATCGCCTGGATATACTTCCAGTTTGGTTTGCCATTCAAAACAGCTTCACGAAGAGCTTCCTTAATCAAGTCAGCACTGGTCCCATCTTCTTTTAGTGTCTTGGTCAAATCCTCAATCTCAAAAGGTGTCAACAAGCGTCCCAACTCCTGCTGGAAGGTTTCCACCAAATCCTTGAGCTGATTTTGAGGTGTCAACTGGTCTGAACTCGAATGAGCGGCTCCAAGCAAGTCATCCAAACGTTCCAAAGCCAAACTAGCATCAAACAGCAATTCAATTTCGCCATTTAATTCGATAGTACGATACTGAAGCAGCCCCCTCTCGGTCAGATTGGAAATGGCCTGATTGACATCCGAAATTTCCTTGCCAATCCTTTCAGCAATCTGGCTTGGCGACATTTCATCCAAACCTGTCGTATTTTGCAAATAGAAAAATTGCCAGACCAGAAAATCATCGCTAGAAGGAAATAGTTCCTTAAAATGCAAGAGCAGGGCACTCGGTAAAACCAAGTTCCCTGATTTAAAAGCGTCTAAATATGTCATAATTCCTCTTATAAATACCCAAAAGCAGATGCATCATCTTCTATTTTTCTCCAATCAAAAGGGGTTTCCTGATAGACGGCATAATTCACCCAGTTACTGAAAAAGAGGGCTGCTGATGAAGACCAACAAAGACAAGGTGTCTGGTTGACATCATCATCCTTAAAGTAATTTTCTGGAATATGTGGGTCTAAACCTGCATCACGGTCCCTAAAATACTCTTTTGCCAAGGTATCACGGTCATATTCCAAATGCCCAAAACTATAAATTTCTCGCAAATCACGACTGGCCAAAATAGAAACTCCAACCTGAGGTCCTTCTGATAAAATTTCAAGATTGGTTTTGTTTAAGATTTCTTCCTTAGAAATCTCCGTGTGCCGAGAATGAGGGGATACATAGCTATCGTCAAAGCCTCTAAAGAGAAGATGACCTTCCTTTAAAGTATCCTGAGGATAAATACCTGATAACTTACTGTCCATCTGGTATTTTTCCACCCCATAGCGCAAATAAAGACCAGCCTGAGCCCCCCAACAGATATGAAGGGTCGAATAGACATGGGTCTTGGACCACTCGATTACCTGACTGAATTCCTCCCAATAGTCCACTTCCTCAAATGGTAAATGCTCAACTGGAGCACCTGTGATAATCATCCCATCAAAATACTCATCCTTGACTTCAGGAAAAGTTTTATAAAAGGTCTCCATGTGCTCTGAACGAGTTGTTTTAGAACGGTGACTCTCCATATAGAGAAAATCAATATCCAGTTGCAGGGGCGTATTAGCCAAGTGGCGCAACAATTGAGTCTCTGTGACCATTTTTTGTGGCATGAGATTTAAAATTAAAATCTTCAAGGGACGGATATCTTGGTGGGCCGCACGTTGATCATCCATGACAAAGATATTCTCTGTCCGTAAAATCTCAACAGCTGGCAATTTTTTATCAATTCGAATCGGCATAACCCTCTCCTAACTGTACTCTTTCAGGAATCATTGCATATGTTTGAAACTCTTCGAAAATCAAATTCAAACCGCGTCAACGTTGCCTTGCCGTACTCAAGTACAGCCTACGGCTAGTTTCCTAGTTTGCTCTTTGATTTTCATTGAGTATGAAACTAAATCTCAAACACTTAGTCCTTTTATTATACTGCAAGAAGATATAGTTTTCAATTATACTTTTTCTCTAACTAGCTATAGTCTATTTTTATATCCTAATGTAGAGAAAACAGCCCTAGGGACTGTTTTTCATTAATAATGCATAAGAACTTTGTAATCGTAGTCACCGATTTTTTCACGGCCGTTCAATTCATCCAATTCAACAAGGAAGGCACAACCTGCTACAACACCACCAAGTTTTTCAATCATCTCGATGGTTGCCTTAACAGTTCCACCTGTTGCCAAGAGGTCATCCACAATAAGAACACGTTGACCTGGCTTGATGGCATCAGCATGCATAGTCAAGGTATCAACACCGTATTCTTTTTCGTAGTCAGCAGAAATAACTTCGCGTGGCAATTTACCTGGTTTACGAACAGGTGCAAAACCAATTCCCAACTCAAAGGCAACTGGACAGCCCACGATAAAACCACGAGCTTCAGGACCTACAATCATGTCAATTTTCTTGTCAGTCGCATACTGAACGATTTCACGAACAGCATAGCTGTAAGCATTCCCATCAGCCATCAAAGGACTGATATCACGGAAGGTAATGCCTTCCTTAGGATAATTTTCAATTGTTGCAATGTAATCTTTTAAATTCATCTTTTTCTTTCTTTCAAAGTTTTTACTCTCTATTATAGCATATTTTTTAAGAAAGAAAAAAGGAAAAGTTAACTTCAATAATTATCTAACGATTTGACGATTTATGACTAGCCATAGCAATAAAGCCCAAGTTCTTTTTATTCTTATTAAACATTTTATACATAGTTAAAAACTGCTTTCTATTCTCCTTTTTACAAGCATTTACACAAATTTTCAACGTTCCTAGCCAACCTTCGTCATAAATCATACCTGAAAATTTCATTAAGGTCATTTCACCAGTCAATACTTTCACATCACGATAGCCTGATTCTATCATCACCTGTTCCCAACCATCTTGAGTTAAAGGGCCTACATTTACATGAATTGCTTGTGACAGTTCCTGTCTGACAGACTCTTTAGCTTCCTTAAGAAGCACATCATGTGTCAAAAGAAGACCTTCAGGTTTTAAAACCCTTAGATATTCCATTACACATTTTTTCTTAGCTTGATCGGCTTGCATAGTCAGCATAGCTTCATTTATAACAATATCAAAACTAGCATCTTCATAAGGAAGTTTCATTGCATTAGCTCTTTCAAAACTGATTAAATGAGCAACACCTGCCGTTTCAGCAGATTTTTTAGCCACTTCTAAGGCTTGTCCATCCATATCAACAGCAGTTATCTTACAACCAAAACGCTGTGCCAACTCAATTGCTGTAGTTCCCCTATTACACGCAACCTCTAATATTCTCTTTTCTTTTGAAAATCCTCCTTCCGCAATTAACCAATCTGTGGCACGTTTTCCACCTGGACGTAAGCGTTTTTTCCCCAGTTTTGCTAAAAACTTATGACCTGCTTCTGACATTTGAACACCTCTGTTTTTTCTTCATTATAACATAAAATGATATTATCTAACAATTCTAATCTATTTTTTGATGAACTATAATCAAACGCATACAGTCTGCCATGATTATAGCAAAAATCTATTAATCACCTCTCTAGATCGAATTCAATTGCTCATGTAGTTTACGCATATAGGTTACGATAACATATTGGTACTTTAGAGTTGCCGGCCTCCTTATCCGCTATATACGCTTTACTATCACGTGCCTATTCATAGAGCCAAGATTTCTCTATCTCTTTCTCTGCCGATTCTTATTTCCAACGTCAGACTTAAACAGTCTATCCTAATTCCGTTCGATCAGCTACTCACAATAGTTAGACTTGGGAATCACTTTTGGGTTTACTAGTATATGATCCCCGCAGAGGATTTACACCTCAGATGAACGGAATGTTCGTCGCACCTAAAAAAAACGAGTACTTTCGTACTCGTTCTCTGATATAAACTACTGATTAAAGTGAGTTTACGTCAACTTTGATACCAACACCTTGAGTAGTTGTGATAGTCAAGTTTGTTACGTAAGTTCCTTTAGCTGTAGCTGGTTTTGCTTTTTGGATTGTTTCGTTGAAAGCTTTGAAGTTTTCAACCAATTTTTCAGCTTCAAATGATACTTTACCAATGATTGCTTGAACGTTACCTGCACGGTCAGCACGGTAAGTGATTTTACCACCTTTAGACTCTTCAACTGCTTTAGCAACATCCATTGTTACAGTACCAGTTTTAGGGTTTGGCATCAAGTTACGTGGCCCAAGGACACGTCCAAGACGTCCAACAAGAGCCATCATATCAGGTGTAGCGATAACTACGTCGAAGTCCAACCAACCGTCGTTGATTTTAGCAACAAGGTCATCTTCACCAACAAAGTCTGCACCAGCAGCCTTTGCTTCTTCAGCTTTTGCACCACGTGCGAAAACAAGAACGCGTGAAGTTTTACCAGTACCGTTTGGCAATACCATTGCTCCACGGATTTGTTGGTCAGCTTTTTTAACGTCGATGTTCAAGTTGTAAGCAACTTCTACAGTTGCGTCAAATTTTGCAAAGTTAGTTTCTTTTGCAAGTGCTACAGCTTCTTCTACGCTGTATGCTTTTGTGCTGTCGATTTTCTCAAGAGCAGCACGAAGTTGTTTGCTTTTTTTAGCCATTTTCTATTCTCCTTGTAAGTGGTTCAATCGATTTTCATCTCCCACGTCACTCCTCGAAATGATGAAGTCTTGCGGGTTTTCAGTCTATTATTTTTCTTTTCCTACTTCGTTAAGCTCCCTTGCTGTACTCATGTACAAGCATCAGTCACTTGCCTAGTATGAAAAGCAACTAATAGACTGCTGTGAGATTTTCTACCGTGTTATTGATTAGTCAACAACAGTGAATCCCATAGAACGAGCAGTACCTTCGATCATACGCATTGCAGACTCAATGTTTGCTGCGTTCAAATCTGGCATCTTAGTTTCTGCAATTTCTTGTACTTGTGCACGAGTAACTGTAGCAACTTTAGTTTTGTTAGGTGTACCTGATCCTTTTTCAACACCTGCAGCTTTTTTCAAAAGAACAGCAGCTGGTGGTGTTTTAGTGATGAAAGTAAATGATTTATCTTCGTAAACTGAGATAACAACTGGAATGATCATACCAGCTTGGTCAGCTGTACGAGCGTTGAACTCTTTTGTGAATCCCATGATGTTGATACCAGCTTGACCAAGAGCAGGTCCAACCGGTGGAGCTGGTGTAGCTTTACCAGCAGGGATTTGCAATTTTACAAGTTTTTCGACTTTTTTAGCCATTTTTAAATCCTCCTTTGTGGTTTTGGCGGTAATTAAAGATTTTTACCTCCCACAAGTATGCTTTACACATACTCATCTATTATACACTATTTATCTGGAATTGCAAGAGAAAAGTTTATTTTTTAATCGACGTAATCTCCACCTTCAAAGCCGAAATACTCTTCCAAACTGAGGCCACTAGCTGCAATCTCTTTAGCCTCTTTTCCGACATAACGAAGGTGCCATTCCTCAGCCATATAGCCTGTTTCCTTTTCCTTACCTTTAAGATAACGGACAACAAAACCATAATCAGCCGCATGGTCCAAGAGCCATTGGGCCGCTTTTTCTTCTGTCACCAAATCACCATTTGTCCCAATCACATCAAAGGCCAAGCCTGTCTGGTGCTCGCTATAGCCAGGGCGGGCAGAGTAACGGTCTGCTGCAGCCTTTCCATCTTTATTGACATAATCTTGATAGAGGTTAGTCTGAGTCTCGTAACTTCTAAAACCACTGTATTGATCACTAATTGGGAAGCCTGCCTCTTGCATCGCTTTGATGAGTTTGACCAACTCAGCCTTGGCTGTTGGATTTTCACCTGGATTGTAGTTTTTCGATAATGGATAGTGTTTATTTGCTACGATAATTTCATCGTATTTCCCTTGAATACTGTAGTAGTCACCTTTATTAACCACTTCTGCTTTTTTCTGGGTGGCTTCTTGAGTCTTATTTCCGACTGTTCCATCAGCTTTAGCTGTTTGTTCTGTCTTAGCTGCTCCATCTTCATTTTTTGCTTTTTCTTGTGAACAAGCTGCTAGACTCAAGGCTAGCAAGGCTGTCAAGACAAGGTATCTTTTTTTCATTTCTACTCCTTTATTTCTAATAGGTTGTCTACTTCTGGCGATAAACGTTTGACTAATTTTTCAATCTCGTCAGGTTTTGCTTGGCAGGTTTCTGCTGTCATTTCTTCAAAGGGAACCCACCAGACTGGACCACGTCCCTTGAGACCATGGCCATTCATATCACCTCTTCGTCTAGGAAACAGATGCCAATGAAGATGGGCATCACCATTTCCTAGCAGTTCGATATTCATTTTCTCGGCAGTAAAGGCCTTGGCAACTGCCTCTTGGACTAAACTCATTTCCTCTAGAAAACGGATTCTAGTTTCCTTCTCTAAATGATGCAATTCGGTGACGTGTTCCTTGGCTAGAAAGAGACTATAGCCTGCAAAATACTGGTGGTCTCCAATCACAAGATAGCCTGTTTCTAGTTCTCTCACAAAGTAGGGATTTTCCCCAGCTTTAATGAGCTCAATTCTCTGGCAAATCAAACACATATTAGTCTACCAATATGCTCTTAAGATAAGCATCAACCATACGTTCCGTTGCGACCACCGAGTCAATATGAGTGCGCTCATATGAGTGGCTAGACTCGATACCAGCACCGAGAAGGGCGTGTTTGACTTCTGCCCCTGCAGACATAGCTGCTGAAGCGTCCGAACCATAAAATGGATAGATATCCAGCTTAAATGGAATATCTTGCTCTTTAGCCAAAGCAACCAAGTGTTGACGGAAGTCGTAGTGATAAGGTCCAGAAGCATCCTTGACACAGATAGACACTGTATATTCGTCTGTTTGCTGGTCATCTCCCATAGCTCCCATATCCACAGCCAGATATTCTACTACCTGAGCAGGAATGTTAGAATTAGCACCATGCCCCACTTCTTCAAAGACTGAAAAAGCAAAATGAGTTGTTACGGGCAATTCAATCTTCTCTTCCTTATAAATACGAAGCAGGTTAAGCAAGATCGCTGCGCTGACCTTATCATCCAAATGACGAGACTTGATAAAACCTGTCTCTGTCACGACAGTTCGTGGATCAAAGCTGATAAAATCACCGACCTCAATCCCCAAGGCACGAGTTTCTTTTTCATTGGTCACTTTTACATCCAAACGCACTTCCATATTGTCCTGCGTGCGTTCTGCAGTTCCTGCATCCTTATAGACATGGCAAGAAGTCTGGTGGATGAGGATGGTTCCTGATACTTTTTCACCTGTGCTAGCCACATGAACGGTACAGTTTTCTCCTTCAATCATGTTCCAAGGGAAACCACCGATACGGTCCATTTTGAGACGGCCATCTGATTTGACAGCACGGACAATAGCACCCAGCGTATCCACATGGGCAGTCACATAGCGATGCTCCTCATCATTTTGACCTTTGATGGTCACATTGACACCACCCTTAGCTGTGCGAACCGGCTGGTAACCAAAACCTTCTAGAGTCTTGACTAAATAGTCCGAAACCTCCCGAGTGAAGCCTGTTGGCGACGCAATGGCTGTCAGTTCTTTGATATATTCTACTGTTTGATTCATTTCTTCACCTCTTTTGCTACCTATTATAACATTTTTCTAGTCAGACTCCTTCTCAAAAGGAGAAAAACTGTGTTTAGTTGCTTTCACTATAGATCCATGTTATAATACAAATACTTTGATTATGAAAGGAAAGTAACAAATATGAAATCATACTTTAAAGTATCGCTAGCCCTTGTGGCTTCACTTGTCCTCCTGCTCGGATGTTCCAAACAAGCATCAACACCTGCAAACAGCAGTTCTAAAGAAGACACAACAACTCAGTCAAGTGAGAGCAAACAAAGCACTGAGCAATCTTCTGAGAAGAAAGAAACAGCCAAGACACATACTTTTGTCAACAAAAGCAATCCTGGAATCACTTCTACCTTGGTTTATACTGTAGAAGGCGACAATGTTACCAAGCAAACCGGTCAGAATGTTGCAGATCCTGAAATCCTTGGTGCAACTCCAGAAGAGGTCAAGAGTACACTCGAGGATACCTATAAAGGTTATTACGGGCTAAAAGGTGTTAAACAAACCATTGAAATCAAAGATGGAAAAGTTGTTCAAGATCTCGAAGTTGATTACTCAACTGCAAGCCTTGACGAACTTAGAAAAGCACTCCCTGAAGAATATCCTGGTATTGGAAATCGTGTCAGTTTCTCAATCACTAAAAATGGACTAGAGACACTGGGATTCACTGAAAAGACAAACTAATCCCCTAAAATTTCATATAGACTAGTGTAGGTCCACCCCAAAAGTTAGACACAACTCTGACTCTTGGGGTATTTTTTTATAGTCCTGACCGATGAGTCCAATAGCCCCCTCTCAGTCCCATAAAAAGTGCATTTAAAACTTCATACACTTATAAAGCCATACGATAAAAGTTCTTTGAAATAGATAGAGATAAAACTTTAATTGTCAGACTAGTTTCTATTCGTTGTCAGGCCATATGAGAGGGGAGATCTAGTTGATTTTGTAGTAGAATCATGTTATAATACAAAATACTTTGATTATGAAAGAAAAAGACATGAACAAATATTTTAAAATGACTCTTTGTATAGCTCTACCATTAGCTATCTTATTGGGATGTTCAAAACAATCAACAACCTCATCAACTAGCTCAGCAAAAAGTGAAACTACTCAGGTAGAATCTACTAGCCAGCAAGCTACAGAAAACAAATCTGAAGTAAAAACTGTGACCTTTGTAAATGATACTCGTACTGGCTTTAATTCTACTTTAACCTACACTGTAGATGGAGACAAAGTATTGAAACAATCAGGTCATAATGTCTATGATCCAGAGGCTCTTGATACTACTGCTGAAACTCTTAAAGCATTTGTTGAAAAAACTTATAAAGGATATCAAGGCCTCAAAGGTGTTACTCATAGCATCAAAATCAAAGATGGAAAGGTCGTTCAAGATGCTGAAGTCGACTTCACAGTCGCAAGTATTGACGAACTTAGAAAAGCCTTACCAGAAGAATACTCAGGCGTAGGTAACTATGTTAGCTTTACTGCTTCTAAGAAAATGTTAAAAGATCTTGGATATACTGAAAAAACTAACTAAGTGTCTTTTACAAAAATAAAAAAACCTCGGCTTATGCCAAGGTTTTTTTATTCCATCTCAAAAACATCACTTTCTTGCTTGTTTGGTAGAACCAATGAGAGCAAGATTCCGACAATGGCTGGGACCAACCATGGGAGTGATGCCTTAGCAAAAGGAAGAGCATTGACAAGATTCGCAAGAAACTCAACTTTAAATGAGCTTCCTAATACGCTTGCAATGGCAATAGCTGTAACAACAGCAATTGTCAACTGCATACCTGGTTTTGAAAGAGCCACAAATTTGTTGACAATGACAATCATGACGATGGCAATCGTGATTGGATACAAGATAACCAGTACTGGAATGGAGTACTTGATAATCGCATCAAGACCCAAATTAGCAATGGCAAATCCAATCAAAGTAAAGGCTGTCGCATAAACCTTGTAGCTGATTTGTGGGAAACGCTCATTAAAGAACTCAGCTGTTGACACAATCAAACCAACTGTTGTTGTGAAGCAGGTTACGGTAACCATAGCTGCAAGGAAGAGTTGAGCTGTTGAGCCAAAGATTTCTTGAGTGGCTTGTGACAAGATGTAAACACCTGGTGTTCCACCCTTCATCGCTTCAGCTGGTACTGGGAAATGATTTCCAAGGAAACCTAAACCGATGTAAAGAGCGCTGAAAGCAAGGGCTACAACGATACCAACAACCCAAATAGTTGAAATGTATTCTTTCTTACTTGAAAATCCAAGTTGTTTCAAGGTTTGAACTGCGATTACACTAAAGGCAACTGAGGCAAGGGCATCCAAGGTATTGTAACCTTCTAAGAAACCTGTACCAAAAGCAGAAGCTTGATAAGCAGCTGAAGCAGCTTGAGGACTTGTTCCACCGTATTTGAAAGCTCCTAGTACAACCAAGATGACAATCAAAATCGCAAAGACTGGCGTTAAAATACGACCGATACGGTCCAAGATTTTTGATGGATTAAGCGAAATCAAATAGGCTGCCGCAAAATACAGAACCGTAAAGACAATCAATCCAAGACCTTTATTAGCATCCGACAAAAGGGGGCTAATCCCGACTTCATAAGCTGTTGTAGCTGTACGTGGGATAGCAAAGAATGGACCGATTGACAAGTAAAGAACTGAGAGGTAAAGAGTCGCAAACCAAGGCGCTATCTTTGTTGAAATCTCGTAGATATATCCTTTAGGATTTAGCGTTCCAATAATAAGGGTCAAGACGGCGATACCGACGCCTGAAAAGACAAAACCTGCGATGGCAGGAAGAAAATGTTCTCCAGATAGAGCACCTAGAGAAGGCGGAAAAATCAAGTTCCCCGCACCAAAAAATATTCCAAACAGGAGTAAGCCTGTTAGGGCACCTTTTTTAGCCATGAAAATCTCCTTCATATTTATAAAATACTGACCTAGTATATCATGAATAGGAATATGAAAAAAGCTTCACGAAGTAAATATTGAATGTTTTCAAGATTCTTAAAAATGAGAATTGTCTAAAAATAAAATTCTCCTACCCAGTCCACACCAAGTAGGAGAAATTCTAATGTTTACAGTTCTTCAAAGGCTAACATGCCACCTTGGACATTGATAACCTCATAACCTTGTTCTGATAAGAATTGGCAAGCACGCGCCGATCTCATTCCAGATTTACAAATGACATAATGCAGCTGATCCTTGTCCAACTGATCATAGATATCAGCCAATTGACTAAGCGGTAGGTTATGAGCACCTTCTAAATGGAGAGCTTCAAACTCATCCACTTCTCTCACATCTATTAGCGAAAGTTGATCGTTTTGGTAAAGCTGGTAAAATGCGTCAAAGGTTATTTCTTTCATTCTTTTTCTCCTAATACTCTTCGAAAATCAAATTCAAACCACGTCAGCGTCGCCTTACCGTACTCAAGTACAGCCTGCGGCTAGCTTCCTAGTTTGCTCTTTGATTTTCATTGACTATAAAATGGTTTTAATTCTTTTTTTCAAATCTGGCACCACTTCTGACTCAAACCAAGGATTTTTGGCCATCCAGATTTGATTGCGTGGTGAGGGGTGAACTAGTGGAAAATAGGTTGGCAGATAGTTCTGGTAATGTTTTACGCGTTCTGTCACCTTGCCACTAATTTTTTCCTGTAAATAGTAGGCCTGGGCATATTGACCAATCAAGAGGGTCAATTGAATATCTGGTAATTCTTGCAAGAGCTGCGGATGCCATTTTTCAGCAAAGCCAGTTCTCGGTGGCAGATCACCTGACTTGCCATGCCCTGGAAAGTAGAAATCCATAGGCAAAACAGCAAAATATCCTGAATTGTAAAAGGTATCTTCATCCACACCTAGCCAGTCCCGCAAACGATCACCACTTTTGTCCTTCCAGTAAAGGCCTGCTTCTTGAGTTTTAAGACCAGGCGCTTGACCGATGATATTGATGCGAGCAGTCTTTGGCGCTGCAAAGAGAGGCTCGATGCCACGCTTTGTATAGGTAGCATTCTGCGGATCTGCCATAATAGCCTGCTTGATTCTTTCAATTTGAGACATCTACTTTCCCTCCAAAAAGAAGTCTAAGCATACAATCTCAGACTTCTATCGTTTTATTTGATCAATTCATAAATAGCTTCGGCATAGATTGCTGCTGCTCGGAAGAGATCATCCAAGGCAATAAATTCATTGGCTTGGTGCATGGTATCAATCGAGTCTGGGAACATGGCACCATAGGCAACTCCGCGTTCGAGCAAGCGACCAAAGGTTCCACCACCGATGACTTGCTCATGACCTTTAAGGCCTGTTTGTTTTTCATAAACATTCAACAAGGTTTGGACAAGTGGATCTTCCATTGGCACATAGTGAGGGGTGTGACCATGTTCAGAAAGGCTAACAGAAGCGACCGGCAAGTTTTCTAGGATTGACTTGATTTGTTCTGGACTTGTTCCTTTTGGATAGCGGATATTAAGGGCAATGGTATTATCAGCGCTTGTTTCATCGAAGCGGAAGACGCCTGCATTCATAGAAAGGGCACCCATCTTTTCATCCACATGAGCAATCTTGAGATTTTCACCCTCATGGTCGTTCAAGAGAATTTTACCAGCGATGTCAAGGTAGTCTTTGGCTGGACCAGCAAAATCGAACTGGCTAAGGAAGAGGGCTAGGTAAGTCGCACCATTGACACCTGAAGCAGGCATAGCACCGTGGGCTGATTTACCAATAATCGTCACCTTGTATTGGCCAGCTTCTTCTTGGAGTTCTCCTCTAAGCTTGTGTTCTGCAACAAAGGCATCTAGTTTCCCTTGCAAGTCAGTCAAATCACCTGAAACGACTGCTGTTGCTGATTCTGGTACCATATTTTCACGTAAACCACCTGTAAAGCTGTGAAGACGAGCGGCACCATTGTTTTCTCCTGCAAAGTGGAGGTATTCTGTGATGTTTCCTTTTTCACCATTGATGATAGGGAATTCAGCGTCTGGAGAGAAACCGAAGTCTGGTTTTGCAAGTCCTACGTGCTCGAAATAGTAGTCCATGTCTGCCCAACCTGATTCTTCATCTGTTCCAACGATGAAACGAACTTTCTTAGAAGTTGGAAGACCCAATTCTTTGATGATTTTCAAACCATAGTAACAAGCTGTTGTAGGACCCTTGTCGTCCGAAGCCCCACGCGCATAAAGGCGACCTTCTTTGATAGTTGGTGTGTAAGGGTCTGTGTCCCAACCGCTACCAGCTGGAACCACATCCATATGGGCAAAGATTCCGAGAACTTCTTCTCCTTCACCAAACTCAAAATGTCCTGCATAGTTGTCAACATTTTTAGTTGGGTAGCCATCACGGTCTGCAATTTCAAGGAATTTCTCCAAAGCTTTTACCGGCCCAGGTCCAAATGGATGCTCAGCATCAACCTTGCTGTCATCACGTTCAGAGTTGATTTCCAAAAGGCTAAACAAGTCAGCCAAGAGGTCTTCTTTGCGTTTTTCTACTTCTGCTGTAAAATCAATTGTTGTCATTTCTTTCTTCTTTCTATCTTTTCTCGATGATTTCATCTACTGGCAAGCGGTAACTTGGTTCCAATTTTTCGTCTGTGTAACCCACTGTGATCAAGAGTTCTGGGCGGAAACGGTCTTCAATTTCCAAGACTTCGTTGACTTTTGATTTGTCAAAACCAAGAATCAGATTTGATCCGATTCCTTGGTCTGTAAGAGCTAAAACCAAGTTCATAGCAACCAAACCTGCATTGAGGGCTAGATAGTCGCTGACTTGTTGTTCATTGTAACGGGCAAATTCCGCAGGTAAATTCTTCATGAAATATTGAAGTTGTTCTTCAGAAAAGTTATTAGCACCACCAACTCGGGCAATCTTACGAGCACGTTTAGCCAAATCTGTGTCTGTAAAGAGGGCAATAGTTACAGGCGCTGATGATACCTGTTCAAAGTTTGAACCGTAAGCCAATTTTGCCAGTTCGGTATTTTTCTCACGCACAACTACAAATTTCCAAGGCTGGCTGTTGTGTGCACTTGGTGCCAAAGTTGCAATTTCGATAGCCGTACGCACATCTTTTGAATCAACTGGCTTATCAGTGAAATGCTTAGTTGCATGACGTTTTTTATTTAATTCAAGAAATTTCATAATCGATTTCCTTTTCTAATTCTACTGCTTCCATTCTACCATAATTTGAAAGAGCTTGCAGGGATTTTTCATAGTATCTCTTGGTCCAAATTATTCTTTTTTAAAAACCAAAATATAATTTTTATAAAAACCTAAGGTAGCAACTGATAAAAGTATCACATCAAAAATGATAATTGCAACAGATAGCCCGGACGATAAAGCAATTTTATGGCCTGCTGTATCTGTAATTCGTTCTAAATGAAAATTTTTAAGTACCAAATACAGATAATAGCTGTTCAATAAACTCGATATATAACCAATTAAAATCTGGGATTTCAATTTTGTAAATATCCATAAACCTAACAAAGGAAGGGCTATTATCAACAAGGGAAAACCAAATAAGATAACCGTCAAAAAAAGAAAAATTGGTCCATTCCAAATCCACAGACAATAAAGAAGGCAGAGATAAGAAATTACATATACTGTCCCTAATATTTTATTGCTTATTTTACTTATTTTACTCATTTTCTCTCCATTCTATTATTCCTTGTTCCGCTACTTGAGCTAATTCCTCTTCTTCCTGCGGATTCAACTTCCTCTGCACAGCCTCTGCAACCGCTCTAGGTACTCCAACTTCGACAATCTCATCCACACTGGCTTCCTTGATTTTAGTGAGAGACTTGAAATGCTTCATGAGATTCTGCTTGCGTTTAGGTCCCAGCCCTTCAATTCCATCCAGTTGTGATGAAAAGGAATTTTTGGAGCGCAGTTGGCGGTGGAAAGTAATGGCAAAGCGGTGCACCTCATCCTGAATACGTTGTAGGAGGAAAAATTCCTGAGAATTGCGAGACAACTCCACCACCTCAAGCGGATCTCCAAAGAGCAATTCATGGGTTTGGTGCTTATCATTCTTTTGCAGACCTGCAATGGGGATATCCAAGCCCAGCTCCTCTTGAATGACTTGCTTGGCGATATTGACCTGACCTTGTCCCCCATCGATGACAATCAAATCTGGAGGAGTCAAACCGTCACGCTGTACTCGACCATAGCGCCTGCGAACGACTTCTCTCATGCTGGCATAATCGTCCGGTCCAACAACGGTTTTTATCTTGTACTTACGGTAATCCTTCTTACTCGGTTTACCGTTAACAAAGACCACCATGGCTGAAACAGGACTGGTTCCCATGATGTTGGAGTTATCGAAAGATTCGATACGGACTGGGGTCGGAATTTGGAGCAAGCGTCCTAGATTTTCAATAGCTCCTTGTGTCTTTTCGACAGATTTTTCTAGCAGATTGAACTTCTGCTCCAGACTAACACGAGCATTTTTGATGGCTAGATTGACCAGCTGCTTTTTCTCTCCACGCTGAGGCTTAAGAATCTTGGTGTCTACCAAAGCCTTGACAGCTTCTTCATCGATATCCCGCGGAATCAGCACCTCATTAGGAACTAGGTGAGATTTTTCTTGATAGAATTGTCCCACATAGGTTAAGAAGTCCTCGTCCGGATCATTGTAGTAGGGGAATAGATTGACATCCCGCTCAATGAGCTTACCCTGACGGACAAAGAAAACCTGCACACACATCCAGCCCTTATCCACATAGTAGCCAAAGACATCCCGATTTTGGAGATCCTTAGCCATGACCCGTTGCTTGGTTCGAAGCGTTCCAATAGCCTGAATTAGGTCACGATATTCCGCCGCACGTTCAAATTCCATAGTCTGGGCTGCCGCTGCCATTTTGCCCTTTAGGTCATCAATGATTTTGTCATCCTGCCCTTTTAGAAAATCGGAAACCTCCTGAGCCATAGACTTGAAATAGGCCTCATCCTTCTTACAGATGGTGTGGGCCATACATTGACCGATATGATAGTAAAAACAGACCTTAGATGGTGGATTGGTACACTTACGAAAAGGGAAAATCCTATCCAGCAACCGCTTGATTTCATTGGCCGCCCCCACATCTGGATAAGGTCCAAAGTAGAGACCTCCGTCCTTCTTGACCTGTCGGGTAATAATCAAACGAGGATAGCGTTCATTGGTGATTTTGATGAAAGGATAAGACTTGTCATCCTTGAGCATGATATTGTATTTAGGCTTATTTTCCTTGATCAGATTAATTTCTAGGAGAAGTGCCTCAATATTAGACTCCGTAACGATAAATTCAAAATCCACAATTTCAGACACCAAGGACTCTGTTTTGGTATCATGACTTCCACGGAAATAAGACCTCACGCGGTTACGCAGATTTTTAGCCTTTCCTACATAGATAATGGTACCGTTTTTATCCTTGTGAATGTAGCAACCAGGGCTGGTCGGCAGGAGCTCTAGTTTTGATTTAATCAAGTTATTCATAGTTCCATTATAACAAAAAAGTAGGGAAAGATAGTTCCCTACTCATTGGTCTCATATAATTTTCGAAGTCTTTCAACATCCTCTTTCTGGATACCATAAAAGGAACCTGCTGGTTGCATGACAGACTTCTCATCTGTATGGTCCAAGCCAATCGCATGACCCAACTCATGTTCTGCCGTATGGACAATACGCTCATAGGAATAGCCATAGTTAGGATTGGACAGATAATAGTGATTCAGACGCACCGTTACGGATAAAAATTGCCCTGTTAAGAGATTGGTCTGACTTTCTGCCTCTCCTGCCACAGGAGTACCTCCGTCATTCATCTCCGTAGCCAAAATATCTACCTTGCTGGACTCGGTGACAATTTCAAAGCTAAAAGCACCAGTTTGATTCCAATTCTGAATCGCTTCTACATAAGCTTCTTGAAAGCGTGAATCCATCTGGGGATCCAAGTAAATACGAGCAGAAGCCTGTGGCCACCTTCCTTCAGAATGTTGGTAGCTATCTGTCTGGTTCAACTTAGGCAGTTGCCCTGTTTTTTCCCATTGATCTATACTTTGTCGACCAATCTTTACCGACCGTTCTGCTTGCTTTAGCGCTCCTTGAAAATCCCCGTTCAGATACCAGAGAAGTCCAAAAGCAAAAGTACATAAAAGAAAAGCTATCCAAACTAGACGCCAAAACAAACGCCACACAAAAGAAAAGAAAGCCCCTATCAAACGAAAAATCCAGCGCATGTCCCTCCACCTTTCTAGCAAATAAAGTCTATTTTACTAAAACAAGCTGAAAGAAAGCTAAATTATGACAATCTCTCTTCTAATTTGAAATCGATTGGCAGAGTTGCTAGAAACCGTTCCAATTGTTTTTCCCAATAGTACCATTCGTGAGTTCCAGCGCTATGGCTATAGGTCACATCAAAACCTAGTTTTTTGAGATTTTTCACTGCGAGATTATTAGCTTCGTACAAGAAATCCTGCTCGCCACACCAAGCCCAAAGTTTGGTCTTTTTATCCGATTTTTTAGCCAGACTTTCAAGAGAATAAGGACTAGTTGTCCAGTCTTTAATCTCTCCAAAAACACCTCTCCAATAAGCTGGTGTTCCCAAATCTTGGCTTTCAGGAGAAAAATCTTGAAAACTAAGGGCACCTGAAAAACTAGCTGCATGAGAAAAACGATTTGTAGCAAGAGCCAGTTTGAAACAGCCGTAACCTCCCATGGAGAGACCAGCGATAAAGGTCTTTTCACGCTTACTGGTCATATTAGGGAAGAAGCGTTTTAGAACCTGTGGCAATTCCTCTGCTAGAGCTGTGTAATAGTCAAAACCATATTGGGTATCGGTATACCAACCGTTGCTGGTATTGGGCATAACAACGATGAGATTAGTGCCTCGAAGCAAGCGTTCTACATTGGTTCGCTTAAGCCAACTATTATGATTGCCAGACATCCCGTGCAAGAGGTACAAGACGGGAATATCTTTACACTCTGGTTCTTCAACTCGATTAGCATCGGGATAGAGGACATTCACCCCCCACTCCATATCCAAAACTTGTGAGTAATACTCGATTTTCATTACTGCCATAATTTTTCCTCTATTTTTCTATAAGAAAAAGCCGAAATTCGACTTTCTCTCTGTTTATTTCAACGATTATTTTGCTTCCATGACTACTGGTAAAATAGCTGGACGACGCTTGGTTTGGTCAAAGAGATACTTGGTAAGATTATCACGAACCTTCCCTTTGAGATCTGCCCAGTCAAAGTCATCTCCTTGAAGATAATCTTCTACCGTTTGGTTAATCAATTCTGAACTTTCACGAAGAATATCGCGACTCTTCTTGAGATAAACAAATCCACGCGTATGAACACGAGCCTTGGCCACAATTTTCTTCTCACGACGGTTAACTGTGATAGCTACGATGAAAATGCCATCCTCTGACAAGACCTTACGGTCACGAAGAACCACATTTCCAACATCACCGATGGCATTCCCGTCAATCAAGACATCCCCTGCTGAAACCGCTCCAGCTGGGACAAAGTCACCATTCTCATAAGCCATGCTGGTTCCCTTTTTAGGGATGAAAATGCGTTCTGGCAACATCCCTACTGCCATAGCAGCCTTAGCATGGGCATCCAACTCACGGTATTCCCCTTGAATCGGGAAGAGATACTTGGGTTGCAAGAGATTGATCATCAACTGCAAATCACGCGCATTTCCGTGCCCTGACACACGCAAGCTTTGGGTGATCAATTTGACAACACCGCCAGCTTGGTAAATCATATTTTCCACACGCGCCATGACTGCTTCTTTGGCGATAGACGGAGTGGTTACGATATAGACTAGGTCACCGTCCTTGATTTCCACATAACGGTGGCGACCAATCGACATCTTGCGAAGACCATTGATTGGCTCACCCATACGACCTGTCTCAAGGATGATCAACTCATGGTCTTCAAAACGAGACATATCTTTTGGCTTAATCAAAAGACTCTCGTTAGCTAGAGACAATTTCTTAAGACGAATAGCAGTGCGGACGATATTTTCAATATCGAATCCTGTCAAAACCACACGACGACCTGTTGCATCCGCAGCGTCAAACACCTGCTGGATACGAGAGAGGTTGCTGGCTACTGCTGCGACGATAATACGTCCATCCCAATCAGAAATGGTTTGAGTGATTTCATCCCCAACTTCACTTTCACTAGCCACTTGGATATTGCTATCAGCATTGGCTGAATCGCTAAGAAGAGCCAGAACTCCATCACGACCGATTTCTGCCAAACGAGCGAAGTCTGTCGCATAAGATTCACTAGCTGTCTGGTCAAATTTGAAGTCACCTGTATAAACGATGCTCCCTTCAGCTGTCTTCAAGACAACACCCAGACTTTCTGGAATAGAGTGAGTTGTACGGAAGAAGGACACTACAGTCCCTCCAAAATCTATCTCCGTATCTTCATCGATAACATGGAAATCATTGAATTTCTTAACAGTGTCATTCCCTTTGACAAAGAGTTTTGCCAACTCAATGGTCAACTCAGAGCCAAATACAGGTACCTTGGCTTCAGCCAAGAGATAAGGCAGAGCACCAATAGCATCTGCATGTCCATGGGTCAAGAAGACTCCAGCGATACGGTCGCTATTTTCAAAAAGGTAGTCCATATTGGGAATAACTACGTCCACCCCTAGTTGTTCGTTTTCAGGGTATTTCAGACCTGCATCCAAAACGAAAATAGACCCATCGATTTCAGCGATATACATATTTTTCCCATTTTCACGTACACCACCAAGTGTTGTTAAACTGATATTACTCATTTTTCCTCCGAAAGCTTAGTTTATCTTGATTATAGGGTTGCTTGCCCTTTTATTCTAAAAGCACTACTTTTAGCCGAATCTTTTCCTACCATTATACCATTTTTTTAATGATTTTCAAAATGAAGATTTGTTTTCAAAAAAGAGCTGGTTTCCCAACTCTTTCCTATCTGCTATTCTTTTTCCATTAAAAAGTCATAAATTTCTTGCACGGTACCCAGCGCCATCATTTCTTGGTCTTTGACGGTTTGTTTGAGATTTTGGTAAATCTGACTTTCTCCTATCTCTCTCTTTGGCGCTTCTTTATTGACTGTCATAACCCCATCTTTGATTACCACAAAACCTAATTCTTCAAATATTTGAATCATTTTGACCAGCAAGATTTGTTGAATATTGAGATAAGCAGCCAAGTCTTTCAGCTTGTAGCGAATATCAAACTCAGGAAACTGGTAGATGGTCTTGTACAATTTGGCAAACTGCTCTCTAGTCCCATAACCTGTTAGATAGTAGGCCTTGTCAATATCATTTTTGAAATAGACCGCAGAGAAATTCTGTTCCTGAAAAATGGTCTTCAGCTGAGTAATATCCTCAGGAACGGTTTTTACAACCACAGCTTCGCTATCTACTAAATCTGGTAGTTCTACAGCAAAATCCAAGACTGGAACTCCTTCTGGCAAGACTGCATTCTTCCCACGAATGTTAAAAAGTTGAACACCCTCCACACGCGCATCCACCATCATCAACTGCAGGACAGTTTGGCCATTCCATTGGTTGACAGACAATTTGACTGCCAGCTCTAGCTTCTTGGTTTGAGAAAACTCTGTTGCCCATCTGCCTTGGCCAAAGGCTACCACTTCAAAACTCGCTTCACCTTTGGAAATTTTCAACTTGAGATGAGCATTGCCTGCCCCCATAGTACGGGCACTTTCGACCTGAAAATCCTTGATATAAAAGGTAGGTTTCTGATTGTCCATGCCAAAAGGTGCCAAACGTTCAAAACTTTTGACCGTTTCCAAGCTAAGTGTCTCCAAATCCAGTTCTTCATCTAGATTTAACTTGTTCTTGCCAGCAGCATCTGCGCCTTTTTCACGAACATAATCTTCCAAGACTTGAGATAAATCTGAAAGTTTTTCAACTTCCAGCGTCATTCCAGCCGCACCAGCATGGCCACCAAAGGCAATGAAGAGGTCTCGACGAGGATCCAGAGCCTCAAAAATATCCACTGCTTCCACACTACGAGCACTACCCTTGGCACGACCGTCTTCTATATTGAGAACGATGACTGTCTGCCCTAGTTCTTCCAACAAACGACCAGCCACTATTCCTAGAACCCCAGGATTCCAGCCTTCCTTGGCCAAGACCTGAACCTTCTTCTCAGGATCCACCATGGTCTTGGCTTCTTCATAGATTGACTGGACGATTTCCTTGCGCTCTTCGTTTTTCTGATGAATCATGAGAGCAATCTCGTGAGCTTCCTCATCATCAAAGCCAGTCAACAAATCAATGGCAGGATTGGGATCATCCAAGCGGCCCAAGGCATTCAAACGAGGGGCAATCTGAAAACCAACCGTTTCTTCTGTTACTTCATTTGCGGCAATTCCAGCCATGTCCAACATTTCTTGTAAACCAATGCGCTGAGTATGACCCAACATTTCCAGACCATATTGAACTAAGATACGGTTTTCATCCGTCAAACTCACCATATCTGCAATAGTTCCGATAGCGACCAAATCAAGCAATTCCACTTGTACTTCTTCTAAAAGGGCACAAGCCAGCTTAAAAGCTACTCCACAACCAGCCAAATATTTGAAAGGATAGTTCGCATCCGGATGTTCAGGGTGAACGATGGCATAGGCATCAGGCAGGGTTTCAGGCATGGAATGATGGTCAGTCACAATGACATCTACTCCCATAGACTGGGCCAATTCAATAGCCTCATGACCAGCAACTCCATTATCCACCGTCACAATCAAGGAAATTCCTTCTTGCTCGATAAAATATTTGTAAACACTGGCATTAGGTCCATAACCGTCGGTAAAACGATTGGGAAGATAAACCCGGCACTCAGCACCAAGCTGTTCCAAACTTTCCTTAACAATCGAAGCCGAAGTCATACCATCCGCATCATAATCACCGTAAACGAGAATATTTTCCCCTTCTTCAATGGCCTGACGAATCCGTTCCACTGCCTTGTCCATATCATGGAGCAGATAAGGGTCGTGCAAGTCCTCCAAGGAAGTTTCTAAAAACTTCTT
This sequence comes from Streptococcus symci, assembly GCF_006385165.1. GTDB lineage: Bacteria > Bacillota > Bacilli > Lactobacillales > Streptococcaceae > Streptococcus > Streptococcus symci. The sequence goes on along the minus strand of NZ_VFJA01000001.1, from coordinate 493,902 downwards.
TAGACTTTCTTGGTCCTGAATTCCTCTTTCAAATAATAACCGAGCCACCTCAGGACCCAGTCCAGCCTTCTTGGCTATCTTTGTAAAATCCGCATCTTCAACCTGCGGGGCAAACTGCCATTCATAAGTAGGTGTTATCAAAAAGACATCCACTCTTTCTAAGAATTCTATTGCTTCATTATAACATGATTTAGGCTTTTTCTCTATCCTGATTGCTTTCTACAAAAATTTTACTAACTTTTTTCTGATATGATTTGACAAGACAAATTTTTTGGTGTAGAATCATGTTATAAAATCTAACACAAAGGAGATTCCTTATGGCTTTAGTAGAATTTGAACACGTCGAAAAATATTACGGAGATTACCATGCACTCCGCGACATCAATCTCCGTTTTGAAAAAGGGCAAGTTGTTGTACTCCTAGGCCCTTCTGGTTCTGGGAAGTCCACTCTTATCCGTACGATTAATGGTTTAGAGGCTGTTGACAAGGGAAGTCTCCTAGTCAATGGCCACCAAGTTGCTGGTGCCAGCCAGAAAGATTTAGTACCTCTTCGCAAGGAAGTCGGTATGGTTTTCCAACATTTTAACCTCTATCCGCATAAAACAGTGTTAGAAAACGTAACACTCGCACCCATAAAAGTTCTAGGAATTGATAAAAAAGAAGCTGAAAAAACAGCCCAAAAATATCTGGAATTTGTAAATATGTGGGACAAGAAAGATTCTTATCCAGCCATGCTGTCTGGTGGACAAAAGCAACGGATTGCCATTGCACGTGGACTCGCTATGCATCCGGAACTCCTCCTCTTTGATGAGCCAACGTCTGCCCTTGACCCTGAAACCATCGGTGATGTTCTGGCAGTTATGCAAAAATTGGCCCACGATGGTATGAATATGATTGTCGTTACTCATGAAATGGGCTTTGCCCGTGAAGTTGCGGACCGCATCATCTTTATGGCTGACGGAGAGGTTTTGGTAGATACGACCGATGTCGATGACTTTTTCGACAATCCAAGCGAACCTCGTGCCCAACAATTCCTCAGTAAAATCATCAACCACGAAAGTGACAAAGTCAAATAAGGAGGCGCCTATGAAAAAGAAATTCTTTTTATCAGCAATATTGATTAGCCTTTTCGGCCTTGCTGCTGCAAAACCAGTCCAGGCTGATACTAGTGTCGCAGACATTCAAAAGAGAGGTGAGCTGGTTGTCGGTGTGAAACAAGACGTTCCCAATTTCGGTTATAAGAATCCTAAGACTGGGACCTATTCCGGTATCGAAACCGACTTGGCCAAAATGGTAGCTGATGAGCTCAAGGTCAAGGTTCGCTATGTACCTGTTACCGCACAAACTCGCGGACCCCTTCTAGACAATGAACAGGTCGATATGGATATCGCGACCTTTACCATCACAGACGAACGCAAAAAACTCTACAACTTTACTAGCCCCTACTACACAGACGCTTCTGGCTTTTTGGTCAATAAGTCTGCCAAAATCAAAAGCATTGAGGACCTAAACGGTAAAACCATCGGCGTTGCCCAAGGTTCCATTACTCAACGCCTGATTACCGAACTGGGTAAAAAGAAAGGCTTGACCTTTAAATTCGTCGAACTTGGTTCCTACCCAGAATTGATTACTTCCCTTCACGCTCATCGAATTGATGCTTTTTCCGTTGACCGCTCGATTCTGTCTGGCTACATCAGCAAACGCACAGTACTACTAGATGATAGTTTCAAGCCATCTGACTACGGTATCGTTACCAAGAAATCAAATACCGAGCTAAACAATTATCTTAATAACTTGGTCACCAAATGGAGCAAGGATGGTAGTTTGCAAAAACTTTATGACCGTTACAAGCTCAAACCATCTAGCCATACTGCAGATTAAGGAGGACACCCTATGACAGATTTATCATCTTGGACAGCCTATTTTCAGGATTTTGGCCAATTTTTCAACGGTTTCCTCTTCACCCTTGCCCTAGCGATCGGATCCTTTATCCTCGCCATGGTTTTGGGCATCTTCTTTGGGGCTATGTCAACTAGCAAACGTCCTATTTTGCGTATTTTGGCTCGCATCTTTGTCGAATTTTACCAAAATACTCCCCTCTTGGTGCAGTTTGTTATCGTTTTTTATGGCCTACCTCTTATCAGTGACCATATCATCATGATTCCGATTTATTGGACGGCTGTTCTCTGCGTGGGACTCTATCACGGCGCCTATATCGCCGAGGTTATTCGCTCAGGCATTCAGTCTATTCCTAGCGGTCAGATGGAGGCTGCCCTGTCACAAGGATTTACCTATATCAGTGCCATGCGCTTGATTATCTTGCCTCAGGCCTTTCGTATCATTCTCCCTCCTTTGACCAACCAAATCGTCAACCTCATCAAAAACACCTCTACAGTCGCTATCATTTCTGGAGTAGACTTGATGTTTGTGACCAAGTCTTGGTCGGCTCTTAACGGAAACTACATTCCAGCCTTTTTAGGCGCTGCCCTGCTCTACTTCTCTCTTTGCTTCCCTGTTGCCCAGTTTGGTCGCAAAATGGAGCAAGCCAACAAAAAAGCCTATTCGCTTTAGGAGGTTACTATGGAATCCATTTTAGAAGTTTTGACCCCAGATAACCTAATCTTTATCTTTAAAGGATTTGGCTTGACCCTCTATATTTCTCTGATTGCCATCATCCTCTCTACCCTTATCGGTACGGTTCTAGCTGTCATGAGAAATGGGAAAAATCCTGTCTTGCGTATCATCTCCAGCATTTACATCGAGTTTGTGCGCAACGTTCCCAACCTTCTCTGGATCTTTACTATCTTTTTAGTTTTCAAGATGAAATCCACACCAGCAGGAATCACTGCCTTCACCCTCTTTACATCAGCAGCCCTAGCTGAGATTATCCGAGGCGGTCTCAATGCCGTAGACAAGGGGCAGTACGAAGCAGGAATGTCGCAAGGATTTACCTCAGCCCAAATCCTCTACCACATCATTCTCCCACAAGCAATTCGTAAAATGCTGCCAGCCATCATTTCTCAGTTTGTAACCGTGATTAAGGATACCAGTCTTCTCTACTCTGTTATCGCCCTACAAGAACTCTTTGGAGCCAGCCAAATTCTCATGGGCCGTTATTTCGAACCAGAGCAAGTGTTTAGCCTTTATATCCTGATTGCCCTCATCTACTTCAGCTTTAACCTAGCCATTTCTAGCCTATCTCATATGCTAGCAAAACGTTGGCAACAAGCTGCAGAATAATACTCTTCGAAAATCAAATTCAAACCACGTCAGCTTCACCTTGCCGTACTCAAGTACAGCCTGCGTCTAGCTTCCTAGTTTGCTCTTTGATTTTCATTGAGTATAAACAGCCACTCTCCAGTTCAATTGGAGAGTTTTTTTATGATAGTAAACATTTATAGATCTCAATTTGACACCATACTTTTTCTATGATAAAATGTAACAAATTTGTTTACAACAAATCAAAATCTAAATGAAATGGAATTTTCTATGAAATCAATCAAAGGACTACTCTTTATCATAGCTAGTTTTATCTTGACTCTTTTTGCTTGGATGAACACTTCTCCCCAATTCATGATTCCAGGACTAGCTTTAACAAGCCTATCTCTGACTTTTATCCTAGCCACTCGTCTCCCCCTACTAGAAAGCTGGTTTCACGGTTTGGAGAAGATCTACACCGTCCACAAATTCACAGCCTTTCTATCCGTCATCCTACTCATCTTTCATAACTTTAGTATGGGCGGTTTGTGGGGATCTCGTTTAGCTGCTCAGTTTGGCAATCTTGCCATCTATATCTTTGTCAGCATCATCCTCGTCGCCTATTTAGGCAAATACATCCAATACGAAGCTTGGCGATGGATTCACCGTCTGGTTTACCTAGCCTATATTTTTGGACTCTTTCACGTCTACATGATGATGGGCAATCGTCTTCTCACATTTAATCTTCTAAGTTTTCTTGTTGGTAGCTATGCCCTTTTAGGCTTGCTAGCTGGTTTTTATATCATTTTTCTATATCAAAAGATTGGCTTCCCCTATCTAGGGAAAATTACCAATCTCAAACGCTTAAATCACGATACTATAGAAATTCAAATCCATCTTAGCAGACCTTTCAACTATCAATCAGGACAATTTGCCTTCCTAAAGATTTTCCAAGAAGGCTTTGAAAGTGCTCCGCATCCCTTTTCTATCTCAGGAGGTCACGGTCAAACTCTTTACTTTACTGTCAAAAATTCAGGCGACCATACCAAGAATATCTATGACAATCTTCAAGTCGGCAGCAAAGTAAGCGTAGATAGAGCTTACGGACACATGATCATCAACCAAGGACGAAAAAATCAGGTTTGGATTGCTGGAGGCATTGGGATTACCCCCTTCATCTCTTACATCCGTGAACATCCTATTTTAGATAAACAGGTTCACTTCTACTATAGCTTCCGTGGAGAGGAAAATGCAGTCTACCTGGATTTGCTCCGTGACTATGCTCAGAAAAATCCTAATTTTGAACTCCATCTAGTAGATAGTAGGAAAGACGGCTATCTTAATTTTGAGCAAGAAGAAGTGCCCGAACATGCAACCGTCTATATGTGTGGTCCTCTTTCTATGATGAAGTCACTTGCAAAACAGATTAAGAAACAAAATCCAAAAGCAGAGCTTATTTACGAAGGATTCAAGTTCAAATAACCACTCATACTCTCCTGGAATTTCCCAGGAGTTTTTTCTACGCAATCTCAAAAAACACTGCCAGATTTCTAGCAGTGTTTTGAGTTTCATTTGCAGGCATCTATCCCTCTTAATCCTTCATTTGACTCTCTGCATCAGCCACGACTTGTTCTAGACTGGTCTGACCAAGTTCAGCCTCCATCGCCAACTGAATTCTCTCCAATTTTTGATCCAAAACATCATGAATATGAGCTCCTACAGGGCAATTTGGATTGGGATTGTCATGAAAACTAAAGAGTTGACCTGTCTTACCAAGACACTCGACCGCTTGATAAACATCTAAAAGACTAATGTCCTTAAGGTCCTTGACAATCTCTGTTCCCCCTGTTCCTCGCGCTACTGAAATCAGCTCTGCCTTCTTCAACTGGGACAAGGTCTTTCTGATAATGACTGGATTGACCCCGACACTAGCAGCCAGAAAATCACTGGTCACCTTGCTTTCCTTCCCCTTGAGGGCAATGATTATCAGCATATGAGTCGCAATGGTAAATCTACTTGGAATTTGCATCCTCTTCTCCTTTTTACGAGGCTACCCTGCCTCTACTCTTCTTTTTCTATTATTATACCCTTTTTAGTTGTAATGTCAATCGTTACCACTTTTCAACCAGGCATCTAACTCCCTATCGTAGCCCTCTTTCTGAGCTAATTTTCTCAAAAATTCCTGATCATGGGTATGGTGGATACCATTGACCAGACTTTCATAGTAAACCTCAAAATAGGGAAGTTTGAGGTCTTTAGCCAACTGCAATTCAGCTGCCACATCGTAGTCTACCCGTCGAAAGTCCATATCTACCAAGCCCTTGTCATCAAACTCCAAAATCATATACTGGGCACGCAAGTCCTTCCGCAACTGGGCATCTAGAAAGAAAGGCTGGCCAACTGAACCCGGATTGACAATCAATTGCCCACCAGTCCCGTAACGAAGCAACTGCTGGTGAATATGACCATAAACAGCAATATCACAAGGGGGATTGGTCACCAAGCGGTCAAAATCCTCTTGCGCTCCAGTATGAATCAACTCTCGCCCCCAGTTCTTATCAGGAAGATGGTGGCTAATTCCCACCGTCAAATCCCCAAACTGACGATGAAGCTGGAGAGGTTGATTATGGAGCGTTTCGATTTCTTCTAGGGATATTTCCTCTAAAACATACTGACACTGGCGCAAGAGATAGCGTTGACTGGGACGAGTACTATCCAATTCCTTGCGGACACCATGCCAAAGACTATCTTCCCAGTTTCCCAAAACTCTAGCTGTAATCGGTAGTTGAGCCAACAAGTCCAAAATCCTTCTACGCCCTGTCCCTGGCATGAGAACGTCTCCCAAAAGCCAGTATTCATCCACTCCTAGCCGCCGAGCATCTGCCAAAACAGCCTCCAAGGCGGTGGTATTTCCATGAATATCTGAAAGAAGAGCTATTTTTGTCATTCTTTCTCCTCATTTCCTCTTATATATCTTTTTAATATTATAACAAAAAATACTGTATAAGAGTGACATCTAACCCACTCTTACTAAATCCAGAACACTACTTTTATCAAGGTAAATTCCTACCAAAAAGATGATTTCACATTACTCCTAACAAAGCATAGCAAGCACTTTTTCAATGAAGAAAATTCAAAAAAATCTACAAATATCTTGAAAAATCTCACAATCATGCTATAATAATCCATAGAGACAAGTCACTTAGTCCCTTTCTACTAGAGAGTGCGTGGTTGCTGGAAACGCATAGAGAGCCTAAACTGATACTACTCTTGAGTTTTTTATGAAAACATAAAACGGTGGCTACGTTAGAGCCAATCAGAGGTGTCCCTCTTTTTTGAGGTACATAAATGAAGGTGGAACCACGTTGCGACGTCCTTTTTAGGATGTCGTTTTTTGTTTTTCAGAAGGAGGAAAAATGGTGCTTTATATGATTGGTGGATCGCCTTGTAGTGGAAAGTCAACAATTGCCTCACTTCTTGCTAGACAATATCAGCTACGTCATATCAAACTCGATGATTTGCTAAACGAGATGATGAGTCAAGCAAGTGCAGACTCACAACCAATTTGCCTTCTTAGGCAGGATAGAAGTCCGGAACAAATCTGGATGAGAAATCCAGAAGAGATGGCGGATGAAGAATGGCACTTTTATGAGGAGATTTTTCCTTATGTAAAATCTTACTTGATAAAAAATCAAAGCAGACCTCTCTTGGTGGAGGGAGCAGGACTGTTGCCTCACTTGGTTAAGGAACTTGAATGTCCAGCGTCTTCCTATCTATGCTTGACTCCGACAACTGATTTTCAGAAAAAGCATTTTAGACAGAGAGAATGGGTTCCTTATGTCTTAGAGGGAACAACTAACCCTGATAAAGCTTTTGAAAACTGGATGCAACGAGACATTCTTTTTGCCCAAATGGTTCGTAAAGAAGCAATGGAATTAGGATATTCTAGTCTCTTGACAGATGGTAGTCAATCAGAAAATCAGACTATGAAAGAGGTTGCTCGGCTCTTAAAATTGTCCAACAAAAAATAATAAATATTTAAGGAGAACATCATGATTAACATTACTTTCCCAGATGGCGCTGTTCGTGAATTCGAATCTGGCGTAACAACTTTTGAAATTGCCCAATCTATCAGCAATTCCCTAGCTAAAAAGGCCTTGGCTGGTAAATTTAACGGCAAACTCATCGACACTACTCGTGCTATCACTGAAGATGGAAGCATCGAAATCGTGACACCAGACCACGAAGATGCCCTTCCAATCTTGCGTCACTCAGCCGCTCACTTGTTTGCCCAAGCAGCTCGTCGTCTATTCCCAGACATTCACTTGGGAGTTGGTCCAGCCATCGAAGACGGTTTCTACTACGATACTGACAACACAGCTGGTCAAATCTCTAACGAAGACCTTCCTCGTATCGAAGAAGAAATGCAAAAAATTGTCAAAGAAAACTTCCCATCTATTCGTGAAGAAGTGACTAAAGATGAAGCCCGTGAAATCTTCAAGAACGACCCTTACAAGTTGGAATTGATTGAAGAACACTCAGAAGACGAAGGCGGTTTGACTATCTATCGTCAGGGTGAATATGTGGACCTTTGCCGTGGACCTCACGTTCCATCAACAGGTCGTATCCAAATCTTCCACCTTCTCCATGTAGCAGGTGCTTACTGGCGTGGAAATAGCGACAATGCTATGATGCAACGTATCTACGGTACAGCTTGGTTTGACAAGAAAGACTTGAAAAACTACCTTCAAATGCGTGAAGAAGCCAAAGAACGTGACCACCGTAAACTTGGTAAAGAGCTTGACCTCTTCATGATTTCACAAGAGGTTGGTCAAGGACTTCCATTCTGGTTGCCAAATGGTGCGACTATCCGTCGTGAATTGGAACGCTACATTGTCGACAAGGAGTTGGCTTCTGGCTACCAACACGTTTACACTCCACCACTTGCTTCTGTTGAGCTTTACAAGACTTCCGGTCACTGGGATCATTACCAAGAAGACATGTTCCCAACTATGGACATGGGTGACGGGGAAGAATTCGTCCTTCGTCCAATGAACTGCCCACACCACATCCAAGTCTTCAAACACCATGTTCACTCATACCGTGAGTTGCCAATCCGTATTGCCGAAATCGGTATGATGCACCGTTATGAAAAATCTGGTGCCCTCACTGGTCTTCAACGTGTGCGTGAAATGTCTCTCAACGACGGTCACCTCTTCGTTACTCCAGAACAAATCCAAGAAGAATTCCAACGTGCCCTTCAGTTGATTATCGATGTTTATGAAGATTTCAACTTGACTGAATACCGCTTCCGCCTCTCTCTTCGTGACCCTCAAGATACTCATAAGTACTTTGATAACGATGAGATGTGGGAAAATGCCCAAACTATGCTTCGTGCAGCTCTTGATGAAATGGGTGTGGACTACTTTGAAGCCGAAGGTGAAGCAGCCTTCTACGGACCAAAATTGGATATTCAAGTTAAGACAGCCCTTGGAAAAGAAGAAACACTTTCAACTATCCAACTTGACTTCTTGCTTCCAGAACGCTTCGACCTTAAATACATCGGAGCTGATGGCGAAGAGCACCGTCCAGTTATGATCCACCGTGGGGTTATCTCAACTATGGAACGCTTCACAGCTATTTTGATTGAGAACTACAAGGGTGCCTTCCCAACATGGCTAGCACCTCACCAAGTAACCCTCATCCCAGTATCTAACGAAAAACACGTAGACTATGCTTGGGAAGTGGCTAAGAAACTCCGTGATCGTGGGGTCCGTGCCGATGTGGATGAACGCAATGAAAAAATGCAGTTCAAGATCCGTGCTTCACAAACTAGCAAGATTCCTTACCAATTGATCGTTGGGGACAAGGAAATGGAAGACGGAACTGTTAACGTTCGTCGCTATGGCCAAAAAGAAACACAAACTGTCTCAGTTGATGACTTTGTTCAAGCTATCCTAGCTGATATCGCCAACAAATCACGCGTTGAGAAATAAAACAATCACAGTCCGAGAAACATTTTCAGGGCCAGAAAAAGCAACAACTATTTCAGCTGTTGCTTTTTATATTTTATTTAATCTGAGCTAGTAGTGATTGGTCAAACCACCACAAAAGATTTGCTTTCATGAGTTAGATAAGGTCAATATCCTCAATCCTTGTCTGCTTCATTTTCTTTTACGAGATCTTTTTGTGAATCCTTTTCAGAGAGTTTTTGATCGATATACTTGTTAATGGTTTCGTAAAATTCCTTGGTCGTCTCACTGTCTAATTTTGTCGAATTATGAACTTGATTGACTTTCAATTGAACAGATTGAATACCGTAAGAGGCTTGTTTTTGGTGGAGCGTTTCTAATTCTTCTTCTGAAATCGGATCTCCAACAACCGTCAAGACTAATTCATTGTCCCTTGACTTGTAGACTTGATTAATGACCGTGTGGTTGGCGAACTCTTTTCCTACAAACTGTTTGATTCCTTCTTTTCGCGCTTGATCTATCGTCAGAGTGACTGCTGAATAGCTGGCTGGAAGAATCAATAATACAATCAAGGATATCAGCCCAATTCTCATTTTAATATTTAGCTCTTTAAATGAACTTAAGGGAGATTTTCTCATCATAATTCTTGTTCCAACAATGTTGGTTAGCATAATAAAGACACAGTTGATCAAGAAAAGATAGAGAGCTCCAAATAAAAATCGTACATTTCCATTAGCTAAACCGTAACCTGCAGTACAGATAGGTGGCATCAGAGCTGTTGCAATGGCTACTCCTGGCACGATATTGTTTGCTTCTTTTTTCCTTGAACCAATTACGCCTGCTATCCCACCAGCAATAGCAATGAGAACATCCCAAATGGTTGGAGAGGTTCGTGCAATCAATTCGCTACTTTCATAAGATAGGGGAGAAATCCAGAAATACAGAGCCGAGACAAGCAAGCTAACCAATACTTGAGTAAATAAAACCTCTAGAGATTGCTTGATTAAACGCGTATCAAAAATAGCTAAACCAAATCCGAGTCCAACAATCGGTGTCATAAGAGGGGAAATCAGCATGGCTCCAATAATGACAGCTGTTGAATTCATATTTAGGCCGATAGAGGCAATAAAAATCGCACACATCAAAATCACTGTATCTCTTAATCGAACATGAAGATCATCATATAATTTCTCACGGTATTCACGTGTTGAATAGTTTCCGGTCATTGGTTACTCCTTTTATTTCATATAATCTTGTTTCTGCATGGATGATGGTAGAGAGACTTCTGTCCAGTCTTACATATTTTTCTTCTCATCTGTTATTCTTTTGAAAATTATCTTTTAAATATCCGTCAGTCCATCCTTAACATTATATCAAAAATTTTACAGTCTTTCTCAGACGGATTTATCAATTGAACAGATAGAGAAAGCAAGAAATTTTAGATTCCTTATTATAAAAAGAAAAACCGGTATCTCCTCTGAAAGATGAACTCCTGATACTATGCGTTTTATTCTTTATAATTTAGCTATTTCAAAATTACAAGTTCTCCATTCTTAATTTCCCAAACTTGGTCAAACTTACTTAATAATTCGTTTTGGCGATGTAAAGTAACAATGACGGCACTTGGTAGTTCCAGAACTCTTTCCAATTCCATTTTAAACTGATTAGTATCCAAGGCAGAGAAAGGTTCGTCTAGGATAAGCAATGGATTTTTACGATTTTTCTCACGATTTAAATACATTCGTTGTTGCTGACCACCTGACAGGGATTGTGGTGGAATTTTTTCAAAATCTTCTTCTCTGAATTTTTCATTGAAACTATTGAATAGCGTTACATTATTTTCATAACTCGAAATAAATGTATGTTCTTGTTGCAGAATCATACCGAATCTTCCCCAAAGATGGTCCAAAACAAGCCCATCTAGCACAATTTGTCCTTCAAAATCTTCATCTGTTCCATTTAAAATGTTGAGAAGACTACTTTTTCCAGAACCATTCTTACCAATAAGCGCAATTTTATCCCCTTTTTGAATCGTAGCGGAAGTAATTATCAATTTTGATTCTCCCAGTTGTTTGGAAATGTTTTTCAAAGTAATCGTATCAAAAGAATGTTGAGGTGCTTGAACTGAAACGGGTCTCCCAACAATGTTTTGAAAACTCTTGATTACAGGCTTTACGGACTCTAACATTTGTAAATCATAAAGGATTTCCTGTATTGGTTCAGAAAAAGCATTAATATATCCGAAACTCGCCACCACCTCAGGAATACCGAGTTGCTGGTGAGATAGAGAGTAGGCTAAATAAATAAACAGAACAAGACTAATGAATTCAAAAGAAACACCTGTCAATAAGATGCCAGTAATTTTTGTCAAACCATACTTAAAATACTTATCCTGCAAATTCTTTAGAGAACTCTTTTGTTGATTCAAAAAATGCGACATAGTTAGTTTATTTACCAAATGATGTCCCATGAGCAAATCCTCCAAAGTTCGATAGTAATCTCCTTGTTTTTTCAAGTAAACCTGTCTACGATTAGCGGTCAACTTCCCAACGATTTTAGGAATTTGAATACTAATTCCAGTAGAAAAGATTAAAATCAGTGATACAATAGGATTAATTGTTCTGCTAATAATGAAAGCGTAAATGATGATACGTAAAATTTGTTTGATAAAACTCATCAATGGAGGAAGGTAATCCTTTTCCAACGAATCTAGGTCATTAGATTGATAGGAAATATACTCTGCTACTGTTTTATGCTTGAAATCGTGGTGACTGAGTCCCAGAAGTGAACGAAACCACTCATTTTTCAAAGTAGTCGAAAAGATAATCCCCTGCTTCCAATCAAGTATCATTTGGATATAGTTACAACTCAAATAGCCTGCCACTGACATAGAGTAACCATATAGAGCTACTTGATAATCCCCTTTGATTAATGCCTGCGTGAAATACGGTAACAAAGCTGTGCAGATATTCGATACTACACCAAAAAGAAAATTAAAGAAGAGATACCATCTAATAGTTTTAAGATATGGTAGCATATACTATACTCCTTGCTAATGCGTTTTTTTACATATCGCAGAACAATCTCTACTATTCCTTATTTCAGATAGTGCGATACTCGGACATTGAGTGCAATAATTGTAAATCACACAAGTACTGCAGTTTTTACTATCATTCAAAATATAATTTGCTATTTTGTAAAATATAGGTCTATCCCATGTTTCTTTGATAGATGTAAAATGAATATTTCCAATACTTCTATTGAAAGTAAGCTTTTTCAGTTTTTCTAACGATTTAGGCTATTTCGTGACACACCCACAATCCGTGAAAATTCTGGTTATATCAGATTATGTGATTTTCGTAAGAATTTTATATTGTCTCCAATCATGGCAGTCTCCTTTTACTTGATAAAACTATTACAACATTTAGAAATTAAAAACTGGTTCAAAATCAATAGAATGTGTGTATTCGATACATTCAATAATTCTTTGGAAACAGTTCTACACCAGTTACACAAATCTATATACACCTATCTCATTCAAAATAAAAAGAAAGCTGCAGTTCTTTTAATCCTGTATCAACGATTCATTCTGAAATCGAATAGGAGACATTTCCCAAGTCTACAATTCACTTCATCTCAAATTAATTTTTGTAATTCACCCTTAGTTTATAGATTTTATACTCAACAAAAGTATAAAGCATACAAAACTTCACTTTGAACCAGTATTTATACTATATTCCGTATTAAAAATTCTATTATTGGTTTTGTAAAAAACAGTCTTCAAATATCCTGAAATATAGCAAAAAGAGATTGGGTAAAAACTCATTGTCTCTTCTCACTCAAGGACTAAGTTCACTTGAGCAAACTGAATTCGCACTGTCGTTCCTTTTCCAACCTCAGATTCGATGCGAATCTGGTGCCCCAGTTCTTCAGAAATTTTCTTAGATAGGTAAAGGCCAAGGCCAGATGACTGCTGAGTTAGGCGGCCATTATATCCTGAAAAGCCACGTTCAAAGACTCGGAGGACATCACTGTTTTTTATCCCGATTCCTGTATCCTTGATACAGAGCTCTTGACCGTCCATATAAATCTCCAGACCACCTTCCTTGGTGTACTTGAGACTATTTGAGATAATTTGCTCAATGACCACTAGCAGCCACTTTTTATCCGTCACGATTTCTTTATCAAGGTCATGTAGGTTGACATTTAGGCCTTTTTGAATAAAGAAAAGAGCATATTTACGAATTATTTCCTTGACCAAGTCCTCAATTTGAACCTGCTTTAAGACCAAATCATCATGAAAACTTTCTAAACGCAGGTACTGTAAGACTAGATTAGTATAGGAGTCGATTTTGAAAATTTCCTGTTCTAATTGCTGCTTCAGTTGGCGGTCGGCTACTTCTGCAACTAAGAGTTGACTAGCTGCAATGGGGGTCTTAATCTGATGAACCCACAAGGTATAGTAATCCAGCAAATCCGTCAGTTTTCTTTCTGAATCTGACCTCTGCTGATAGAGTTCCATCTCACGCGCTTCTAATTTTTCAGCCAAGGCTCTTTCCAAAGGAGACTGAGCTTCCCTATCCCCATAGAGAATTTCCTGGCGATAGACCTGCATTTCCACCAATATGTCCCAAGTGAAAAATAAGATGGTTACAAAGCAACACAGCAGGAAAAAGTAGAGAAAGTAAATTCCTAAACTGGCAAATAAAAACTGAAAGAGCAAAACTAGAAATGCTAAAGCAAGCAGATAGACAAACAGACGACTACGGGAACGCAGATAGGCTAGAAAAAATAGTTTCCAATCAAGCATGCTTTAATCCGTACCCTATCCCTTTCTTGGTCTCGATAAATCCTACCAAGCCCTGCTCTTCCAATTTTTTACGCAAACGAGCCACATTGACAGAGAGCGTATTATCATCAATGAAAAAGTCACTGTTCCAAAGTTCCCGCATGAGGTCGTCACGCGCTACAATATTTCCTGCGTGTTCAAATAAAACTCGTAAAATTTGAAACTCATTCTTGGTCAAATTCAAGACTTGGCCTTGATAATGTAAATCCATGGATTTGGTATTGAGGATCACACCAGCATATTCCAGTAAACTCTCGTCACGCCCAAACTCATAGGAACGACGCAACAAGCCCTGAACCTTGGCTAAAAGAACCTGCTGGTCAAAAGGCTTGGTCACAAAGTCATCCGCCCCCATATTGATTGCCATGACAATATCCATAGCCTGGTCTCTCGAAGACAGAAACATAATAGGTACCTTGGAAATCTTGCGAATTTCCTGACACCAGTGATAGCCATTAAACAAGGGCAAACCAATATCCATGAGGACCAGATGAGGTTCCGACTGAACAAATAGACTCAAAACTTCCATAAAGTCTTCTACCAGGACCACTTCAAATCCCCATTCAGAGAGCATTTTTCCGACTTGTTGACGAATAACCTGATCATCTTCTACTAATAAAATCTTGTGCATCTGATTCTCCTTTGCTAATTTTAGGAGTCTTAAATCCTTTAGTATAAATAGAGGGCTTAGTATCTAATACTTTTTTGACATTTCCTTGTCACAACAGCTTAAAAACAGATAGTGAATAACCCCATTGATATCATACCTTATTTTCAGACATAGTGCCAGCCTTACCCTTTTATTTTTAATTTTTTCAACCTTCATTTCAGTTCTTTTATCCATCCCCTTAACCAAAATTTATATCTATTCTTCCAAACCTTGAGTGTAGTTAAAACGACACTCTATACTCTTCTAACATTGAAAAGCTCCTTATCGAGTGGTATCCGTAAAAAGTTCTAGCTTTCAGATTGACAATCTGAAAAAGATTTGTTAAGATATGAATGAACAATTTTTAATATTCATTCAGAAAAGAGGTGAATCAAATTGGACAAAAAACAGGCTTTGAAATCCGCAGCTTATGAAGTTTTTTCAAAAAAAGGATACAAGGCGACAGGAATTTCAGAAATTGCTAGACAAGCTCATATGGCAGTCGGATCTTTTTATAACTATTACGAAAGTAAAGAAGCTATTTTTTTAGATATCTATATTGATGAAAACAACCGTGTTCGCCAAACTATGATCGAAGAACTGGATTGGGAAATTGATATGATTGATCTTATTAATCAACTCTTTGCTCAATCCAGAGCACTCGTTTCTTCCAATAAAATCCTTGCAGAATGGTACAATCCTGCCATAGCAGATGAGTTGCATAGCTACTATTCCTCAGAAGAAGGGAAAGTCACGAATCCATTTCATCAATTTCTCGTGAAAACCTTTACTCATCGTTTGCAGGCTGAAGGCCATTCTCCAGAAAAAATTCAAGATATTTTACAAGTTTACAACCTATTTTACTACATGGATATGCATATCACAGAAAATGATTTTCCAGATATTAGCAAAACTGTAGAAATACTAGCAACCAACTTCATTAAAGGAATACTGAAATAAAGAAATCTTTTCTTTATTTTTTTGGAAAACATTGAATGAAAAAAAATATTATTCATTCATAGAAAATTACTACACTATAGGAGTTAAAAATGAAACGAGGGAAAAAAATGTTCATAATTATTCTAACTACACTTGGAGTGCTCGGCTTTATATCTTGGGGAATCATTACCTATCTTGGACGAAGTCAAACTTTATCGATAAAATCCATTGAAAATCCCAGCGGAGATTTGTATTTAGTTCACATCACAAAACCAAAAAATCAAATATGGAAAGCTGGCTCCTATGCTCAGTTTAAGCTTCCTGACAGCTCGTTTGGTCCAGACAAAAGTCCAGTAAAGGAGGATCAGGCTAGCCGATGGCTAACCCTTGCTTCCACTCCTGATGAAGATGAAATTCTTATTGTAACCCATAATAGTGGTAGCGTGTTTAAGGAAACCTTAACACATTTACCAGCTGGTAGTAAAATTGAGATGAGTTGGCTGGAGTCATCTTTATCTGTTAAAGACAATGACCAAGCACTGGTTTGTTTTGCCTCTGATGTCGGTATTTCTACTCTACGTCCAGTTGTGAAAGAGTGGGCTGGTAAGCGCTCCATCATTCTTAATCATTTAGACAAAGGAGTAAACATTTTTGATAATGAGTTAAGAGAGCTTAGTAAGAATAATCCGAATCTAACTTATAAAACTAGCGAAACCTTTTCTCAAAGCCAAGCATTTTTAAAAAATGCGGTTGTGAAATACGGTAACCAAGCTATTTATCTCTTAACCGGCCAACCTGATGATATAAATGAGATGAAAAATTTCTTAAAAGAGAATGGGATTGACGACAAACAGATACAAACAAGTATGTTTAAAGGTTTAAAATAAAAGCAAACTGTCTTCTATGTGTCTGAATCATACCATTATAGGTCGGTATGTAGAGAGCTCGTACAAACAAACTAGTAAATTCTATGTGATTGTGATAAGATAAATAAAAAGAAAGGAGCTATTATGGCCAATATTTTTGACTATCTGAAAGATGTCACACACGATTTCTTTTACGACCTTCCTTTGAATGAGTTAGATATTCTAGCCTTAACAGAAACCACCTACCTCTCCTTTGATAATCTGGTCTCCACAAATCCTCAGCGACTTTTAGACCTAGCTCCTCAGGTTCCAAGAGAATCTAACATGTTGACCAGCAAAAATCGCCTCCAGCTATTGGATGAGCTATCTCAACACAAACGCTTCAAAAATTGTAAACTCTCCCATTTTATCAACGACATCGACCCTGAACTGCAGAAGCAATTTGCGGCTATGACCTACCGCCTCACTCTCGATACCTATCTGATTGTCTTTCGTGGGACAGATGACAGTATCATTGGCTGGAAGGAAGATTTCCACCTGACCTATATGAAGGAAATTCCTGCTCAAAAGCACGCTCTCCGCTATTTAAAGAACTTTTTTGCCCGCCATCCTAAGCAAAAGGTCATTCTGGCCGGGCATTCCAAGGGAGGAAATTTAGCCATCTATGCTGCTAGTCAAATTGAGCAAAGCTTGCAAAATCAAATCACAGCAGTTTATACCTTTGATGCGCCTGGTCTCCATAAAGAACTGACACAAACCGAGGGCTATCAAAGGATAATGGATAGAAGCAAGGTCTTCATCCCACAAGGGTCCATTATCGGTATGATGATGGAAATCCCTAACCACCAAATCATCGTGCACAGTACTGCCTTAGGTGGTATCGCCCAGCACGATACCTTTAGTTGGCAGATTGAGGACAAGCACTTCGTCCAACTGGATAAAATCAACAGTGATAGTCAACAAGTTGACACAACCTTCAAAGAATGGGTGGCAACAGTCCCTGACGATGAACTCCAGCTCTACTTCGACCTCTTCTTTGGCACCATTCTAGATGCTGGGATTAGCTCCATCAATGACCTGTCATCCTTAAAGGCGCTTGAACACATTCATCATCTCTTTGTCCAAGCTCAATCCCTCACTCCAGAAGAAAGGGAAACCATGGGACGCCTCACCCAATTATTAATTGATACCCGTTACCAAGCCTGGAAAAAGAGATAATCCACATAAAAAACCCAACTAATCGTTTGATTAGTTGGGTTTTCATTTATGAAATTGAATTCCTTTGTTTAATCTTTAATGATTAAAACATTAGTCTTCTTTTTTCTTGCGTGCCACAAGACCAAATCCGCTCAATACTCCAAGAAGTCCAAGAGCTGCTAGGCTTGAGTGATCTTCTGTACCAGTATTAGGCAATTCCTTAGCCGGTTTAGCTGGAGCTGGTTTTGATGGTTTCGCAGGTTCTGGTTTCACAGAAGGAATGATTTTTTCATAAACATGAACTGTGTCGCCATTTGGAAGTTTCTTAGTTTCTACGAAGCGGTAGCCTGGAATATCTTTCTTAGGTTGTTCGCCATCTTCACTTGGATTACCTGGAATCTCGTTTCCTTCTTTATCCTTGAATGATGTCTTAACTTTTTCGTAGACGTGCTCTGTATCTCCATTTGGAAGTTTCTTAGTTTCTACGAAGCGGTAGCCTGGAATATCTTTCTTAGGTTGCTCGCCATCTTCACTTGGATTTCCTGGAATCTCGTTTCCTTCTTTATCCTTGAATGATGTCTTAACTTTTTCGTAGACGTGCTCGATGTCGCCATTTGGAAGTTTCTTAGTCTCTACGAAGCGGTAACCTGGGATATCTTTCTTAGGTTGTTCGCCATCTTCTGTTGGATAGTTTGGAATTTCATTTCCATCTTTATCCTTGAATGATGTCTTAACTTTCTCATAAACGTGTTCGATGTCGCCATTTGGAAGTTTCTTAGTCTCTACGAAGCGGTAACCTGGGATATCTTTCTTAGGTTGTTCGCCATCTTCTGTTGGATAGTTTGGAATTTCGTTGCCGTCTTTATCCTTGTGACTTGTCTTAACTTTCTCATAAACGTGTTCGATGTCGCCATTTGGAAGTTTCTTAGTCTCTACGAAGCGGTAACCTGGGATATCTTTCTTAGGTTGTTCGCCATCTTCTGTTGGATAGTTTGGAATTTCATTTCCGTCTTTATCCTTGTGACTTGTCTTAACTTTCTCATAAACGTGCTCTGTATCACCGTTTGGAAGTTTCTTAGTTTCTACGAAGCGGTAACCTGGGATATCTTTCTTAGGATTTGTACCTTCTTCAGTAGTTGTTCCTGGAATTACATTGCCATCTTTATCTTTATAAGTTGTCGTAACTTTTTCGTAGATGTGTTTTGTATTTCCTTTTTCGTCTACTTCAGTTTTAACAATCTTGTATCCTGGGATATCTTTAGTTGGTTTAGTTCCATCTTCTGTTGGTGAAAGTGGGTTGCCATCTTTATCAACGAATGAAGTATCAGGACGAACTGTTGGAGTGTAAGTAGCTGTTACTGGTGTACCATTCTTATCTACACGTTTAACGGTTACGCCTGTTGCTTTACCTACGAAGTCAGGTTCTGGGGTGAAGGTTACTTTACCGTTTTCATCGATTGTGTATGTTCCTTCACCTGGTACTTTCTTCTCAGTTGTGCCATCGTCAAATGTTGGTTTAACAGTTTCATCGATTTCAACTGGAACTTCCTTACCATTGATTGTAACTTTTCCACCTTCAAATGTTGGTGTGCCTTCTTGAGGTTGTCCTTTAGGACCTTCTGATTCAGAATCTTTTGAAGTTGGTGTTACTGGAACGACTACAGGGGTGTACTTAGCTGTGATTGGTGTGCCGTTCTTATCTACACGTTTAACAGTTACACCTGTTGCTTGACCAGTGAATGTTTTCTCTGGGGTGAAGGTTACTTTACCGTTCTCGTCGATTGTGTATGTTCCTTCGCCTGGTACTTTCTTCTCAGTTGTGCCATCTTCGAATGTTGGCTTAACAGTTTCGTCGATTTCTACAGTTTTTTCTTCACCATTTACAGTAACTTTTCCACCTTTAAATGTTGGTGTTCCTTCTTGAGTAGCACCTTGAACATTTGTAGTGATGACATCTGAACTTGTTGGTGTTGCTGGTTTCACAACTGGTGTGTAAGTAGCTTTAACTGGCGTGCCGTTCTTATCTTCGCGTTGAACTGTGACACCTGTTCCTTTACCTGTGAAGTTCTTTTCTGGGGTGAATGTAACTGTTCCATCTGGAGCTACTGTGTATGTTCCTTCACCTTCGATAGTTACTGAATCAACTGGATCTCCTGTTTTCGGGTCTACCAATTTAGCTGGTTTATCTTCATCAATTTCAACAGTTTTTTCTTCACCATTTACAGTAACTTTTCCACCTTCAAATGTTGGTTTACCTGTTTGAGTTGAACCTTGGATATCTTCAGTTACTGCGTCTGTTCCTGTTGGTGTTGCTTTCTTAACAACTGGAGTGTATTTAGCTGTTACTGGTGTGCCGTTCTTATCTTCGCGTTGAACTGTAACACCTGTTCCTTTACCTGTAAAGTTCTTTTCTGGTGTGAAGGTTACTGTTCCATCTGGAGCTACTGTATATGTTCCTTCACCTTCGATAGTTACTGAATCAACTGGATTTCCTGTTTTTGGATCTACCAATTTAGCTGGTTTATCTTCATTGATTTCAACAGTTTTCTCTTTACCATCGATTGTTACTGTTCCACCCTTGAATTCAGGTTTACCTGTTTGAGTTGAACCTTGAATATTTTCAGTTACAGCATCTGTTCCTGTTGGTGTTACTGGTTTAACTTCCGGTGTGTATGTAGCTTTAGCTGGTGTGCCGTTCTTATCTTGACGAACTACCTCAACACCTTTGGCTACTCCTGTAAATTGTGGTTCTGGCTTGAATGTTACTGTTCCATCTGGAGCTACTGTGTATGTTCCTTCACCTTCTACAGTGACTGAATCAACTTGTTCTCCAGTTTTTGGATCTACCAATTTAGCTGGTACTGTATCGTCGATTTCAACAGTTTTCTCTTCACCGTTAACCATAGCTGTTCCACCTTGGAATACTGGTTTGCCTGTTTGAGTTGCACCTTGAACATCTACAGTTTTAGCTGGTTCTGCTGTTGGTGTTACAGGTACGATAGATGGAGTATAAGTTGTAGAAACTTTTGTTCCATTTGCGTCCTCTGCTTGAACATCAGCAGGTGTAACATTACCTGTGTAAGATTTATCTGTTGGTGTGAAGGTTACTTCACCTGTTGCTGGATCAATTGAGTAAGTACCTACTGGAGTTACTCCGTCCTCAGCATATGCTGGAGTTGTTTGACCAGCTGGAACTTCATTTCCTTCTTTATCAAGAAGCTTGTAAGAGTTCTCTTTGATTGGAGCAATAGTGTCTCCAGGAGCGAATGTTGGAGTTCCTTTTTGAGTTTCACCTTGGATAGCTTCTGATGTAGCCGGTTCTGCTGTTGGAACTACCGGAGTAATCTTCGGTGTGTAAGTTGTTTCTACAGCTGTACCATTCTTATCTTTAGCTTGAACTCGTACTGGTTGTACTTCACCTGAATATGTCTTATCTGTTGGTTCGAATACTGCAACAGCTTTTCCATCTACAGTTTTAAGAGTGTACTTACCAATTACGTTTCCTTCTGGATCTTTAGCTGGTACTTCAGTAGCTGGTTGTCCATCTTCACCTAGAAGTGTGTAAGTAGATGGATCGATTTCTACAGTTTTTTCTTCTCCAGCAATTGTAGTTTTTCCTGCTTCAAATGAAACTGGACTTTCTTGAGTCTTACCTTGAACATCTTCAGTTGTAGCTGGTGTTGCTGTTGGTGTTACTCCTACGATGTTTGGAGTGTAAGTTGTAGAAACTTTTGTTCCATTCTTATCTTCAGCTTGAACTTTAGCTGGTTGTACTGGTCCTGTGTAAGATTTGTCTGTTGGTGTGAAGGTTACTACACCTGTTGTTGGATCTACAGTGTATTCCCCAACTTTTTTACCACTTGGGTCTAGAGCATCTACTGGTCCATTTGCTTCTGTTCCATCTGGATTTAATAATTTTACAGAACCCTCTTTAATAGGTACTTCTGTATTTCCTTCTGTAAATGTTGGTTTACCTGTTTGAGTTTCACCTTGTACTCCTGTTGAAGTAGCTGGAGTTGCTGTTGGGTTAACAGGTGTTACAGTTGGAGTGTATTTTGCAGTAGCTGTAGCTGTTACAGGTTGACCATTTTTATCTTGACCTACTGGTGCTGTTAATGATACATCAATACCTTTAGCAGTTCCTGTAAATTGTGGTTCTGGAGTAAATGTTACCGCTCCAGTTGTTGGATCGATTGTATAAGTTCCTTCACCTTTTACAGTTACAGTTGTTTCATCTGTTGGTTGTCCAGTCGCTGGATCTACCAATTTAGCTGGGTAGTTAGCACTTGGTGTTACCGCATCTGGTGCAGTTCCATCTCCATCTTTATCTACGTCGATTGAGAATTTAGGTGTTTTCGTTTGTGGTTTACCTTGGATATCAGTTGACTCTTCTGGAGTTCCAACGATTGCTTTTGGAGTTACTGTTGGAATGTAACGACCATCCATAGAACCTTTAGCAGCTAAGCCAGTTAGTTGAACTTGTTCACTGACTAATTCTAGTTGGTCTTTAGCTTCACCTGCACCACCGATGATTTGGCGACCTTCGTTACCCCAACCAGTAGTGTTACCATTGATATCTGTACGACGAATCGTAATACCATCTGCTGTACCTACAAAGTTTGCTTCTGGGATAAATTCTACATCTACATTTGCACCGTTATCAGTAATCTTGTATTTACCTTGCCCTGGTACTACATAGTATCCATCTACTAGGTCAGCATCTGTTACTAATGTACCATCTGGTTTAACGATTTGTGATTTAACAGTTGTATCTATTGCATTGTCTTTATCAAAATCATAGTTCTTTTGACCATATGCATTAAAGGCAACAGTAGAATTCTGAGTTGCACCTTGTACATCTGTTGTTTCTCTCTTAGTTCCACGTGGTGGAATTGTTTGTTGGATTTGGAAATCTTCTACTTCACCTGAGTAGGCAATACCAGTAGGAGCCTTGACATCTGCTTTATCGTATGCAATACGAAGACGTGTAGCTAATTTTGTTGCACTGGTATCCACATTTTGAACTGTGTTTGTCCAAGTAAGAGTAACCTTACCATCAGCAGTCACTTCTGTCACACCAGCGGCTTCATCTTCATCAAATTTACCATTGTTGTTAAAGTCAATCCAACCGTTAACGTAAGCTTTAGCTTCTCCGTCTAGGTGGGCATCGAAGGTCATTGAGTAAGTTCCATCGTTAACTTTTTTCAACTTATAGTTATCATTTGGAGCAACATCATCACCCATCAATTGACGAGCACCTTCATCAGCATTACCGATACCATAGATATCATCGTATACAAAGGCATTTGTTTTGTTAATTGGAGTTGTACGAACATCAACGTCAGCCGGTACAGAACCTAGATATGGTTGGTGTTGACCGTCAGACTTAGAAATAGAGTGGGCTACACGACCGTATGAAGCTGGAGCATCCCCTTCATCTAGGACCATAAATCCAAGCATAGATCCTTGTTGCCCATTAGACATAATATACATACCAATATTTTTGGCATTACGAGTCATTACCAATGGAGTGGAGAAACCTGAATCACGGTGAGTTGAGACCGGTCCGAAAACTTGTGTCCCTAATCCATCCGCATGAATCGTTCCATCTTTTGCTGTTGCAGTAATTACTGTATCTGATGTAACTGTTGTATTGAAGAATCCTGCACCTTTGTCAGCTAAGAATGGAGCGAAAGCTGGTTTACCACTTCCTTCAAGCGTGTAAGAAATACCTAATTGGCCATCTGCACGATTTTGTCCATGACCAGCAGTAGCCACTGTTCTGCGTTCATAGATTTCCCCAATATATGAACGAGCTGTTTCCTTACCTGGTACATTGGAGTTTGATAACTCAGTTACTAACTCAAAACCATCACCATCTGTTTTATAGATTTCAACTTCGGATGAACCAGCTTCTTCCCCTGTTAAGAATACAACGTTGGCTGGTACTTCTGTCCCATTTAAAGTAGCTTTAACTGAGAATTCCACCCCGACGTTGGCTCCATCTTTAACTGATTGGATAACTGTTTTACCTTTAGTATCCATTCCGTTTGTTTTCGCAACAGAGTATGAACCTTGGTTTACGACTTTCAACTCAGCTGGAGTATTGTCTTTGTATACGTTTTGAGCATTGGCATCGTATCCTGCTCCACCACGTTTTTTGTACTCATCAGTTGAGTTGAATGGTGCTAGTTTAGTAACTGTCAAAGTCACAACATATCCTGGAGAGATTTCTTGTGTAAACTTAGTACCTACTTTAAGCTTACCACCATCACCAAGATTTTCAATTGTCGCTTTCGGATTTGAAATGTCAAACCACTTGATTTGTTTTGTCAGACGTTCTGTGTTTTTATCTGCGTATTTCTTCCAGTGATTTGCTTGTTCTTCTTCTGAAAGAGGTGGAGTTGTAACCGTATCAGCAATGTCTGCTAAGACTGCTGAAAACTTACCATCACGACCAATACCTGCATTTTTCAGCTCATTGTATACTGCAAGGATTGACTCATTCAGGCGTGCAAGTTGTGCATCCACTTGCTCTTTGGTCACGCTCTTTTCAGCTAAAAGAGATTTTGTTTCCGCAAGAACTGCTTGGTTTTTAGCTACTGCCGCTTCAACAGCTGCTTTATTTTCTTCCTTCACTTCCTTTTTAGAAAGTTCAGCAGTTGCTAATTTATTAGTCACTTCTGCTTCAGATGAAGCTTTGTCAAGTGCTGTTTGAGCTGCTGAAAGAGATTTTTCTGCTGGAGTAGCTTTCTTTTCAGCTTCAGCTTTAGCAGCTACTTTTTCAGCTTCTAATTTTTTCTGTTGACCCATGGCATCTGATTCAGCTACGGCTTGACCCAATGCTGAAAGTTTGTCAGCTAAAGTATTCACATCCAATTGACTTGCTTCTGGATTTGAAAGTGTTGCTTTAGCTGTAGCTAAAACTTCCTTAGCTTAGTTTACTACAGACGCATCTGCATTTTTAGCAGATGCTAATTTCATTTCTAAAGTAGCAACATTCGCTTCAAGAGCTGCTTTATTTGCTTTCTTAGCTTCCTGTACTTTAACTTCAGGTTTTGCTTCTTCTACTTTAGTTTCTGGCTTCACGGCTTCCTTGTCTTTATTAGAATCCGCTTGATTTGCTGGGGCAGTAGTTGCAGCTACTGATGCTTCTGCACCTTGAACTTCCGTTGCTGATACCGCACCATTTCCAAGGAACATCAAACCAGCTGCAACTGCTACTGATGCTGCTCCAAAGCTATATTTCCGGATACCATAACGGATGTACTTTTCTACTCTATAATCTTGTTGTTGCTTGCCTTTCATTTAGACCCACAACCTCCTTTTTTATTTTGATGTCGATTTACAAGTTATTGATATCGCAAACTCACAGCTAACCTCAGATGAAAACAAAAGATGTTAGAAGTCATTTTCAATATCATAAAATTGTCTACAACATACAGCTTTATGATATCATATTTCCTAGTCTATGGCAAATAAAATGGCTTATTTTTTTATTCTAAATTTAAAATAAATATTTTCCAAAAACACAATAATTTTCTGACTATTTAACTTATTTTATTAGATATATCAAAGAGTTATAGGTTACATACTATATTTTGTAGTTTTAATATATTAATTTAAATTAACTCTACATGTATATTTTGCTGTTCACAGACAAAAACTTGTCTCTACTGTAAGATACAATTTTTTTGATTCATTATCCATTTTTTCAATAATTTACTCTCCAGCTCATTAGATTTATTTTAAATTCCAGTCAATTAAAAACTCTAGCTAGTTCATAACTCTAAAAATAGCTATCTTTATTTTAGACAGAATGAAATAGATAACCAGTAACCTTCTTTAAAAGAGAAGGATTTTCTATTCACTCTATTTTCCCTAACTGTGCTATACTTAATTTAGTACATTCTTTGAGATTGGAGCTAGTATGAAAATCCATAAAACTGTGAATCCTGTTGCCTATGAAAACACCTATTATTTGGAAGGCGAAAAGGACCTCATCGTTGTCGACCCTGGTAGCCATTGGGAAGCTATTCGTCAGACAATAGAGAACATCAACAAACCTATCTGTGCTATTCTCTTGACCCACGCCCATTATGACCATATCATGAGTCTGGACTTGGTTCGCGAGACTTTTGGCAATCCACCTGTCTATATCGCAGAGAGTGAAGCCAGCTGGCTCTATACTCCTGTCGATAATCTCTCTGGACTTCCCCGCCACGATGATATGGCAGATGTGGTCGCAAAACCTGCAGAACACACCTTTGTCTTTCATGAAGAATACCAACTAGAGGAATTTCGTTTCACTGTCTTGCCAACACCAGGTCACTCTATCGGTGGTGTTTCTATCGTCTTTCCTGATGCTCACCTAGTCTTGACGGGAGATGCTCTATTTCGAGAAACCATCGGACGGACCGACCTTCCGACTGGTAGCATGGAGCAACTCCTTCATAGTATCCAGACCCAACTCTTCACTCTACCAAACTATGATGTCTATCCAGGGCATGGTCCAGCTACTACTATTGCCCACGAAAAGACTTTCAATCCCTTTTTCTAGCAAGCAAAAAACCAAGGAATTTTTCTCCTTGGTTTTTGTATATTGCTATTCAATTCTCCATTCTTTGATTTTAGAATCTAGCCTAGTATTGAATTTCATCGAACATTAGTTAGCTCGCTCAAATTCTTTCCATTCAAATTTAGCTAAATCAAGTTCATTAGAAGAAATCTCTAAGATTTGCTCTGGCTTTTGATCACTACCAATTTGAAAGATTCCTTCTTTAATCTTCTGGACTCCGTCTTTATTAAAAGCATACAGACTTAAGTTCATTTCTGGTCGTGTTGATTGCCAGTCTGCATATCTGACTTGACCGTTTTCATAAATAACTAAACTGGAACGAAAACCACCTGCAGAAGCTACATAAGCTGTATGAAGCAACTTGGGTTGTTTACTCTCTAAATAGTAAATGGCC
Source organism: Streptococcus symci (assembly GCF_006385165.1). Lineage (GTDB taxonomy): Bacteria > Bacillota > Bacilli > Lactobacillales > Streptococcaceae > Streptococcus > Streptococcus symci. The sequence goes on along the minus strand of NZ_VFJA01000001.1, from coordinate 467,260 downwards.
CCTATATATTTTTTATCTCCAATAATCAATTCATCCTGACCATCCTTATTTAAATCAGCAAACACATAATGAAGACTAGCTGGTTTATCGTAGGTGCTTAGTGTAAAGATATAGCCATACTCTTCAGAAAAAATCTTGTTCTGTTTCAACTTTTCATACAAGGATTCTCGGTCACCACTACTTAAAAGTGCCTGATAGTGATTGTACCGCTCTATTACTTCCTTGTACAAATCTTTTCCTGTTTCGCTTTTCGTTTCCATTGTTGTTGACGGCGTTGCCATTGAAGAACTTGTACTAGTTTGGCTCTCTGACTTCGTAGAGCTTTCCTTCTGTTCCTCTTTGGTAGAAGATGATTGTGTTGCCGAAGGTTCTATTTTTTCATCTTTTTTGTTTGCACCACAAGATGCTAAAACAAAAATAGTAAGAATAACTGAAAATATCATTAAAAATTTCTTCATATTAACCTCTCTAACCCATCCTATATAGATTTACGGATCTTAGTATTAGATTCGATTCATTACCAAATAATCACGCGGTCTTCTGGTGAACGCCACATACCATCTCCTTCTTTGACATCATAGGTTGTAAAGAAATCATCGAAGTTTGGTACTTGCACATTGACACGGAGTTTGGCTGGTGCGTGCACATCGACACTAGCCAAAAGTTTCATAAATTCTGGACGACCTTTCATGCGCCAAATGCGACCGAAGTTGTAGAAAAATTCTTCTGCTGAGAAGTCTGGTTCTCTCTTGGCTGCTTCAAGCGCTGCAGCGATTCCTCCCAAGTCAGCCACGTTTTCTGATACAGTCAATTTACCGTTGATGGTTGCCCCATAAGAATCTTGTCCATCAAATTGGTCAATAACTTTTTGTGTTTTCTCCTTGAAGGCAGCATAGTCGCTCTCTGTCCACCAGTCCTTGAGGCTACCATTTTCATCAAAGGAAGCTCCGTTAGTATCAAAGGCGTGGGAAATTTCATGGGCAATAACTGCTCCAATACCACCGTAGTTAGCAGAAGATGACTGATGCAAGTCATAGAAAGGTGCTTGTAAAATAGCCGCCGGGAAGACAATTAGGTTCTTCTGTGGATTGTAGTAGGCATTGACCATATGAGCAGGCATGCCCCACTCCTTGTAGTCTACAGGCTGATTCCACTTGCTCCAACTGTGTTTGATTTCCACACGCGCAAATGCCAGAGCATTGTCAAAAAGACTAGCAGTCTCATCCACTACCTTGTCCTTATAGCGTTCTGGCAATTCTTCTGGGTAACCGATATAAGGCTTGATGACATTGAGTTTGACGATGGCCTTATCACGAGTTTCAGGAGTTAGCCAGTCATTTTTAGCCAAGCGTTCCTTATAGACATCAATCATGGTTGCCACTTTTTTCTCCACATCTGCCTTGGCCTCTGGAGAGAATTTTTCATGGGCATACCAGAGACCCAAGGCTTGTTTGAAAGGACCTTGTGCTAGCTGGTAGGCTGCCTTGACCTTGTCTTTGGCTTCTGGAACTCCTGAAAGCGCACGGCTATAGGCACCTGACAAGACACGAATTTCTTCTGTTAAATAGCTGGTTGAGAGATTGACAACACTTAAAATTAAGGTTGCCTTGAGGAGAGGCCAAGCCTCTTCACTATAGAATTGGTCTGCTGCTTGCCAGAAACGTTCCTCGTCTACGATAACCTTGTCTGGTACTTGTCCAAGAACGGCTTGGAAGAAGTCATCCAAAGGTAGGGCAGGCGCAAATTTCTTGAAATCTTCGTAATCATATGGATGGTAAAGTTTAGCATACTCTGAACTTTCTTCATTAGAAAGCACCACTGCTGCAATTCGGCGATCCAATTCAAGTCTTTTCTCTAGCAAGTCTTCAATTTCTGCATCAGAGAAATCATAAGCCTTGAGAAGATTTGCGCTGCTTTCTTTCCAAAGAGTCAAGAGCTCTTCGCGCTGAGGATGGTCTTCTGCATAGTAGGTCGTATCTGGCAGGATCGTGCTTGGAGCACTGGCCCATAGAACATTGATTCTTGCATCCATAAAGTCTGGCGATACACCAAAAGGAAGGAAGTTAGGTTTTCCTGCAAGTTCAAACTCTGCTAGTCTAGCTGTAAAATCCGCAAAAGTCTCCAACTCTTGGAATTCTTTAAGGAGTGGTAAGACAGGTGTGATACCGTCAGCTTCTCTCTTATCAAAATCACGAACTAGGCGGTGGTATTTGACAAAGTTTTCCAAGATAGCATCCTCAGGCACCTCTTCTCCTGACAACCACTTGTCTGTTGTCGCCAGCATCAAGTCTTCAATTTCCTGGTCTAAATCAACAAAACCTCCTGTTTGAGACTTATCTGCTGGGATTTCAGCTGTCTGTTGCCATTCTCCATTGATTGCATCATAAAAATCATCTTGATAACGCGTCATCTTGTTCTCGCTTTCATTTTTTTAAGTTATTGCTAGCTTAACAAAAATTGCTTGGGAATGCAATTAAAAATGGACTTTCCTTTTCCATCATTTTTCAGTTATTATTTTAAATTTTTCAAAAATTAACTTGACTTAATTTTTTTTTTAAGGTATATTAAGAGGCAGGAGGAATACAACTGTATGATACGTATCGAAAACCTCAGTGTCTCCTACAAAGAAACATTGGCACTTAAGGATATTTCACTAGTGCTCCAAGGACCAACAATTACCGGTATCATTGGTCCAAACGGTGCTGGAAAATCAACATTATTAAAAGGTATGCTGGGAATTATCCCACATCAAGGTCAGGCATTTCTCGATGACAAGGAAGTTAAAAAATCCTTACACCGAATTGCCTATGTCGAACAAAAAATCAATATCGACTACAACTTTCCCATCAAGGTCAAGGAATGCGTCTCGTTAGGACTCTTTCCCTCTATCCCTCTCTTTCGCAGTTTAAACGCTAAACATTGGAAGAAAGTGCAAGAAGCCCTTGAAATCGTCGGCCTAGCTGACTACGCTGAACGTCAAATCAGTCAACTGTCTGGAGGTCAATTCCAGCGGGTCTTGATTGCCAGATGTTTGGTTCAGGAAGCCGATTATATCCTCTTGGATGAACCCTTTGTTGGGATTGACTCTGTCAGTGAGGAAATCATCATGAATACGCTGAGAGATCTGAAAAAAGCTGGGAAGACGGTTCTCATCGTCCACCACGATCTCAGCAAGGTTCCCCACTACTTCGATCAAGTCTTGCTTGTCAATCGAGAAGTGATTGCCTTTGGTCCAACCAAAGAAACCTTTACCGAAGCCAATCTCAAAGAAGCTTACGGTAATCGACTCTTTTTCAATGGAGGTGACCTATGATTGCAGAATTTATCGATGGATTGCAAAAATTCCATTTCCTACAAAATGCCTTGATAACAGCTATTGTCGTCGGGGTCGTAGCTGGAGCTGTGGGATGTTTCATCATCCTACGCGGGATGTCACTCATGGGAGATGCCATTTCACATGCTGTCTTGCCAGGTGTAGCCCTCTCCTTCATCTTGGGCCTTGACTTCTTTATCGGAGCCATTGTCTTTGGATTGCTAGCTGCCATCATCATTACCTACATCAAGGGAAACTCGATTATCAAAAGCGATACCGCCATCGGCATTACCTTTTCTTCTTTCTTAGCCCTCGGTATCATCTTGATTAGTGTCGCTAAAAGTTCAACTGACCTTTTCCATATCCTTTTTGGTAATATCCTAGCCGTCCAAGATACGGATATGTTTATTACTATGGGTGTTGGGGCAGTCATTCTCTTGTTAATCTGGATTTTCTTCAAGCAACTCTTGATAACTTCCTTTGATGAACTCTTGGCCAAAGCCATGGGAATGCCTGTCAATTTCTATCACTACCTTCTCATGGTACTCCTGACTCTCGTGTCTGTGACAGCCATGCAAAGTGTCGGAACTATCCTGATTGTAGCCATGCTGATTACCCCAGCTGCAACTGCTTATCTTTATGCTAATAGCCTGAAAAGCATGATTTTTCTTTCCTCAACCTTTGGAGCTACAGCTTCAGTTTTGGGACTCTTTATCGGCTATAGCTTTAACGTTGCTGCAGGTTCTAGTATCGTGCTTACAGCCGCTAGTTTCTTTCTCATTAGCTTCTTTATCGCTCCAAAACAACGATATTTGAAACTAAAAAATAAACATTTGTTAAAATAAGGGGTAAAGCCCCAATAAATTGGAGGATCTAATGAAAAAATTAGGTACATTGTTGGTTCTTTTTCTTTCCGCCATTGTTCTCGTAGCATGTGCTAGCGGAAAAAAAGATGCAGCTTCTGGTCAAAAACTAAAAGTTGTTGCTACAAACTCAATCATCGCTGATATTACTAAAAATATTGCTGGTGACAAGATTGATCTTCACAGTATCGTTCCTGTTGGTCAAGACCCACACGAATACGAACCACTTCCTGAAGACGTTAAGAAAACATCTCAAGCTGATTTGATTTTCTACAACGGTATCAACCTTGAAAATGGTGGCAATGCTTGGTTTACAAAATTGATAGAAAATGCCAAGAAAACTGAAAACAAAGACTACTTTGCAGTCAGCGAAGGCGTTGATGTTATCTATCTTGAAGGTCAAAACGAAAAAGGCAAAGAAGACCCACACGCTTGGCTTAACCTTGAAAATGGGATGATTTTTGCTAAAAATATCGCAAAACAATTGAGCGCTAAAGACCCTAGCAACAAGGAATTCTACGAAAAAAATCTCAAAGAATATACTGATAAGCTAGACAAACTTGACAAGGAAGCTAAGGAGAAATTTAACAACATCCCTGCTGAGAAGAAATTGATCGTAACCAGCGAAGGATGCTTCAAATACTTCTCTAAAGCCTACGGTGTCCCAAGTGCCTACATCTGGGAAATCAATACTGAAGAAGAAGGAACACCTGACCAAATCAAGACCTTGGTTGAAAAACTTCGCCAAACAAAAACTCCTTCACTCTTTGTAGAATCAAGCGTGGATGACCGTCCAATGAAGACTGTTTCACAAGACACAAACATCCCAATCTACGCTCAAATCTTTACTGACTCTATCGCAGAACAAGGTAAAGAAGGCGACAGCTACTACAACATGATGAAATACAATCTTGATAAGATTGCTGAAGGATTGGCAAAATAAGCCTCTGAAAAACGTCATTCTCACATGAGCTGGCGTTTTTTCTATATCCATATTTCCGGTCAAATCATTGGAAAATTCCGACTGTTTCAGCTAAAATGGAAGAAAAAAGATTGGAGTATCTTATGGTAACTTTTCTCGGAAATCCTGTGAGCTTTACAGGTAAGCAACTACAAGTCGGCGACAAGGCACTTGATTTTTCACTTACTACAACAGACCTTTCTAAAAAATCTCTGGCTGATTTTGATGGAAAGAAAAAAGTCTTGAGTGTCGTGCCTTCTATCGATACAGGCATCTGCTCAACTCAAACGCGTCGTTTTAATGAAGAACTGGCTGGACTGGACAACACAGTCGTATTGACTGTTTCTATGGACCTACCATTTGCCCAAAAACGTTGGTGTGGTGCTGAAGGCATTGAAAATGCCATCATGCTCTCAGACTATTTCGACCATTCCTTTGGACGTGATTATGCCCTCTTAATCAATGAGTGGCACCTATTGGCACGCGCAGTCTTTGTCCTCGATACTGACAATACTATTCGCTACGTTGAATACGTGGACAATATCAACTCTGAACCAAACTTCGAAGCCGCAATTGCAGCTGCTAAAGAACTAAATTAGAAGCCATTGTGGCAGATAGCTAGAGAAATCTAGCTTTTTTTGATATACTAGATAAAGATATTAGACAAGAGGAAACGAATGACCCCGAATAAAGAAGATTATCTAAAGTGTATTTATGAAATTGGCATAGATTTGCATAAGATTACCAACAAGGAAATTGCGGCTCGTATGCAAGTCTCTCCCCCTGCCGTAACTGAAATGATTAAACGGATGAAGAGCGAAAACCTCATCCTCAAGGACAAGGAATGCGGTTATCTACTGACTGACCTCGGCCTCAAACTGGTCTCTGAACTCTATCGTAAGCATCGCTTGATTGAAGTTTTTCTAGTCCATCATTTAGACTATACAAGTGACCAGATTCACGAGGAAGCTGAGGTCTTGGAACATACTGTCTCTGACCTGTTCGTGGAAAGATTGGATAAATTGCTAGGTTTCCCTAAAACCTGCCCCCACGGAGGAACCATTCCTGCCAAGGGAGAGCTCCTAGTTGAAATCAATAACCTACCACTAGCTGACATCAAGGAAGCTGGCTCCTATCGCCTGACTCGGGTGCACGATAGTTTTGACATTCTCAGTTATCTGGACAAGCACTCACTTCACATCGGTGATTCGCTCCAAGTTAAGCAGTTTGATGGCTTCAGCAATACCTTCACTATCCTTAGTAAAGACGCGGATTTACGAGTGAATATGGACATTGCAAAACAACTCTATGTCGAAAAAATCGACTAATTTCTCAAGTACCCCAATCACCCCTGAAAGTTTTATTTTCAGGGGTTTATTTCTATCATTTGATTTTACTTTCATTTAGTTGTAGAATATTTGTTAAAAAAAAGAAAGATATTTTAATATATGAAAAAAATCACTAAAAATTTTTGCGACATCCAAATGGTTTGACCTCTTCGGGGTTGCTTTGGTCGTTGGGATTGCGATTGCATCTGGTTACCTCAACTCACGTCTCGACAAATTTGTAGACTGGGGACCATGGACAGCTCTTGTACCCTTTGGATTGATTTCTGTAACCAACGTTGGGATTTCCATGTTGTCCACTCGTTTCACGGGAAAATTAAGCAACTGGGGAAATTACTTTGGCATTGTCAATACGATTTTGTCTGGTACCATTGATTATATCCTTGGAAATAAGGCGGCCATCATCACCTATCCCGTCACCTTTCTCATTTATACCTTTGCCATTAAGAAATGGGAAGCTTCGCAAGAAGGCAGACCCAACCAAATGAGCCAAAAACAGGTGAAATTGACGGCCATCATCATTTCCATCATCGCCTTCCTCTTTGCCTTTGTGACCAACTATATCGGCTATGGGGGTAAGATGAATCTCCTTGCCTACGTAACAACTATTGCCTTTGCACTGTCCCTCATTGCCAATGCTTTGAACGCATTGAAATTAACAACTCAGTGGGGCTTTTGGTTGATTTACAATTTTGTGCAACTGACAAAAGCTGGCATTCAAGGAAATTTTGCCAATATCGGAAAATACATCTTTTATATCCTCAATGCAATCGGAGCTTTGTTTGTCTGGAATGATGAAGAAGTGGAACAATAGGAGGAAACTCAAATAAAGAAATCTAACAGAATCTCCTTACTAAAATTTTTTATCATTTTACTTGTAACTCCCATTCTTTTGGAGTAGAATGAAGCTAGATAAAAGAGGAGGTCATCTTATGAAAAAACTCTTTAGAATCCATTATACAGCAATTGCAGTCATCGATTTGCTACTACTTGTATTTTTTAGTACTAGACCCGAGACAGCTTTCGACTGGCTCTTGCTCTCTGGTTTTATTTTCCTCCTTGCTCAGGTACTCCTGCTATTTCGCTTGGTTGTCCAACTCAAACATCAATTCGCTGAGATTTATCCTCAAATCAATAAAATGATTCGCTTCTACTATTTAGGGGTGCTCATCAGCGACTCTCTATTATTTGTCCTCTTAGCCTTCACTAGTTCTCAGCGTTTTTTCTCTCTTATGCCAATCATCACTGCTTGTCATTATACTTTTTATTATATAACGGCTAGTCACCTAAGAGAAAACTATCCAGACTGTTACGACAAACACATCTCTTTATGGGAATGTCTCTAAGGAAAAGGAGGTTTTAGCATGAAAAAAATCATCTACATCAAGACCATTCAAGTCCTTGTCATTGATGGAATCTTGATTGGATTTTTGACATTTAAAGAAGGGCTTACTTGGGATTGGATTTTAATTTATAGCGGTTGGCTCATTTTCTTTCATCCTGTGCTATTGACCTATCTGTCTAACCAGCTTTGTGACCACTTTAGCCAACTCTATTCCCAGATTAGACCGAGATTCTGGTGTTTTGCCTTACAAATCCTCCTCTGGGATAGCCTGATGATTCCCTCCCTGGTGTTTTTAAGTGGTATCCCACTTTTCCTTCAGGGAACTCTCCTCATCCTAGGACATCTCATCCCTTCCTATCGCATAAGCCAAAGCCTGAAAAGAGACTTCCCAAAAGCCTATCAGGAACATATTTCTTTTTGGAGTATTTTATGATAGATAAGAAAAACCAAGCCGTCCAGGCTTGGTCTTTCTTATCTATTTTTATACTCTTCGAAAATCTCTTCAAACCACGTCAGCTTCGCCTTGCCGTACTCAAGTACTGTCTGTGGCTAGCTTCCTAGTTTGCTTTTTGATTTTCATTGAGTATTAGTATCAAGGATAATGGTGACTGGTCCGTCATTGATCAGCTCAACCTGCATATCCGCTCCAAAGATGCCTGTCTGAACGGGCACTTCTTGTGCTAATTTTTGATTGAAAGCATCATAGAAGTCTGATGCCATATCAGGCTTAGCTGCACCTGTAAAGGCTGGACGATTGCCTTTCTTGGTATCCGCAAAGAGGGTAAACTGAGAAATAGAGAGGATTTCTCCTTCAATATCTTTGACAGACAGGTTCATCTTGCCTTCTGCGTCTGAAAAAATCCGCATGTTGACAAGCTTTCTCACAGCATAGTCCAAATCTTCCTCTTGGTCCTCTGGTCCAACACCAACCAGCAATAGGAGCCCCTGATTGATTTTTCCCTGAACCTGACCTTCGATACTCACTTGGGCTTTTTTAACCCGTTGGATAATGATTTTCATAATAGCCTTTCTAGTAAGAGCTAGGACAATTAGCCATTGGTCCGTTTGACAGAGTAAACTTCTGGTACACTCTTAATCTTGTCCACGACCGTGGTCAATGTAGAGAGGTTGGCAATGCCGAAAGACACATGGATATTAGCAAACTTCATATCCTTGGTTGGTTGAGCATTGACCGTTGAAATATTCTTGGTTGTGTTTGAAAGAACTTGCAGTACATCGTTCAACAGTCCTGTACGGTTGAGGCCATAAATATCGATATGAGCCATATACTCCTTATTTGAGCTAGAGTACTGGTCTTCCCACTCCACATCAAGGAGACGTTGCTCGTAGTTTTCTTGGGCACGCAGGTTCATACAGTCCACACGGTGAATAGCCACACCACGCCCCTTGGTGATATAGCCAACAATATCGTCACCAGGAACAGGATTACAACACTTGGCAATCCGCACTAGGAGACCTGAGGCTCCTTCAATAACCACTCCACCCTCATGCTTAACCTTGAGGGTTTCTTTGTTCTCAACCTTGACCTCGCCACCTTTGACAAGCTCTTCTGCTTCCGCCTTGGCCTTGGCACGTTCTTCCTCACGGCGTTCCTTTTCAGTCAGACGGTTAAAGACGGTAATAGCACCGATTTCTCCAAAACCAATGGCCGCAAAAAGGGATTCTTCTGTCTTGTAGCTAGTCTTTTGCAAAACTTGGTCCATGTGACGCTTGTCCATGAATTTATTAGCTACATAGCCGTTTTCTTGGAACTGGGCCATCAACATTTCACGACCCTTGTTGACAGATAATTCCTTGTCTTGGTTTTTAAAGAACTGACGAATCTTGTTACGCGCCTTGCTGGTCTTGACCATATTGAGCCAGTCACGGCTTGGCCCAAAGGAGTTGGGGTTGGTGGCAATTTCAACCTGATCCCCTGTCTTGAGCTTGGTTGTCAGTGGAACCATACGACCATTGACCTTGGCACCCGTCGCTTTCTCCCCAACTTTTGTATGGATTTCATAGGCAAAGTCAATCGGTCCTGAATCTTTTGGAAGGGAACGGACAGCTCCATCTGGGGTAAAGACGTAAATCTCCTCAGCCAGATAGTTTTCCTTAACAGAATCCACAAATTCCTTAGCATCATCAGCCTGATCTTGGAGCTCCATCATCTCCTTGATCCAGTTCATCCCAATAGCAGATTCCTTGCTGTTAACCTGCCCCTTAATGCCTTTCTTATAAGCCCAGTGAGCCGCAACCCCGTACTCAGCGACCTCGTGCATTTCCTTGGTCCGAATCTGGAATTCAATCGGCCCTTTTGGCCCATAGACAGTCGTATGGATAGACTGATAACCATTGGCCTTGCGGTTAGCGATATAGTCTTTGAAACGACCTGGCATTGGTTTCCAAAGCTCATGTACATAACCAAGCATGGCATAAACATCACTTTGGGTATCTAAAATACAGCGAATGGCAATCAGGTCATAGATTTCCTCAAAACGTTTTCTCTTATCCTGCATTTTGCGGAAAATCGAGTAAATATGCTTAGGACGACCGTAAATCTTCCCTTTCAAGTGACGATCCGTCGTATATTCCTCTAATTTTGTAACTACCTCATCCACCAAGGCTTCACGCTCTCTGCGTTTTTCCTTCATCATATGGGTAATCTTGTAAAACTCCGTTGGATTAAGATAACGGAAAGATAGGTCTTCCAATTCCCATTTAACGCTAGAAATCCCCAGACGGTGGGCAAGCGGCGCATAGATTTCCATAGTTTCTTTGGAAATACGCTCCTGCTTGTCTTTTCGAAGATGTTTCAGGGTCCGCATATTGTGTAAGCGGTCAGACAGTTTAACCAAGATAACGCGGATGTCCTCAGACATGGCCATGAGCATCTTGCGATGATTTTCAGCCAACTGCTCCTCGATTGATTTGTACTCGACCTTACCAAGCTTGGTAACCCCATCAACGATTACCCGCACGTCAGGGCCAAACTCTCTTTCCAAATCATCCAGAGTCGCTTCTGTATCTTCTACCACGTCATGCAAGAAACCACAAGCTACCGTTACAGCATCCAGCTTGAGCTTAGCTAAAATACCTGCCACTTGGATAGGGTGAATAATATAAGGCTCACCTGATTTGCGATATTGACCACTATGGCATTCCACCGCGTAGACCAAGGCCTTATGGACAAAAGCCACATCTTCTTCCGATAAATATTTCTGTGTTAAAGCGACAACTTCATCGCCTCTTAAATTTTCTTCTTTTGGCATGTGTACTCTCCAATTCTTCCTACCATTTTATCACTTTTTTACTAATAAGAAAACTAGAAAATCCTATTCCCATGCATACTGAAACAGTAAAACACACTGTCAGAAACACTGACAGTGTGTTGAAACATATAATCTTAGTAAACTGTTCTTTCAGTTTCTACGTCGAAGAAGTGTGCTTTGTTCAAGTCAAATCCAAGTTCAACTGTTGCACCTGTTTGCAAGTAGTCACGAGCATCAACTTTAGCAACAAATTCATCTTTACCAACTTGGCAGTATAGGTGAGATTCTGAACCAAGTAATTCTGACACAGAGATAGTTGCTTTTACAACTGATTCTGGGAATGTTTCAAGGAAAGCAGGTTCTGCATTCACGTCTTCTGGACGGATACCGAAGATCAAATCTTTTCCTTCATAGCCTTTTTCACGAAGAACTTTCAAAGCTCCTTCTGGAACTTTCAAGCGGAAACCGTCAGAAACAATTTCGCTACCAACCAATTTCACGTTGATGAAGTTCATAGCTGGGCTTCCGATAAATCCTGCTACGAATTTGTTAACTGGGTTTTTGTAAACTTCTTGAGGAGATCCGATTTGTTCTACACGTCCGATAGTACCTGTACCAGCAGGGTTTTTAGTTGCTGACATGATAACGATACGGTCTGCAAGTGTCATCGCTTCTGTTTGGTCGTGAGTTACGTAGATAGTTGTAGCTCCGATACGACGGTGGATTTTAGCAATTTCAGCACGCATTGATACACGAAGTTTGGCATCCAAGTTTGACAAAGGTTCGTCCATCAAGAATACTTTTGCATCACGGACGATTGCACGACCCATGGCAACACGTTGACGTTGACCACCTGAAAGGTCAGCTGGTTTACGTTCCAAGAATTCTTTCAATCCAAGGATTTCAGCTGCTTCTTGAACACGTTTGTCGATGTCTTCTTTGCTGTATTTACGCAATTTCAAACCGAAAGCCATGTTGTCATAAACAGTCATGTGTGGGTAAAGAGCGTAGTTTTGGAATACCATGGCGATGTCACGGTCTTTTGGAGCTACGTCGTTGACAACCACGCCATCGATAGATGCAGTACCTTCTGTAATATCTTCAAGACCAGCAATCATACGAAGAGTAGTTGATTTACCACATCCTGAAGGACCTACGAAAACGATAAATTCCTTGTCTTTGATGTCCAAGTTGAAGTCTTCAACTGAGTAGTGTTCGCTGTTTGGATATTTTTTGTAAATATTTTTAAGATTCAATTCTACCATGAGGTGAACTCCTTTTGTCTTTTGATAGTTTTATTATAGATGAAAACGCTTTACTTTTCTATGGCAAGGTGACCAAAAAAACAAAAAAGTTCTGTGCAACTTGCACAGAACTTTAGAGAATTTCTGGTAAAATCAATTGATAACACAGGGTCAGGTCGGTCAACTCCTTCAACTGAAGGCCTGTCAACTCTTCCCATTTATCAATCTTATATTGGAGAGAATTGCGGTGCAGATAGAGTTGTTGGGCTGTTTTAGTGAGAACAGCACTATTTTCCCAAAGTGAGAGAATGATTTCCTGAATCTGGTCTTGATCCAAAATCATCTGATGTAGACATTCCTTGATTACTCTCAAATCCACAAGCCTTTCTCCCATACTCCAAAGATAGAGCTGAGAAAAAGTATGAACACCTTGGTGACCCTGACGCCACCAAGTCTTAAACAAATCCCGCTCTGCTTTGATTAAGTCTGATAGGGTTTGATGGCCCGTCTGAGACCAAACCTGACCTAACATAATAGAGAGACGCAGTCCAAAGTCATACTCAACCGCTTCAATCGTATCAGATAAGATTGAACGTACAGAGGTGTACTTATCTTGTTGCAGCACGAAAACATAATCCTGAGCTCCGACCTGAAACACCGTCTGACAATTCGGAAAAAGAGTCCGCATCATATCTAGCCAAGAAGCTAGATTTTCCTGCTGAAAATAGGAAAGATGGCAATAAACCAACTGAATCTTTTTAAAAGCTTGCGGTGCCTGCCCCTTCCCTTCAATCAGAAAAGAATACCAAGGATTGAGCGAACAAGCTTGCTCCTGCTGGGTCAAAAGGGCAACCAACTGCTTTTCACGCTCGCTGAGTCCAGCTTCCTCCAGCAGAATCCACTGCTGAGAAGCTAAAGGGAGGGTGAGATAGCCCTCTTTCTCTACTGGTTGGTCTGAAATCTGAGCCTCGGGAAACCAGTCTTGTAGTTCTTTTGCTATCATGTCCTAGCCCTCCACTTTTTGGATGCACCACGAAATCAAGCTCTCAAGACGTTCCAGATTTTCAGTCATATGAAGATAGCCCATGACTGCTTCAAAACCTGTAGACATACGGTAAGTCACCACATCGGCATTTTTAGCCTTTGTGTGGCTATTAGTATTGCGACCACGTTTGTAGATTTCTTCTTCTTTTTCCGTTAAGACCCGCTCATCTAACATAAGGGAAATCAAGCGAGCCTGAGCTTTGGCTGACACATACTTGGTCGCTTCTTGATGGAGTTTATTGGGTTTGGTCATACCTTTGAGGATGAGGTGACGGCGAATATACATAGAATAAACCGCATCTCCTTCAAAGGCTAGCGCAATCCCGTTAATGAGATTGACATCAATCACGTGTCCACCTCACTCCATCCTTGGTGTCAAGGAGCTTAATTCCTTGAGCAGCCAATTGGTCACGGATTTGGTCAGCTGTCGCAAAGTCCCGATTGGCACGCGCTTCTTGGCGTTTTTGGATCAATTTTATTTGTTTTTCATTTATATTGTAAATAAATTGATAGTCAAATTTAATTTCCATTCCAAAACTTACTTCTTTACAATTTCTCAAAGCTTGTAATACGCTTGGTTTCTGATTCCCATTAACAATCATTAAAACACTTGATGGCTTAGGTTCATGACTTATTGCCTTCATAAATTTGTCATGAATCTGATCCGCACGATTTGGAGAGAGCGTAATTACCTCATACTCATCATGAAAATAATTCTTTAAATCTTCAAGAATATACTTCCGATTGTATTTACTCCAAGAATAATATTCTAACGTACAAGATAATTTAGTAGTATATAATTCATTTAATTCTTCATTATAATTTGTTTTCTTTGTTTTCTTTAAATCAATCCCAAAGACTTCTAACATCTTCGTCAAGGTATCTTTAACTTTTTGGTTGTAGTGACCTGATTTGATCCACTTGGCCATTCCAAAGACTACTGTGATACCATTTGCAGCGTTGAAATCCTCATCCATAGCAGCTACAAACTTATCTTTAAATACTTGTAATTCTTGGGCGTCCACATTTCCTGTAAATGGTTGCTCATAAGTATTCTTCAGATACTTTAAATTGGTCTCTGCATCACGCACTGCCTTTTCCGTAAAGTTGATAGGCTTACGGTAGTGCTGAGTCGCAAAGAAGAAACGAAGGACTTGACCATCAAGAGTTTTAAGGGCATCATGAACAGTGATAAAGTTCCCCAAAGACTTGGACATCTTGACATTATCGATGTTGACAAAGCCATTATGCATCCAGTAGTTGGCAAAGGTCTTACCTGTCTTGGCTTCCGACTGGGCAATTTCATTGGTATGGTGAGGAAACTCAAGGTCAGCTCCACCACCGTGGATATCAATGGTATCGCCCAAAATCTCTGTTGACATGACCGAACACTCGATATGCCAGCCCGGACGACCAGGTCCCCAAGGACTGTTCCAAGAAATCTCGCCTGGTTTGGCAGATTTCCATAAAGCAAAGTCTACAGGATTTTCCTTACGAGCCGTTTCTTCATCGGTACGACCTGAAGCACCTAGCTCCAAATCTTCCAAGGTTTTATTGGCCAACTTGGCATAATTGTGGGATTTTTCCACACGGAAATAAACATCCCCTTGACTCTCGTAGGCGTAGCCCTTGTCCACCAAAGTCCGCACAAAGTCAATGATTGCCTCCATAAAGTCAATCACGCGCGGATGCTGAGTAGCCCGCTTAACACCCAAAGCTGATACATCCTTACGAAAAGCCGCGATGTACTTGTCCGCAACTTCCTGAGGCGTGATACCTTCTTCCTTGGCACGGTTGATAATCTTATCATCCACATCTGTAAAATTGGAAATATAGGCAACTTCGTAGCCACGATACTCAAAATAACGACGAATGGTATCAAAGGCTACTGTTGAGCGGGCATTGCCCACGTGGATATAGTTATACACCGTTGGCCCACAAACATACATCTTAACTTTGCCGTCCTCAATCGGGACAAATTCTCGCAAATCACGAGACATAGTGTCGTAAATTTTAATCATGCGGTCCACTCCCTTCTCTATTTCTGACTTTTTCGGCTGAAAACCAGCTCTGCAAAAGGACCAAATTGTCTGAGGCTATCCAGTTGGTAAAAGCGCTGCTCTTCCTCTTGGGTAAAGAGGGGAACCCCCTTTCCTAGGATAAGGGGCGCTATCTGAATAACGAGGTGGTCGAAAAGATCCGCATCCAAGAGCGGTCCTACTAAGGAATTACCACCAATCACAAAGACATTTTTGCCTTTGTCAATCTGGTGAACAAAGTCCACCACATCCCCAGCTACTGGCTGGTAATTGCTGACAGGCAGGTTCCTATCATGCGTAAAGACATAGTTTTCCGTAGCTTGATAAAAACTTTCTACATCTTGCAAATCTTGGATTGCATCAAAGGTCCGCTTGCCCATGATGGTGATATCCATTTGCCTGTAAAAGTCATCATAGCCTGTATCCTCTACAGAACCAAGCTGATGCAGCCAGTCTATCCTGTGCTGGCTGTCTGCCAAGTAGCCATCCATGGTGATACAGCCGTAAAAATATACTGCCATTCTTGTAGTTTCCTTTCTAGTTCTGCTTCGCCTTCACTTAGCGGGATAGACCCAGATGATTAGACCTAAGCTAATCAAAGTATTCAGCACAATCCTTGCTGGACAAGAAAAATAAACCAGACAACAGCAATTCCAATCTGCAGCAGAAAAGTTCATTCTTAAACATTCGAGCGCCTCTCCTGTCTACTTCCCGCTCAAGGTGTCATAGGTTTTAATCATAAATCATAGTCAGGAAATCCAAAATCCAAGAACAATTAGTTTCATCACTAAGAGCTCAAGTAAATTTCAGTCCGAATATCTCTACTCTTCGGAATTCCTTACTCCTTTCTTATTCAGATAAACCACCTGGGTTTGTTTGACAAAGCCAATCTTTTCATATAAGCGCTTGGCACCTACATTGCTGTCCTCTACTGCAATCTGAAATTCCTTGTCACTTTGCTCAATTAGTTGGTTGACAAGGGATTTTGCTAAGTAGCTTCCATAGCCTTTCCCACGTTCAGGTTCAGATATTGCTAAACCGTAGAAGTAATTCGTATTAGTCGATAAATCTACCGTGCAAGTTCCAATAACCTGACCGTCTTTTAATAAAATATATAAGCGACTTTCTGGATCCTTCAGAGCTTCAGCGACATATCTATCCACAACTTCTCTAGATTCATGTTCCTCTGAGAATGCCTGAAATTTTAACTGACTAATTTGATCTTGATACGAACTATCTGCTAACAAAACTTCAAGATTAGAAATCTTTGCTAACGGATAAGGTCTTCTATCCTTACCTAACCAGGTTTCTGTATCCTCGTCCTCGACCAATCCCCAGTTGCTGACAAAATCAGGATAACGGTCTAGAAAAATACGTTCTGTCTGAAAAGTAACTGAACGAATAGGGAAAGAAGCCGTTTCTTTCTCAAAACTAGTAAACAATGCACGCGCAATTCCCTGACGGCGATGATCTGGATGAACCAGTATCGTCACTTCCACATCTTGGTCATCTGCATAGACAGTTAAGAGACCAACAAGTTCGCCTTTTTCATAATAAAGGAAAAAGGCGGGCATGTTTGGGTCAAAATTAAGCATGTTAGAAAGATAGGGATCACGATAGGTACCGTCATAGGCTCGGCAACAGTTAATGAGTTTTTTCGCCTCAGATAACTCCTCTTGGCTTAACTTGTTTCTTGCTTGAATCATATAGGTATCCTCTACAACCCCGACGATCTGTGACTGGCTTCTCTAGCCTGCTCTAGTTTATTGACATAGTATTCTCGTTTTTCTTCGACTTCGTGGATCGTTGGTTCATCCTTCTGTCCATGAACACGGACGATCTTGGCCGGAATACCGACAACTGTCACATCACTAGGTACGTCTGCCACGACTACTGCAGCAGCACCGACTTTGGCATTTTCACCGATCTCTACCGGTCCGATGACTTGGGCATGGGCCGATATGAGAGCTCCTTTACGCACAGTCGGATGGCGTTTGCCAACATCCTTCCCTGTCCCACCAAGAGTAACCCCATGATAGAGAAGAACGCCTTTTTCAACAATCGCTGTCTCTCCAATCACCAGGCCTGAACCATGGTCGATAAAGACACCTGAATCAATCTGGGCACCTGGATGAATCTCAATCTGAGTCCAAAAGCGCCAAAACTGACTGTGCATACGAGCCAAGAGTTTGAAGCCATGCTTCCAGAGAAAATGCGAAAGACGGTGGGCCGCCAAGGCCTTGACACCTGGATAAGTCAGCAAAACCTCCAAAGTGGTGCGGGCCGCTGGATCATTTTCTTTTACGATATCAATGGTTTCGCGCCACCATCCCATACATTTCTCCTTTTCTTATTCTGAATCTTTTGGTGTTTCTGTAAATTCTTTCTTAGGTTTGTGGTCCTTGTGATGACGTGGGCGGTGAGGTCGCTCAGACTTTTCGCCTTTTTCATCACGTTCAGGTTTTGGTGGACGAGGAAGAAGGGCTTTCATAGAAGCATCCACACGTCCTTTTTCATCAATCTTGATAACCTTAACATCAACTTCATCCCCGATTGCTACCAAGTCTTCGACATTATTGGTACGCGTCCAAGCCATCTCAGAGATATGAACAAGGGCATCTGTCTTGTCAAAGAGGTTGACAAAGGCACCAAATTTCTCGATACGAACGACTTTAGCACGGTAAACTTCATCCACTTTGGCTTCACGGACCAAACCGGCAATAATTTCTTTAGCACGATTGATGGCATCTTGGTCGCTAGAGTAGATAGACACATTTCCTTCTTCATCGATATCAATCTTAACACCTGTTTCAGCGATAATCTTGTCGATGGTTTCTCCACCCTTACCGATGACAATCTTAATCTTGTCCACATCAATCTTGATGGTATCAATTTTCGGAGCAGTTGGAGCCAATTCTGGACGAACTTCTGGAATGGTTGCTTCAATAACATCAAGGATTTCAAAACGCGCTTTCTTAGCTTGGGCAAGAGCCTCAGTCAAGATTTCTGCAGTAATCCCTTGAATCTTGATATCCATTTGAAGGGCTGTAATCCCGTCACGAGTACCTGCAACCTTAAAGTCCATATCTCCAAAGTGGTCTTCCAAACCTTGGATATCTGTCAAGACTGTATAGTTGTTTCCATCTGAAATGAGACCCATGGCAATCCCTGCTACTGGCGCCTTGATTGGCACACCACCAGCCATAAGGGCAAGAGTTCCAGCACAGATAGAAGCCTGAGATGAAGAACCGTTTGATTCCAAGACCTCAGCTACCAAGCGGATAGCATATGGGAATTCTTCCAAACTTGGCAAGACTTGAGCAAGTGCACGCTCACCAAGAGCACCGTGACCGATTTCACGACGACCTGGCGCACCGTAACGACCAGTTTCCCCAACAGAGTATTGTGGGAAGTTATAGTGGTGCATAAAGCGTTTCTTGTACTCTGGATCCAAACCATCAATGATTTGAGTTTCACCCATTGGGGCCAAGGTCAAAACTGAAAGAGCCTGAGTTTGTCCACGAGTGAAGAGACCAGAGCCGTGCACACGAGGAAGGAAGTCAACAACCGCATCCAAAGGACGGATTTCATCAACCTTACGACCGTCAGGACGCACCTTATCTTCTGTGATCAAACGGCGCACTTCAGCGTGTTCCATTTGTTCCAATATTTCAGCCACATCACGCATGATACGGTCAAATTCTTCGTGGTCTGCATATTTTTCTTCGTAGACAGCAGTCACTTGGTCCTTAACTGCTTGAGTTGCAGCTTCACGAGCCAATTTTTCTTCTACTTGGACCGCTTTTTGGAGGTCGCTGTTGTAGGCTGCGATGATTTCAGCTTGCAATTCAGCATCAACATGAAGCAATTCCACTTCTGCTTTTTCCTTACCGACAGCAGCAACGATTTCTTCTTGGAAGGAAATCAATTCTTTAACTGCTTCGTGCCCTTTAAGGAGAGCTTCCAACATGATTTCTTCTGACAATTCTTTGGCACCAGACTCTACCATGTTGATGGCGTGTTTGGTACCAGCGACTGTCAATTCAAGGAGAGATTGCTCTGCTTGTTCTTGCGTAGGGTTGATGATGATTTGACCATCCACATAACCCACTTGGACACCAGCGATTGGTCCGTCAAACGGAATATCTGAAATGGAAAGTGCCAAGGATGAACCAAACATAGCTGCCATAGGTGCAGATGCATTTTCATCGTAAGAAAGAACCGTATTGATGACTTGTACTTCGTTACGGAAACCTTCCGCAAACATAGGACGGATTGGACGGTCAATCAAACGCGCTGTCAAAGTCGCATCCGTTGAAGGACGTCCTTCACGTTTCATAAAGCCACCAGGAAACTTCCCAGCTGCATACATTTTTTCTTCGTAGTTGACTTGGAGAGGGAAGAAATCTCCAGTTGCCATCTTCTTAGACATCACGGCCGCAGTCAAGACAGTTGACTCACCGTAACGTACAACAACAGAGCCATTTGCCTGCTTAGCAACCTGACCAGTCTCTACAATTAACTCACGACCCGCAAAAGTCGTTTGAAACACTTGTTTTGTCATTTTAATCCCCTTTGGATTGATGAAATTATACGCCTTGCCTACAAAGATCAAGATACCAAGGACGTCAAAAGCAAAGTAAAAATAGGAAACTGACGAAGTCTTCGATGAAGACAAGACAGTTTATCTTTTTTACACAGCTTTTCGGCCGGGTTCAATTACACAAGATACAAATCATTAGAAAGGTTTGATGCTAAAACATCTAAGAGTTTCAGTTTAAATGCATTGTATTATTTAATACCCTCATCTTTGTATCAAGTACGTACAGAGTCTATTTTATCATATTTTTCTTAAAAAGTACGGTCTTTACCATTAAAAAGGAACCATTCCCCTCAGCTGAGAAGAATGGTTTGCTTTTTATTATCCTAGAGACTGGTGATTAAACAAAGCATGTGTTGCTTGATGAATGTATTTTGCTGTTTCTGCATTGTTCATCGTATAGAGATGCACACCGGCAACATCCTGAGTTACCAAGTCCACGATTTGATCCACTGCATAGGCAAGTCCTGCTGCTCTGAGCGACTCAGGGTCATGCTCATACTTGTCTAAGATGGCTTTAAATTTGCGTGGAAGATGGATATTCTCACAAGTCTTCAAGAGGCGGAGGGCTTGATTTCGATTCAGAATTGGCATAATCCCTGCATGAATGGGAACATCAATCCCAGCCAAGATGCACTTGTCTTGGAAATCATAGAAGCGCTCATTGTCAAAGAAAAGCTGAGTTACAAGGCTAGAACAGCCTGCATCCACTTTCTTCTTAAGATTTTGAATATCTGAAATTTGATTTGGTGAATCTGGATGACCTTCTGGATAACAAGCACCAACAATATCAAAGTGAGGGGCTTGCTCCTTAATGAACTCGATCAAGTCCGTTGCGTAGCGGAAATCCTTTTGTGGTTCCACACCAGGAATAATATCCCCACGAAGAGCCAAGATTTTCTGTACCCCAACCTTGTCCAAGTCAGCAATGGTTTCAGCAACCTTGTCCTTGGTCAAATAGATGGCTGGCAAGTGAGCAATAGTCGGAATCGCCAAGTCATTTTGGATAAAATCAGCCAAACGAACCGTCGTTTCCTTGATATTAAATTTATTATTGCTGGCAGTTACACTGATAAAGTGAGGAGCCAACTCCTGCATATCTTGAAGAGCAGAAATAATGTTATCATTACCCACGGCTGGGTTTGGAGGGAACACTTCAAATGAGAGTGACGGTGTTTGGCGTGACATAGTCATTATCCTTTTCTAGTTGATTTTTTCGTTAGCTGGATTCCTAGAATCCAAGTGAAACAGGCAGATTGACCAAACAGCGCTTCTTGAGAAATCCTATCTTACAATTTCTCACGCGCAGCTTTAGCTGCTTCAACAAGGCGAATCAAGCTTTCTTTTGTTTCTGGAATACCACGTGTTTTCAAGCCACAGTCAGGGTTGATCCAAACTTTCTTGCTTGGCACTTTAGCAAGGATAGCTTCGATAGTATTATCGATTTCGCCTTCGTTCGGCACACGAGGTGAGTGGATATCGTAAACCCCAGGTCCCACTTCAGTTTGGAAGTTTTTCGCTTTGAGTTCGTCCAAGATTTCAAGGTTTGAACGGCTAGCTTCAAAGGAAATAACGTCCGCATCCATGTTATCGATAGCTGGGATGATATCTGTAAATTCTGAGTAACACATGTGAGTGTGGATTTGTGTATCTGGCGCTACTGTTGAGTGTACCAAGCGGAAGGCAGGAATTGCCCAATCAAGGTAGTCTTCGTACCAGTCGCTACGACGAAGTGGCAATTTTTCACGAAGAGCAGCCTCATCGATTTGGATGATTTTCACACCAGCAGCTTCAAGGTCAAGCACTTCATCCTTGATAGCAAGGGCGATTTGAAGAGTAGAATCCTTGATAGAGATGTCTTCACGAGGGAATGACCAGTTGAGGATGGTAACAGGTCCAGTCAACATACCTTTAACAGGTTTGTTTGTACGGCTTTGAGCATAGCTAGACCATTTAACAGTGATAGGGTTAAGACGAGTTACATCACCCCAGATGATTGGTGGTTTAACCCCACGCATACCGTATGATTGAACCCAACCATTCTTAGAGAAGAGGTAGCCTGACAAGTTTTGACCGAAGTACTCAACCATGTCATTACGCTCAAATTCACCGTGAACAAGGACATCAAAGTCGATATCTTCTTGCCATTTGATCCATTCGTCAATTGTTTCAGCAAGGAAAGCATCGTACTCTTCTTGAGACAATTCACCTTTACGGTAAGCCAAACGTTTCGCACGAACTTCTTTTGTTTGAGGGAATGAACCGATCGTTGTTGTTGGAAGAGCTGGAAGTTTGAAAGCTTCTTCTTGGATAGCTTCACGTTCCGCAAAGGCTGGCAAACGAGTGTAGTCTGCGTCTGTCAAGCCAGCGATACGCGCACGAAGTTCCGCATTTTCACCAACACGCTCAGTCGCAAAGAGTTCTTTGTTAGCTGCAAGTGCTTCTTCACCTTGACCGTTGCGGATAGCATCCAAGTCACGAATCTCATCCAATTTTTCAACTGCGAAAGCAAAGTGGTTCAAGATTGCTGGTTCAAATTCTTCGTTAGCAGTTGTAAATGGCACATGAAGAAGTGAGCATGAGCTTGTCAATACGATGTTTTCAGCTGGGATTTGTTCAAGAACAGCCAAGCTCTTTTCGTAGTTGTTGCGCCAGATGTTTTTACCATTGACAATACCTGCATAGAGAGTCTTGTCAGCTGGGAAGCCACCTTTGACGAGTTCAAGAGTTTTCTTACCTTCAACGAAGTCAAGACCAATCGCATCAACAGGCAAGTTTACAAGGTCAGCGTAAACGTCACGAACGTCACCAAAGTAAGTTTGAAGTAAAACTTCAAGACCTTTTTTATCAGCCAAAAGTTTGTTGTAGAGGTTCAAGAAGAGAGCTTTTTCTTCGGCAGTCAAATCTTTCACAAGAGCCGCTTCATCCAATTGGATGCGAGTTGCACCAAGATCCGCCAATTTAGCAAAAACGTCTTGGTAAGCAGCCACTAAGCTGTCTACG
This sequence comes from Streptococcus symci, assembly GCF_006385165.1. Taxonomy (GTDB): domain Bacteria; phylum Bacillota; class Bacilli; order Lactobacillales; family Streptococcaceae; genus Streptococcus; species Streptococcus symci. The sequence continues at coordinate 444,230 of NZ_VFJA01000001.1, read as the reverse complement.
AAGTCTTCTGCTTTCACGCCTTCTTCAAAGTCTGACAATTGAAGGAAAGTGAATGGACCTACAAGAACTGGGCGAGTGTTCAATCCAAGTTCTTTTGCTTCTTGGAATTCATCTAAAATCTTGTGACCTGCCAATTTTACTTGAGTGTCTTTTTCGAATTTAGGCACAATGTAGTGGTAGTTTGTGTTGAACCATTTCTTCATTGGAAGGGCGCGAACGTCCCCTTTTTCTCCTTGGTAACCACGACCCAAAGCGAAGTAGCGCTCAAGGTCAGACAAGTCCAAGTTTTGAACTGAAGCAGGTACCACGTTGAAGAGGAAGGCTGCGTCTAGGAAGTTGTCATAGTGAGAGAAGTCATTTGATGGAATTTCAGTGATTCCTTTTTCTTTGACAATATTCCAGTGTTTCGCACGCAATTCTTTTGCTGCTGCCAAGAGTTCTTCTTCTGAGATTTCTTTTCTAAAGTATTTTTCAGTTGTAAATTTTAATTCGCGGAATTCGCCCAAACGAGGGAAACCGATGATCGTAGTTGACATGATGTGTCCTCCAAAAATTGTTGTTGAAACTATCTTAACAGAAAAGAAATCATCTGTATAATTGTAAAAAATTAGGCTTTGATATAGCTTGAAACTATATCTCCGTTTTAGACAAAAGAAAAAGACTTGAGACAAATGCCTCAAATCCTTTGTGTAGCTTGTTTTATAGGCGTATTCCGGTTAGAATGCTCAAACACGTTATTAGTAATTCTTATAAGTGACTATGGCTTGCTATTAGAAAAGACTATAAGTCAGTTTATTCAGCTCTTTTCCTGTTCGAGGGGGACGACTGCTAGTGTCTTTCCTAAACTGGCTAAAACTTTCAAGACTGTATCCAACTGAGGACTAGTCTTTCCTGTTTCCATTCTAGCTATGACAGGCTGGCTTACTCCACTAAGTTCTTCTAGCTTTTTCTGACTGATACCTTGCTTATGTCTGGCTTCAATCAACTCACTCATGATAGCCACTCGCATATCACTTTCAAGTATTTCCTCCTTGGTAAAGAGTTCTGACCTGACATCCTTCCAGTTACTCCCAATAGCACTATTCTTCATCACTTACCCCTCTTTCTCTTAAGTCCTTCAGTTCACGCTTGGCTTTTTCAATTTCTCTTCTAGGAGTTTTCTGAGTCTTTTTGACAAAATGATGTAAAAGAACAAAACTACCATCAAGCCACGCTACAAATAAAATTCGATCTCTCAAGGGTCTTAGTTCCCATATCTCATCTTCCAAGTGTTTCATATAGGGTTCCCCAGCTCTGGTCCCTTGCTGACTAAGTAACTCGATATAGTCATTTAGTTTATTGAGTTTGATGCGGCTATCCTTACTTTTACGACAGGCCAATTCTCTCATATAATCCAAGACTGGCTCATTTCCATTTTTGTCCTTATAGAAGTAAATCGTATGCACCAAGCAACCTCTTTTCAATTTAATTATAACTTAAAAGTTATTAAAAGTAAATCCTAATACTCATAAAAAGAAGACCTTAGAATCATTCTAAAGGTCTCATTTTTATTATTCGAAAAAATGACGAGAAGAGTTATAATGTGGAGATAATTCTGACTCTTACTCCAGCTCAATGCCTTTCTCTCGTAGATTAGCTAAACACTCCTCATAGTATCTTGCATCATGTTCGCTATAGATAGGATTCCCCAACTTTTCCTCAGGCAAGTCTTCATAAGCTGGACAAATTTTACCTCGGTAGTTTTTATCCAGCCACTCTGGACTGACCTTATAGCCTCGGTTAGCCATCTCCTTCATGATCAAGTCATGGTAGGCATAGAGACGATAGGGCGAATGGGTAAAGACATAGTCCACTGTCGCATGCTTTCTACCCCAGCCATTGCCACGCAGGGCGCAACACTCCCGATGTTGCCCCAAAAGTTGAGGACGGGGAAGGTGTGAAATCAAAGCCTCATGCCAAAGTCTCATGGGCGTCTCCTTTCAGTAAAGTCGAATGTTGCAAGTAGGTATTGGGATAGCGATCCAGCAAGTCTCGAGTCTTAGCGATCAAGTCTTTCTTAGAAGTTTGACCAAAGCGGTAGCGATCCAGCAAGAGCATATAGTCCTTGCGCTCAACATCTGTCGCTTTCTTTTTGAAATAGCCCCAAATATGCTGAAAGGCATTGCAAACCTGACCCCTGTGTTCTGGGATTTGACAGGCACGGTCGATTAGTTCTTGAACATGACTTACCTCCACCACTTCATTCTTGAGATATTGGCGAATCTCATTGTAAATATTGCTGGAATGGCTCAAAACAAGGTATTTATTTCTAGCCCAGAGTTGTTGACACTGGGATTTTTGATTAGTTTGTTCCATGTTTCTCTTTACTTTCTATCAGTTTCCAGGAAATATGGAAACAAAATTGTATCTTGGTCTTATTTCAAAAAATAAGCGAATTATGAGCGAATAAAGAAGCTATCATTACTAACTGTATGGAACATTTTCATCTTCTACAAATTTCCATAGATTCAAGAAACAAAGTAATAATTTTCTTTTAATTCACGAAAACGGTCAAAACTGAGAATACCCTCATTTTGTAGTCTGCCTAAAACGACGCTAGGATGAATATCTATCTCCTCTGCAAAACGTATGATATCCGACTTATCAAAGTTTCCTTTTTCACCAAAAGCCTGATAGTCTTCTGGTCTTATTAAAAGATCTTTTGCAAACTGATCTGCCTCTTCCTCAGAAAGTCGGTAGGATTCGCTATTTCCATCATCAGATGAAAAATCATTCTCCAGAATATGTCCTATCTCATGGAAAAGTGAGAACCAGAAAATATCTGATGCTTTGTTTCTATCCGTGAGTAAAAGCAAGGCACTACCGTTACTGAATTTTTTAGTCGCTCCATTCAGATTGGCATTTGGCAAAGCAGGTAGACCGACTAAAACAACACCACAATCAAGTAAGATATCGTACAAGCGCTGTGGAAAGATTTCTGGGTCCTGTCTGGTCAACTCTCTCAAGGCAGGCAAGCTTTTCTCTAACTTTCTGCGATTGAGCTTGATAGTTGTTGTATCACGTGCTTTTTTAGATGCCAACTCCAGCATGATATTGGAGTTGACTATACTTTTAGTCGTAAACTCACGCGTATTCCGATAGCTGACTAGATGGTTAAACGATGTAAGGTTTTCTATGCTTGCCACACCTAAAATCTTGCGAAGCTCAACAATCTTTTCCTTCAAACTATAGCGTTTTTCTGGAACGTAGCCTTTTTCCTTAAAATACTTGAAATCAATCATCTCACAGATTTCTTTCTCGCTACCTTCTTCAAGCTCTCTTTCCTCTGCAATCTCAGCCACTTTTACATCATAAGCATTTTGAAGATTGAGCCAAGTTTGCATGGAAACTCCGCTTAGCTTGGCTAACTTATGAGCCGTTTCTTTACTAATGGACTCCTCAGCATTGACGATCTTGCTGACAGTCTTTGCCGAAATACCTAAGCGCTCCGCAAATTCTTTCTGCGTTACGTTATAATCTTCAATCAACTCTTCAACATACTGACCTGGATGAAAAGCAATCAGGTCTTTGTATTCAACAATTTTATTACTCATAGTGATTGCTGACCTCCTCTATTTTTAGGATTTCGATTTCAATGGGGCTGGAAAAGACCTTTTCTAGGTCCTCTTCACGAAAACCTACAATCAAACGATAGGAACTTTTCCGACCATCTATATCCAAAGCAAACTGTCCCTGTCTCTTTCCCTTTAGTTGGTGAAAGTGGTATTTAGGAAAAACTGTAACACTGGCCAAAGAATCCGCCGCTTCCAAAAAGTTGATCAAGAGATGCAACTTTATTGCAACCTTATCCGAAAAATCCTTTTTCGCCCGTCTCAGCTCTGTGCACTGCTTTTCAACAGTTTTGTTTGTATAGATAAGCTTCATATGTCCCTTTCCGTATAATTAAATTACCTTTTAGGTAATTTAATTATACCATCTTTAGACAATAAAAACCAGCCAAAAGTTAATTTGGATGGGATTTCAAATCTCTATTTTTAAAATTAATTAATAATTAAGAGATGATTTTTTAGAAAATATTTATTCTTCATTCGATTCTGTCCAGTGTTTTTCAAAATGCGACTGCGCATTATTGCTACGGAAAATAGCACTGACTTTTGAAATAATATCTACATTAGTTTTACCATTTAATTCAGCCTCTAAATCGTCAATTGAATGAGAATTAACATTAAATAATTTTTTTGCTTCAACATCACTTTCAAATAAAACATCAGGTGATATGTTATTGAATTTTGCGAATGTTTCAAAAATACGTCGGATAGGATTTAACATGAAATTTGGTTTATCTTGTTGATAAAGCCATCTTAACTCTGCCCATAGAGCATCATAACTAGTTTTTAAATCTTTATTTCGATTTTCAATTAGGTCAATCTTACTTTTCCCATTAATCTTTTTAAGGTGTAAAGTCAATTTAGTAGAAGTCGGCCTCCTCCACCAATCATATCTTACATTTAAGTAAAAATGAATATTATGAGTAAAAATAAACAATTGGCGATTTTCGGATAAATTAATTATCAAATCTTGCAAATATGAAATTATTAAATATTGCGTCGTATCGTCATTAGAATTCATAGGATCATCAAAAACTATAACTTGTGGCTTTTCTGACATTTTTGAAGGGTTATCCAAATCTGCTAAAAACCACAAAAATGAAACTATATTTTTTTCTCCCGTACTTAATGTATCTACATCTCGTGTGCTACCATCAATATTTTTTATCGTATACTGACCTTTTTGCTCACCTGAAACTAGCTCTAATTGAAACGAATGGTTTCCTAGACTTCTTAATGATTTGTTAATTCTCTCTGCAGCAATACTTTCATCAATAGTTTGAGAAATAAGGTTACGTTTTAGTTTTCTCAACTCAAACAAATTATTTTGATTGAATTGTAACTCATCAGTTAACCCTTTCTTTTCTATATCTAATTTCTCTAACTTAGATACATCCTGGCTATATTCCATTTTAGATAGCTCAATATTTACCAAATTGAGTCTCAACTTATTTTTTGCATCTTCTTTTTTGTTGATTAAATCTTGACCGTATCTTCTGTTTACTTCATAAATTTCACTATACTGTTCCTTAATCGATTCAAAGCTATCTGGTAACTCATAAGATATTTCAGACATAGTTGTAAAAAGATCCGATTTACGTTTTTCCAAAGTTTCAATAAGGAAATCAAGAAAGTAAGTATGCTTTAGAATCAATTCCGAGATAGAAGTATTTAATACTGAAATTTGTTCATGATAAATCAGATAGAATTGAGAAGGGGCAATCAATTTAATTTTTCTAATCTCATCTTTTTCTATTTTTAAAAGTGCTATAGCATGTGTTAATCTTGTCTCGAACTTCTTAACATTATCACTAAAGAAATGATTTAATTGGTCCAAACGTTGATCAGAAATTGGATTGTTGCAAAACGCACAAACATCTCCTTTATTATGATAGTTCATACCTTGTCTAACCCAGTTTTGTTCTTCAATTGTTGAAAATTCTAGTATGATACTTTTTGCTAGTTCTGTTGTGATAATTTCATTTGTAGCTTTTAAAAATCCACTTACATCAATATTTGGAAATGATTGTTTTGATTCATTCTTAATCTCTTCTTGATTTATCAATTGTTGAAGTTGTTCTGTCTCAGTATCACTTAAGGAAACGCTAGTAACACTTTTATCAATACTTTCTATATCCTCTTTGAAGTATCGAATATTATAATTAACTCCGGTTAAATCAGTATACTCTCTTTTTAGCTTACTAGCTGAGGATCTACAATTATCATTTATAGATTTATTTTGTTCCACATATTCTTTTTCCTTAGCTTGACATCTAGCGTAAAGATTTTCTGGTCTGCTCTCATTAGCAATAAGTTCATTCTCCAATTCAGAAATTTCAAGATCTACCTGATCAATTTGAGGTTGTATACTTGCATTTTCTTTTCCTAACGAAATAGCGTTTAATACTGAATTTTCCGCCACAGAATCAAATCCTTGAAAAATTCGTACATCATGAGTATCGTGGAATGAATCAAATATTGTTTGAGTGATTGTTGATTTTCCTGTTCCGTTTTTTCCGTAAATGAAATTCTTTTGCTTTAATCCGCTATATGTAGTGTCAATAAACCGATCTGAAGGGAGTTGCAATTCGGTAATCATTATTTCTCCTTTATTTACTTATCTACAACTAATCTACTCCACCTGCACCTGTCCATTCATCAGCATTGGCAAGAGCCAATCGCGAAGTTGGGTGAGTTCTTGGTTTTGGTTATTATTTTCATGTACACCCTCATATATAGGTTTGACTATTTTAGAATATTGTTCTGCAATTCCAAATTCAAATACTATTGGATACTCCATAATGTGTTTTTTATCACCCCTGGGCATTTTTGATCCTTTAGAACCTGCTACATCATAGTTAAAAAAATCATCTCTAGCAAGAGTTGCATAAATAAATTCTTTAGGAATTGTTCTATTCGTCCTAATACAAAGTACATCTGCACTGCATCCACCTGTTCTATCACTTAGCCAAATCTTCTTAAAATAAGGACGAATATTTGAAATTAGAATGTCTCCCGCAGAAAATTTCGTTGAAGTTCCTGACTTAGGAATTGATGTAGTAAGTTCAATTCCACCCATATCTGCAATCATATTATCAGTTCCTACATAATTTTCTATATTAAGCTCAAAAGAATCAACTTTTTCAGAAACGTATTGAGAAATATCCCCCAACTTCTCCACTCCCCACCCCTCTGGAATTTCGTATTTGAGTTCTGGGTGATAGACCATCTTTCCGCCTGATGATTTGTAGGGTTTACCATTCTGGTCTGGGAAATCAAACTGCACAAACCAGTAGTCATAGAGGGTCTTAGCCATAGCTTCCAACTCTTGATTGATTTGGTTGTTGATTTGGATTTTCTTATCTAAAGCACCCAAAATATCTGTTATTTGATTTTGTTGTTGGATTGAGGGGACATTCGGTATCTTAGTATCTCTTAAATTATCGTTATATAATCTTTTTATGGTACTTCCATTTGTAGTAATAAAAGGATTTGTTTGTAAAAAATAATAAAGAAACTGATTTGTTACCTTTGATTCGTCATTTTCTATCCATACTATATTGGAATCTTGAAAATAAGAAGCTTCTCCATCAAATATTACTGTTTTCCCAATTGTTCCTGCAGCAGAAATTAAAATATCACCTTTTTTAGGATATGAATATTTTTCTTTGTATTCACGATAAATCTTTTCATCAATATAGACTGTCGGAGTGCCACCAAACGTTGAGATTTTATAAAAAGGGATTCCTGAAAATTCATTTGTCTGAGATTTCAATATTCTCTTACACATTGAGATTTTTCCAATCTCCCCTAACCTTATGCTACTCATACTTCAACCCCTTCATTTGCTCTTCAATCTCCTGCTCCAGTTCATGCGATTGCTGGAAGAGGTCTGAGAGTTTGTTTTGAAATGCGCTCATTTTGGCGTCAAACTCTTCTGCTGTGATATCCACATAGTCAATCTTAATTTCAAAGTATTGACCTGCGCTAAGAGAGTAGTTTTTCTCCTTGATGTCCTCATAGGAGACGGTGACAGAAAAGTCCTCGACGACTTCTTTCTGGATAAAGGTCTCGACAATCTTCTGCTCTTCCTCAGGAGAGAGCACGGTCTTTTGGTTCTTGCCTTCCTTGACCTTGGTTCCCAGGTTTGAGGCATCGATGAGGACGACATCACCCTTGTTTTTCTTATCGATAAAGAGGATAGAGACGTTGGTCCCTGTCGTCGCAAAGATATTGGACGGCATGGAAACGACACCTGCCAGCATTTGATGATCCACCAAGTGTTGGCGGATAGCCTTATCAATCCCTGACTGGGCCGTGATAAAGCCTGTCGGCAAGACAACGGCCGCTTGCCCATCTGGTTTCAGGGAGTAGATGATATGCTGAACAAAGAGCTCGTAAATCGCCATCTTGTCCTTGGACTTGGCTGGAATCTTTGGTACTCCTGCAAAGAAACGCTTACTGGCTTCTGGCAAGGTCTCCACTTGGTCACGCCACTCTGAAAAGTCCAGCTTGAAAGGAGGGTTAGACACGATATAGTCCATCTTCTCAGGATGGCGATTAGCGATAATGGTATTTCCCTGTACGATATTATGAATGGAGTGTTGGAGACCATTCAAGATCAGATTGAGACGGAGGAGATTGGATGATTTTTGCGAGATATCCTGACTGTAAACAGTGGTCTTATCCACACCGATACGACTAGCCAGGTTCATCAGCAAAGTTCCAGAACCAGCAGACGGGTCATAGATGCGCACGTTTGATGGTTGGTCATTTCCCACAAGAATATCAGCAATAATCTTAGCCACAGAGTGAGGCGTGTAGTACTCGGCATACTTACCACCACCGTCTTTGTTGTAGTCCTTGATCATGTACTCAAAGAGAGTAGAGAAAAAGTCGAAACCTTGTGAAAAAATGGTCTCATCAAACTTAACTCGTGCAAGGAGATTGATGATAGCTTTTGCAACCTCGTTACGCTTACTGCTATCTGATATTGTGTCGGTAATCAAGCGTTCATCAAATAGACGAATAGCTGTATCGCCGTCTGTATGCACAGAGAAGATATCGTTATTATCAATAGCTATCTGATTAAGAGTATTTTCAAAACTCTCGTAGAAAGTCGCTTCATTTTGCTGACGGTGAAGCGTTTCGATCAACTGGTCTGGCTTGAGCCAAGCTGTACTTGTACCGATATCCTCCAAGAGCCAGTCATAGTCATCTTCACTCATTGCTAACAAGTTTTCATAAGTGTTGGATTCATCCAGCACCTTGGCTTGATATAAAAACTTATCATTTAAAAATTTGTAGAGGAAGGACTGGGTGAGGAGTTTGTACTCACCCGCTTCCCCTCCTAGTCCTGCATGAGTAAAGACTGCTTTCAAATCATCTACCAAGTCTTGGACTTGAACTTTATATGTTTCATTCATTAGTGTTGGTATTCCTCTTCATATCCTTCAAATAGCGACTCGACGATATCGTTAAAAACCTGTCTTGTCAAATCACTTGCAGATTGGTTGGTTTTCATTGAAATTCGGGCTACTTCTCGAATCAATTTCTTGAAGAAGTCCTCGTTATCGAGCACTCCTCGATTTTGACCGATTTTGTGATCCAGAGTAACTTTAGAATCTTTAATGACATGATAAACTGCTGGGTACTCGCTTACCATAGTCGAGTTGGTCACGTGTTTATAGGAACGCGCCGCCATTTCATCTCCGCCAAAATTCATCGTCAAACGTCTCATATGAGTACGATAATCTTCCACTGACTTAAAGAGGTCTTCGTACTCTTTTTGAATTTCTTTGATGTTTTCCATAGTATAGCCTTCTTGCCCATGAATCAGATGCTTTTTCATGATGCGCTGGAATTCTTCGTAGAGAAAAACCCACTCAGGATCTTTCTCATCACGCTGTTTTATGATGCCTCCAGCAACTCGACGCTTCAAATCTTCTAGGTCATTGGCTGCTAGACGGAGTTCTTCCTCCGCAATCTTGACAAAACTAAAACTGGTCTCAGACATGGCAAGATTTAAAAGAGTGCGACTAGAAAAGTCATCTGGCTTATCTATCAGTGACAAGGTCAGCAAACGTCTTGAGATGACATTGAGCAGAGTTGCAATCTGAGCAATATCAATCTGCTTAATCAAATGGTCATAACCAAGTAAGCGGGCGATATTATAGTACTGCTTAACCGATTCTAAGGCTTTTCGTAGTTCATTTAGTTGCTTTCTATCCTTGATATCATCAATTGATTGAGAAAAGAACTCTAGATTAGAGGTTGGATAGTCCATGAGGATGCGCTCTGTCTTGCTGAGTTCCTGAGAAATTTCCTCAGCTGGCACAAAGAGCGAACCAAACACATCCTCTCCATTTTCCCCAGTCAGGGTTGTATCATACTCTTGATTGAGTTCTTCTAGATAAGCACGATTGGTTTTGTCAAATTCTTTAGAAATATCCGCAAAATCAACTACATAGCCAAAGAGATAGTCCTTGTAAGGACGATTCACACGAGTCAAAGTCTGGAGAAGGTTATGAGCCTTAATCTTGCGACCTAGATAGAGACGCTTGAGGCGAGGCGCATCAAAACCTGTCAGGAGCATCGAATAGACGATAATGAGGTCAATCTTACCTTCCTTATAGGCATCCACCTTTTCCTTTTTCTCTTCCTTGTCTCCCTCATCATGGAGGATGAGAGCAGAGGTCAAGTTGGTTGTTCCAGCCTTTCGTCGTTCTTCTAACTGCTTTTCAAGCTCACGCGCCTGCTTGGACGAATCACAGACAATCATACCACCAATTGTCTGGTCATCAAAAACCAGATCACGCGCACGATTAAAGTCCTCCAGAATAAAATCAAGCATTGGTTCCACATAGTGCGGATGAGCAAAGATATCTTCTTTGGATAAATCCCCACGTTGGATTTCTTCATTGATGGCTCTGAGATTATCTTTATAGGACGTCTCGATATCTTCTCGCATGAGACGTAAGGTAAAACCATCATCTATAGACTGGTTGTAGTAGTATTTATGGATATAATCTCCAAAAATATCACGTGTAGTCGCATGACTTTCCTTGGTCTTACCATCTTTCTTGTAGGTAATCAAAGGGGTCCCAGTCAAGGCAATCTTGATCGCATTGGTATCTGCCTGATAGAGATTTGGCAGGTAGGAACCTCGTTCGTTATAAGAGCGATGGGCTTCATCGATAAAGTAGATATTTTGACGATTGAGATCATAGCCAGAGCGGTCGGTCAGGTCTGAATCATCTTTGAACTTCTGAATATTGACAACGGCGACATCATAGCCGTCTTGTTTTTGATTGAGTTCTCGAGGATTGTTGATGCGCTTAACTTTTAGACCTCTTTTGGTAAATTCCTTAAAAGCTTGGTCTGCCAAATCCAGGCGATCAACGACAAAGTAAAACTGCGGAACAATCCCCTGTTTTGAAAAATAATTGGTAAGATAGCGGATATTGAAGAAAGCCAAGGCAGTCTTACCTGATCCCTGTGTATGCCAAATAACACCTTTTTTGACACCTTTTGCGATGGTTTCTTCGATGGCTCTTGTAGCGAAGTATTGCGGATAACGCATGACATGCTTCTGCAATTGTATCTGACCTTCCTTGCTTTCTTCTTCTACATAAACCAGCCCAAAACGAAGCATGAAAAGCAGACGTTCTTTTTGATACAAAGAAGATAAGAAAGTATTGCAGGGAGTGTTGGGCTGTAAGTTTGTTGTAAATTCTGGTTGAGATTTGAGAGCAAAACGCTTCACATCCTCAAGTACGAAATCAATTTGTTCATCTCTTAAAGGTACAATTGAATTCAGAAAATCTACTTCTCTTTCTTCCTTGAAAGCATTAAACTTGGTTTTTGAATAGGCATTTGAACCGTAGTAAGAACCCCGTTTTTGTTGACCTTGACCACTGATATAAGGTAAATTATCTGATAGAGCTATCAATTGAGTAATATTGTTAAAACGACGGAACTTACGATTTTCAAAACGGTATCTAGTTCTATCCTGTTCTGACTGAATCCCTGTCTTTCCATCACGGATAGCATTGGGTTGTTTAACTTCGATATAAGAAAGGGGAAGTCCATTGATAAACACAACTATATCCGGGCGAAATTCATCTTGCCCATTTTGACAAGTGACTTCAAGCGCCAGATGGAAGATGTTGGCTTCAGGATTTTCCCAATCGATATAAACAGCACCTTCTTGTCCCTGTATCCTTTTAAAGAAGGAACGCCCTAAATCATTTTGATCCAGTTCCAGCTTGATATTGGCCAATTCTCTCTCAAAATCTTCATCTGTTAAGTAGTTATTAAATGTTAAAAATTGCTCTTTAAAAACAGATACAAGAATATTGGTATCTGGGTCTCTTTCTGCAATTTCCTTCCCATTGCGAGGAAGATAGGTATAGCCCATACGCATCAAATGCAGAGCTGCTGGGATTTGTACTCTTGTTAATTCAGAAAAATCTTTTCGTCTTGCCATAAAAACTTCCTTTTGCTAGTCAGAACTGTCTATTTTTACTAACAATATCTTTCAGACTATCTCTTCAATTTGTCTCATAGTTAATTATCTATTATATCATGTTCCGGCCAGAAAACGCTCACTTCCTTCTATTTCAAAGCACTTTTGACCTTTTTCTTAGTAATGATGCGGTCGTTTTTGTTGGCTAGAGATTTGAGTCGAGCTTCTAGCAGGATTTTTCTCCCTACTTCGTTGCGGGTGTAAACGAGTTGGTAGTTGCCCAGATATGGTGCGACGGCATCTAGGAAGAGCTGGGCATCTTCCTTGCGTTTTTCAAAAAGGCTAGGAACCACAAAATACTTGGACTGACCTGCTGGTGCTTTTTTAGCTACTAAGAGGTAGCGTTGATTGTCCACGGGCGCAAAGAATTCTCCTAAAACCTTGGAAAAGAGTTCCTTTTCTCGCATGCTGCCACCTTTTAGATAGGCAAATACGTTAAAGCTTTCCTTGTCCTCCTCGACCTGCACGCGCGACTGGTCATCAGACAAATGCCCGGCAGTCACCATGACTTTGCGAATAGCTTCACCGATCTGGCGCAAGCGTTTATAAGGACTCTTGTAGCTGTAATAGCGAAAGGCTGTAATAGCTAGGAAGAGGACACAAAGAGCTGTCAACCATGGCAAGGCAAAGAAGGTTAGTCGAACGACATAAGCTAGGAGACTAATGGCAAATATCATCAGAGCGTAGCGAAGCCACTTTTCAGCATCCGCTAGGGCGAGCAGAGGGATTCGTTTGCTGTCGGTCGCAACTTCATTGACAATCTCAATCTTATCAGCAACAATGAGAGATTCCTGCCATTTTTTACGTAAGGAGGCGCGATCCTTGGATAGTTCCATGATTTTCTCGTTATAGTCTTCGATTTTCTTTTTCTTAAATGGAAACTCAGGAAAGTTCAAGCGTTCCAGACCTGTTTCAATGGTATCTTCCTTATAGGACAAGCCAAGGAAATGATCCATACGACGGGCAAGGGTTTGTAGGTCCTGATAAGGATTGAGGTCTTGTTCTTCTTGATCCTCCTTAGAAAAGACTGGATTTTTGTAAGGTTTGATGGCTACTAGGTGCCAGATATTGCTGGTCTTATCTGGATGTCCTGGCCAGATACGGATGGCACGGCCCCGCATTTGATTGCTGAGCATAAAGCTTCCGACAAAACTTCCGAGGATGAGAGAGTTGACGCAAGGGGCATCCCATCCTTCTCCCAAGAGAGACTTGGTTCCGACCAAGACCTGGATAGAACCACGTTGGAAGAGTTCGGTCACTGCTGCGACCATCCCCTTAAAGCTGGATGGGAAGCCTACTTGGAGATAAGTACCTTGATCGAGTTTTCCAATGGCAGAGAAGCTTAAGCTAGTGTTTGGAATGAGTGCTTCGAGTTCTGCCTTAACACTAGCCGGTATGATCACGACACTACCAGAAAGGACTGCTATCGGGACAGACAAGCCTTGCTTTTGTGCACTTCTGCGAATGGTTTCAAAGTAAGGGAGGACTCCTAATTGCGTGATTGGTGCTTGGTCATCTCCCAGATAACTGGCAAAATCCTTACGGATATAGTCCGCCAAGACTAACTGTCTCAAGTCCTTTCCTAGACTGGCATACTCGGTTTCAAAGATAGACGCAATCCCAGCTAGTTTTCCTAAAGATTGGTTTAGGATTTGGTCATTGGCCTTGGATTTGACCAAGAAAACCTGACGTTTTTCAATCAACCCTCTTGATTTCAGTTCTGCTTCTATCTTTTTCTTTGTCTCCTGCGGATCCTCATACCAGTCAGGAGTCTGATAGAGAAGGCCTTGCAAGAGAACTTCTAACCAATAATAATTGAGGGCAGGCAAGCCTTCAGCTCCCAGTAAATCTCGTAGATGCTTGGGAATTTCCTGTTTTTGAGCTTGTAGATAAATGAGGAGCGACGAGAGATACTTGGGATCTTCAAGGAGAATATCCGCAGAAATTTTCCCTTTGAGAACCTTGGAACTCCGAATCAACTCTTGGAAGTCAGGATCAAGGACTAGTTGACTGACATACTGCCACTTGGTGTCTTCAAACTCCTCCAAGCGCTTGTCCTCTTCCTTGGTCGGAAAACAGATATAGACAAAGTCCTGATGAGGGCAAAGAGTGTCTTCCTTAACCAGTTCTGGCACTGTGATTTCTTGGTCAATCTCACCACACATCTGGAGATAGCGATCCCAGAGTTCTGGTTCACTGTCATAAGGCGGTGTCGCAGTGAGAGAGATGACTTGCAGTTGCTGGTAGTTTTTACGGAAGTCTTCTAGACTTTTCCACCATTCATTTCTCAAGTGATGGCATTCGTCCAGACAGAGAGTTTCTACACCCCTTTCCTTGAGTCTGCCAAGCAGGTCAAAGCCTATAAAGTCCTCAACCTCGCCGTTATCTTCTTGAGATTGCACCTGTTGCATAGCACTGTGAAAGGCTTGGTAGGTGGCGATGGTGATTTGCTTCATGTCCTTGAGATTTTGAGACACGAGACTTGTGACCTGGTTCTCATCCTCTAAAAAGGCCTGGCGAATCCTATCCACCCATTGTTCTCGGATGGTCACCGTCGGTACCAAAACGAGAGCAGGCTTATCAAAGCGGGCAATCAACTCGATCCCTATAGTTGTTTTCCCTGAACCTGGTGCTGCCACCAAGTGAACATGCCCATCTGCTTGGTATTCTTGGAAGTTTTCCAAGACCTGTTTTTGGTAGTTGCGCCAAGTCCCATTAAACTTTAATCCCAACATGATTCTTCCTCAATCTAATTTAGCATTTGATTATTTCCATTTTACCATAATTATTCTACCTCTAGACACTCAGATAGTTTAAAACCGTAAATTATGGTATAGTAGAGTTATACTATCTATGAGGAGTTTACATGTCACAGGATAAACAAATGAAAGCTGTTTCTCCCCTTTTACAGCAGGTTATCAATATCTCATCTATCGTCGGGGGAGTCGGCACCTTGATTTTCTGTATTTGGGCTTATCAGGCTGGGATTTTACAGTCTAAGGAAACCCTCTCTGCCTTTATCCAGCAGGCAGGTATCTGGGGTCCACCTCTCTTTATCTTTTTACAGATTTTACAAACGGTCGTCCCTATCATTCCTGGGGCCTTGACCTCTGTGGCTGGCGTCTTTATCTACGGGCACATCATCGGGACTATCTACAACTATATCGGCATCGTGATTGGCTGTGCTATTATCTTTTATCTGGTGCGCCTCTATGGGGCTGCCTTTGTCCAGTCTGTCGTCAGCAAGCGCACCTATGACAAGTATATCGGTTGGTTGGATAAAGGCAATCGTTTTGACCGTTTCTTTATCTTTATGATGATTTGGCCCATTAGTCCAGCTGACTTTCTCTGTATGCTAGCTGCCCTGACCAAGATGAGCTTCAAGCGCTATATGACCATCATCATTCTGACCAAACCCTTTACCCTCGTGGTTTATACCTACGGTCTGACCTATATTATTGACTTTTTCTGGCAAATGCTTTGACACATAAAAAATCCGTTTGGTTTCCCAAGCGGATTTTGTGCTTTATTTTGAAACTTCTTTTGCAAGAACAAAGTTTCCAAGAGTAGCAGAACCATTTCCTGCTACTGCTGGCGTCACGATGTAGTCACGCACATCAGGTACTGGTAGGTAACCATTGAGAAGAGCTGTAAATTTCTCACGGACACGGTCCAGCATGTGTTGTTGAGCCATGACTCCTCCACCAAAGACAATCACGTCTGGGCGGAAAGTCACTGTCGCATTGACCGCAGCTTGAGCGATATAGTAGGCTTGAACATCCCAAACAGGGTTGTTGAGTTCAATATTTTCCCCACGAACACCTGTACGAGCTTCCAAACTTGGACCAGCTGCATAGCCTTCCAAACAGCCTTTGTGGAATGGACAAACACCATTGAATTCTTTTTCAATATCCATTGGGTGTCTAGCCACATAGTAATGACCCATTTCAGGGTGACCCACACCACCGATAAACTCACCACGTTGGATAACACCAGCACCGATACCTGTACCGATTGTGTAGTAAACCAAGTTTTCGATACGGCCACCAGCATTATTACGGGCAACCACTTCACCATAGGCAGAGCTGTTTACGTCTGTTGTAAAGTACATTGGCACGTTGAGGGCGCGACGAAGGGCACCAAGCAAGTCCACATTTGCCCAGTTTGGTTTTGGAGTCGTTGTGATAAAGCCATAAGTTTTTGAGTTTTTATCAATATCAATCGGACCAAATGAACCAACTGCAAGACCAGCAAGATTATCGAATTTTGAGAAGAACTCAATGGTTTTATCGATTGTTTCGATTGGAGTTGTTGTTGGAAATTGTGTTTTTTCTACAACGTTAAAGTTTTCATCACCGACAGCACAGACAAACTTTGTACCGCCCGCTTCCAAGCTTCCATATAATTTTGTCATGATAAACCTCTTGTTTTTATTTTCTTTATTATAGCATATTTCGAAAGTCTAAATTTCTCTATTTTTTAGATTTTCCTCTGTAAATCTTACCATTCAAGCAAAAACGAACAAACATGTCATTTGTTCGTTTTCACATTAGAGAGGATTGATTAGATTTTCACTTCGATCACAGCATCACCCTTCGCAACTGAACCTGTTGCGACTGGAGCTACTGAAGCATAGTCAGCTGTGTTTGTAACGATAACCATTGTTGTATCATCAAGTCCCGCTGCAGCGATTTTGTTTGAGTCAAATGTTCCAAGAACATCGCCCGCTTTAACCTTGTCACCTTGAGCAACTTTTGCTTCAAAACCGTCACCGTTCATAGATACAGTGTCAATACCAACGTGGATCAAAACTTCAGCACCATCAGTTGTTTTCAAGCCAAAAGCGTGTCCTGTTGGAAAGGCAATTGAAACTTCAGCATCAGCTGGTGCATATACCACACCTTGACTTGGTTTCACAGCGATACCTTGTCCCATAGCTCCACTTGAGAAGACTGGATCATTGACATTAGCAAGAGCGACAACATCACCAACGATAGGAGTTACAAGTGTTTCATTTTGAAGAGCTGCTGGAATGTTACCAGTTGTTTCTTCTTGGACCAAACGTTCTGTCTCTACTTCAGTAGCAACTTCTTTTTCATCCTCATAACCAAACATATAAGTAAGAGCGAAACCAAGAACGAATGATACAGCTACCATAAGAAGGTATTGTGCAAGTTGTCCGTTACCGATGTAAAGCATTGTACCAGGGATGATGGTGATACCATTACCAGTACCTGCAAGTCCAAGGATAGAAGCCAATCCACCACCGATTGCACCAGCAATCAATGAAAGGAAGAATGGTTTACGGAAGCGCAAGTTAACCCCGAAAATAGCAGGCTCTGTAATACCTAGGAAGGCAGAAAGAGCAGCTGGGAAAGCAAGTGTTTTTAGTTTTGGATTTTTAGTTTTAACACCAACCGCAACAGTCGCAGCACCTTGAGCTGTCATAGCAGCTGTGATGATCGCGTTGAATGGGTTAGCATGGTCAGCAGCAAGCAATTGAACTTCAAGCAAGTTGAAAATGTGGTGCACACCTGACACGACAATCAATTGGTGAACCCCACCGATCAAGAAACCACCAAGACCAAATGGCAAGCTGAGGATCGCTTTTGTAGCAATAAGGATGTAGTTTTCAACGACGTGGAAGACTGGTCCGATGACAAAGAGTCCAAGGATAGACATAACCAAAAGTGTCACGAATGGCGTTACTAAGAGGTCAATCACATCTGGAACAACCTTGCGGACAGCTTTTTCAAATTTAGCTCCGACAACCCCGATGATGAAGGCTGGAAGAACTGAACCTTGCAAACCAACAACAGGGATGAAACCAAAGAAGTTCATAGCTGTTACTTCACCACCTTGAGCAACTGCCCAAGCGTTTGGAAGTGAGCCAGAAACAAGCATCATACCAAGAACGATACCAACGGCAGGATTTCCACCGAATACACGGAAGGTTGACCACACAACCAAACCTGGCAAGATGATGAAGGCTGTATCTGTCAAGATTTGAGTGTAAGTTGCAAAGTCTCCTGGAAGTGGCATTTCAAGAGCGTTGAAAAGACCACGCACACCCATGAAAAGACCTGTCGCTACGATAACTGGGATGATTGGAACGAAAACGTCACCGAAAGTACGGATAGCACGTTGGAACCAGTTCCCTTGTTTAGCAGCTTCTGCTTTCATGTCAGCTTTAGATGATGTTGGCAAACCAAGCGCAACAACTTCATCGTACATTTTGTTAACTGTACCTGTACCAAAGATGATTTGGTATTGACCTGAGTTAAAGAAAGCACCTTGAACTTTTTCCAAGTTCTCAATCACTTCTTTATTGATTTTCTCTTCATCTTTGACCATGACACGTAGACGAGTCGCACAGTGGGCAACACTGTTGACATTTTCACGTCCGCCCAAGGCATCAATGACTTTTTTTGCAATTTCCTGATTGTTCATTTGCAAAAATCTCCTTATAAAATTTTTTGTTCTTGTTTGAAAGCGATTTTATCCGCCCTTACGACTATTATTTTATCATGTTTTAGAAATATGTCAAGCGTTTTGCAGAAAAAATATTCTATCCACTTAGTAAGCATGCTTTAGATTGATTGATTTTGACTGTTTTATCAGGTATTCCTTGAAAAAATAAGTTTAAAATCTTATTTAAAAGGGTTTTGTTTCATTCTCTTTCATATTTTCGTGAAAATTTGATTGATTTCCTGCATTTATTTTGTGACAAACGTTTGACAGTTTTTTCTCTTTTTTAACATAAAAGGCTTGCTTTTTTTTCCGAAAACGGTTACTATTAAAAGTGATAAGATTTTTGGAGGAATGAATGAATGGAATGGACAACTGAGCGTCGTTACAGACTTTATCAAGATTGGACGCAAGAAGAAATTCAACATATAAAAGAAAATATGGCACAATCTCCATGGCATACTCATTACCATGTTGAGCCAAAAACAGGACTTCTCAATGACCCCAATGGCTTTTCTTACTTTGATGGGAAGTGGATTGTCTTTTATCAGAACTTTCCTTTTGGTGCAGCCCACGGTTTGAAATCTTGGGTTCAATTGGAAAGCGATGATTTGGTTCACTTCACAGAAACCGAAGTCAAAGTTTTGCCTGATACTCCATTAGATAGTCACGGTGCCTATTCTGGTTCTGCCATGCAGTTTGGTGATAACTTGTTCCTATTTTATACAGGAAATGTTCGTGATGAAAACTGGATCCGTCACCCTTACCAGATTGGAGCTTTGATGGACAAAGATGGCAAGATTACAAAGATTGATAAGATCTTGATTGACCAGCCTGCTGACTCAACTGACCACTTCCGCGATCCGCAAATTTTTAACTTTAAAGGTCAATATTATGCCATCGTCGGTGGACAGGACTTGGAGAAAAAAGGCTTCGTCCGTCTCTACAAAGCTATTGACAACGACTACACAAACTGGCAAGCAGTTGGCAACCTTGACTTTGCTAACGACCGCACTGCCTACATGATGGAATGTCCAAACCTGGTCTTTGTAGGCGAGCAACCTGTCCTTCTATACTGCCCACAAGGATTGGATAAAGATGTTCTAGACTATGACAATATCTATCCAAATATGTATAAGATTGGGGCTTCCTTTGACCCTGAAAATGCCAAAATGGTAGATGTGTCTCAACTTCAAAACATGGACTATGGTTTCGAAGCCTATGCTACTCAAGCCTTCAACGCTCCTGATGGACGTGCTCTAGCTGTTAGCTGGCTTGGTTTACCTGATGTTTCATATCCATCTGACCGTTTTGACCACCAAGGAACCTTCTCTTTGATCAAGGAACTCACTATCAAAGACGGCAAGCTCTACCAATACCCAGTCGCAGCCATCAAGGACCTTCGTGCCTCTGAAGAAGCCTTCTCAAACCGTGTTCAAACCAAGAACACATACGAACTCGAACTCAACTTGGAAGTTAATAGCCAGAGCGAAATTGTCCTACTTGCTGATAAAGAAGGTAAGGGACTTTCAATCAACTTTGACCTTGTAAATGGTCAAGTAACAGTGGATCGTAGCCAGGCTGGAGAACAGTATGCCCAAGAATTTGGAACAACTCGTTCTTGCCCAATCGATAACCAGGCTACTACTGCTACAATCTTCATCGATAACTCTGTCTTTGAAATTTTCATCAATAAAGGAGAAAAAGTATTTTCTGGTCGTGTCTTCCCACATGCGGGCCAAAATGGTATCCTGATTAAATCTGGAAACCCAACTGGAACTTACTATGAATTAGATTATGGTCGCAAAACTAACTGATGTCGCCAAACTTGCAGGCGTCAGCCCTACTACCGTTTCTCGGGTTATCAACAAAAAAGGTTATCTCTCTGAAAAAACCATTCAAAAGGTTAATGAAGCCATGCGGGAATTGGGCTATAAACCCAACAACCTGGCTCGTAGTCTGCAAGGGAAATCAGCTAAGTTAATCGGTTTGATTTTCCCCAATATTTCCAACGTTTTCTACGCAGAATTAATTGATAAGCTGGAACACCAACTCTTTAAAAATGGTTACAAGACCATCATCTGCAACAGCGAACACGACTCTGAGAAGGAACGTGAATACATCGAAATGTTGGAAGCCAATCAAGTAGACGGCATCATTTCTGGTAGTCACAACTTGGGAATCGAAGACTACAACCGCGTGACCGCACCGATTATTTCCTTTGACCGAAACCTGTCGCCAGACATTCCTGTCGTTTCCTCTGATAACTATGCTGGTGGGGTTCTTGCTGCCCAGACCTTGGTTAAGACAGGCGCCCAGTCTATCATCATGATTACAGGAAATGACAATTCCAATTCGCCAACTGGACTACGCCACGCTGGTTTTGCTTCCATACTCCCAAAAGCTCCTATTATCAATGTTTCCAGTGACTTTTCTCCCGTCAGAAAAGAAATGGAAATCAAGAATATCTTGACCCATCAGAAACCAGACGCTATCTTTGCTTCAGATGATTTGACAGCTATCCTGGTTATCAAAATCGCTCAAGAGCTGGGAATTTCTGTTCCTGATGAGCTCAAGGTCATCGGCTATGATGGGACTTACTTTATCGAGAATTACTACCCTCAACTGGCTACTATTAAGCAACCCTTGGAAGAAATTGCCTGCCTCACTGTTGACCTCCTCTTGCAAAAGATTGAAGGCAAAGAAGTCGCAACAACTGGTTACTTTTTACCAGTTACACTATTACCAGGAAAAAGTATTTAAGCACAAGAAAACTCAGACTGAATTCGTCTGAGTTTTTTTATGATCTTAAGTTTTCGAGATAGCGCTGAGCTGTCTCTAGGTTAAAGGTTTTATCTGCGATGAGGCGCTCGACCAGGGGAGCAACTTCAGACTCACTAGCACCAGCTAGGAGAGCTAAGGATTTGGCCTGCAATTTCATGTGGCCTTGCTGGATGCCTGTACTCACCAAAGCTTTCAGTGCTGCAAAGTTTTGGGCAAGTCCGATAGACACGATAAGCTGGGCTAATTCTTTGGCAGAAGGATTTCCCAGTAGCTCATGACTGAGGGCTACACGAGGGTTAAGGCCGATAGAGCCACCCTTGGTCGCTACAGGCATGGGCAGGGTCATCTCACCGACCAATTCTTCTCTTTCAAGGTCCAGTGTCCATTGACTAAGACCTTGGTAGCGTCCATCTCGACTGGCAAAAGCATGGGCCCCTGCTTCAATGGCACGCCAGTCATTACCCGTGGCAATCAAAATGGCATCTATACCATTAAAAATCCCTTTATTATGAGTAGCAGCACGGTAAGGATCAGCCTGCGCAAACTGACTAGCCAAGGCTATCTTCTCCGCAATTTCTCGTCCTTGATCCTTTTGGCGGCTCAAGTATCGAAAGGCGATACGACAGCTTGCAGTCACCAGAGAATCGGTCGCGTAATTAGACAGGATTCCCATGAGACTCTGTCCCTGACTGAGTTCTTCTAAGACTGGCTTCAAAGCTTCCAACATGGTGTTGAGCATATTAGCACCCATAGCTTCCTGGGTATCAACATGAAGATAGACGACTAGAAAATCTGTTTCGCCTTTTATCTGCTCGACATGCAAATCACGCGCCCCGCCCCCGCGTTTAACAATGGAAGGATAGGCTTGATTAGCAAGCTCCAAGAGTTCAGCCTTCTTGCTGGCAATCTTCTCTTGCGCTTGTTCAGGATCAGCAACTTGATAAAGGGCTACCTGTCCAATCATCTGGCGCTCATGAACTTGAGCAGTAAAACCGCCTGCTCGCTTGATAATTTTACTTGCATAGCTGGCCGCAGCAACCACGGACGGTTCTTCTGTCACATAGGGAACTGTGTATTCCTGACCGTTAACGAGAACCTCTGGGACCAGCGAATAAGGCAGAGAAAAAGTTCCCACCACATTCTCACTCAGCTGGTCTGCCACAGTCACACTCATCTGTTCATTCTGCTCCAAACTCGCTTGCTTGTCAGGACTAAGGAGCGCCTGAACTTGTAACAGCTCGAGGCGCTCATGGTATGATTTTTTAGAAAATCCATTCCAACTTATCTTCATTATTTTTCAACCTTGCTATAACGGCGTTGGTGGTCAACAATTTCAACCAAGGCAAAATCTTGATTTTCATAGCCAGCAAACTGGGCAGAGTTTGTTTCATCTAAGTCTACTTCCTCAAAGAAGACCTTTTCATAGTCTGCAACGGATAGAGCAGTTCGTTTGTTGAGCTTGTTCAAGCGGTCCTTATCCAGATAAGCTTCATATCCTTCAACCAATTCACCACTAAAGAACTCAGCTACAGCCCCACTTCCGTAACTATAAAGGGCAATTTTATCCCCAGCCTTCAAGCTATCTGTATTTTCCAAGAGAGACAAAAGTCCAAGGAAAAGTGAACCTGTGTAGATATTCCCCACCTTTTGACTGTAGAGAATAGACTGGTCAAAATGCTTTTGCAAGAGGTCTTTTTTCTCTTGAGGCAGGCTCTTATCCATTATTTTTTTCAAGCCTTTTAGCGCTAATTTAGGATAAGGCAAATGGAAGCAAACAGCCGCAAAATCATCCAAAGTTAGCTGGTAGCGTTTTTGATATTCAAGCCATGTCGTTTTCAAACTATCTAGATATTGTTGGGTAGAATAGACACCATTTACATAAGGAGTTGTCGAGTAATTTGGTCGCCAGAAATCCATAATATCACGAGTCTGAGCTACATTGTCATTATTAAAAGCCATAATACGTGGATTTTGTGTAATCAACATAGCCACACTTCCTGCACCCTGAGTGGGTTCTCCAGGTGTTTCAATACCATACTTGGCAATATCGCTTGCGATGACCAAGACCTTGGACTCTGGAGAATTTTCCACATGCAATTTGGCATAATGAAGGGCCGCTGTCGCTCCATAGCAAGCTTCTTTAATCTCAAAACTACGAGCAAAGGGCTGGATGCCCAGCAAACCATGCACAAAGACGGCCGCAGCTTTACTCTGGTCAATTCCTGACTCGGTAGCAACAATGACCATGTCAATTTCTTGTCTCTCTTGCTCAGTTAAAATAGAGTCACTTGCACTGGCTGCCAAGGTCACGATATCCTCAGTTAGAGGCGCAATACTCAATTCCTTGAGTAAGAGTCCTTTGCTTAATTTTTCAGGGTCAATTCCCCTCGCTTCTGCTAAGTCTTGTAATTTCAAGACATATTGACTGGTCGCAAAACCAATCTTATCAATACCGATTGTCATATTTACCTCTGTTTTATCATTCATTGTAAAAAATCGTTCTATACTATTTTATCACAAATAGCAGTAAAAGATAGAAAAAAGACTTGATTCACCAAATCAAGTCTCTTATTATTCTAACCATTATGCTGTTTTCGTAAGTGAGAATAAAGTCTGAGAATCACTGTTCCACTAGCCATTCCAATGGAAATAACCAAAGCCAGCATAACAACCAAGGTTGCACTAGCAATGGCATGACTGTAATCTCCCGTCACAAAAAAGGCAGTTGTTCGATAGGAAAGATAACCCGGAACCAGAGGTGCCAAGATGGCCAAGATAAAGACTACAGCAGGTGTCTTATAAAGAATACTTAAAATCTGGCTGACACAAGAACCGATAATGGCTGCAATAAAAGTAGCCACAATAACATTGGTCGGTTCCTTGAGCAAGAGATAAATCAGCCAGACAGCCATGCCCAAAATCCCTCCTGGTAAGAGCATAGAACGTTGAACATTGAGTACGATTAAAAAAGTGATAATGGCAAGAAGACTTGCTACTGCTTGTAATAAAAAGGTTGTTAGTGTCATATTAATTCATCAATACCAAGGCGACAGAAGTTCCCGCCCCTAAAGCAAGGGTAATGAGCAGGGATTCAAACATCTTACTCATACCAGAGTTTATGTGGTTAGTCATAATATCACGGACCGCATTAGTCAAGGCAATTCCTGGTACAAACGGCATGACCGCACCAGCTATAATCAAATCTGCTGTTGAGGGAAAACCTGTGTAGCGAGCCCAAAACTGGGCTATCATCCCAAAGACAAAGGCTCCAGCAAAGGCTGTCACAAAGGGAATTCGGATAAACTTCTCCACATAGAGGGAAAAGGCAAAACCAAATAAGGTAGCCACTCCTGCCCCAAGTGCGTCGTAGATATTTCCACTAAACATAATTGAAAAGAAAGGAGCACTAAAGGTCGCAGCCAAAGTTACCTGCAACTTAGTATAAGGAAGGGGCTGGGCTTGCAAGGCCGTCAATTGCTTGAAGGCTGTCTCTAAATCAATTTGCCCCCCTACCAGCTGACGAGAAATCTGGTTCACATCACAGACTTTTTCAATATTATAAGAAGAGGAAGTCACGCGTTTCATTCGCGAAATATTGGTATTTTCAATGGAAAAAAAGATAGCGGCAGGCATGGCAAGAACATTGCAATCCACAATTCCCTGTGAATGCGCAATTCGAATCATGGTATCTTCTACACGATGAATCTCTGAGCCACTTTTGAGAAGAATGGTTCCAGCTAACATAATGACATCGATGACGGCATTTAATTCTCTTGATTCTTCCATGCGTTCCTCCTTTTATCAACTCTTTCTATTCTATCACAAATCCGGACTCAAAAAAAATCTTTGCCATGAAATCATGACAAAGATTCGTTTAATCACGAGAATTTTCGTGGTTTCCTTCACTATTTGGTTGAGTCGGAGTAGGAACCGTTCCTTGTTGATTTCCTTGCTGGCCACCTTGTTGATTCCCTTGATTTGGAGTAGTAGGTGAACCTTGGTTACCACGTGGAACTGACGTTGAAGAGGAACTTGATGGTGGTGTTTTGGGTTTATAAATCGAAATTTTAATACGTGTGCTGGCTAAATCAATTTTTCCACCCGGTTTTGGACTTTGCTCTACAACAGTCTCCTCACCTGTTCCTTCAGGAGCAGTAGACACTTCTACAACTTCGATATTAGCTTTTTTAATTCCATATATCTCTGTAAGATTATTAACTGCAAATTCTCGAGTTGAACCAATATAACTTGGCATTGAAATAGAATTCACTTTTTTAGCAACAGTCAGAACTATTTGAGTTGCCTTGCTAAGATCATAGGTTGTTCCCTCCGGTAAACTTTGTTTCATGATTGTACCAGCTTCGATTTCGTTGGATTCTTCTTCCTCAATCTTAATTAGATTTTCTGGAACCTTCTTACCTTTCAACTCTGCCACTACATCACTAGATTTTCTTCCAAGATAATTTCCGAGTTGGAAAGACTGCTGACCAGAAGACACAATCAAATTAATTTTTGTTCCTTCTTTGCGTGTCGTACCGGCGTCAGGATCGGTACGAATAACACGACCTTCTTCAACCTTATCACTAGCCTCTGTTTTTTCTTCACCAACCTCAAAATTGGCTTTCTTAAGCGCTTCTTTAGCCTCAGCAACCGTCTGACCTGCCACCTTTGGAACGGCAATGGTAGCGGGCGTTCTATATAAAATCCATACCAAGGATGCCACAACTAACAAGAAGGTCGCCAATAAAATTGGATAACGTGCTTTCAGGCGACGCCGTTTGGTTGGCTTTGGACTAGGTACTGGTTTTTCTGTCTGATGAGGCTGGGGCTTAGATTGAGGTCTTCCCTCTTGTACCGGAGCTTTAGGAATAGAAGTCAGAGTACTTTGTGGAACTTTAGGAAGAGTTTTAGTATCTGCCTTAGTTGCATCGTCAAAGACTAGCTTTGGTTCATTACGACGATTATTAGACAAACTACTCGACAAATCCACATACATTTCAGCGACTGATTTGTAGCGATCTGTCAATTTCTTGGCAGTTGCCTTAATAACAACATTTTCTAAAGCCTGAGGCACAGATGGATTTTCAGCTATAACCGATGGCAATGGTTTCTGGAAATGCTGGAGGGCGATGGTCACTGCGCTATCCCCATCGTAAGGAATATGACCTGTCAGCATCTCATAGAAAATAATCCCCATGGCATAGATATCACTCTGCACAGTTGCTTTAGAACCACGCGCCTGCTCTGGAGACAAATAATGAACGGAACCTAGCATTGAGTTGGTCTGAGTCAGACTTGTCTCTGCAAAGGCTACTGCGATCCCAAAGTCTGTAACTTTGGCAGTCCCATCTGGGGTCAAAAGGATATTTTGCGGTTTCAAATCCCTGTGAACAATCCCTCGAGTATGGGCTAAGCGCATAGCCAGAAGGATTTGTCCCATGATTCGAATCGCTTCTTCATTTGAAAGAGGGTGATGTTCCTTGATATAGCGTTTGAGATCTAACCCAGCAACATATTCCATTGCGAGATACTGTTGTCCCTCTTCTTCACCGATATCTGTAATCCGAACGATATGAGGATGGTCCAAATCTGCCATGGCTCTCGCTTCCCGCTGAAAACGAGCCACAGCAATCGGGTCTGTCTGGTAGTTGGTCCTCAGGACCTTTACCGCCACTTCTTCCCCATCTAGAATCAAATCTTTAGCCAAGTAAACATCTGCCATGCCTCCTCGGCCAATCTGTTTGAGAATCCGATACCGCCCGGCAAAAATCTTGCCGATTTGGATCATTCTGTTTCCTCCTCATTAACAGCAATAAGGGCAACTGTGATGTTATCTAAACCACCTGCATTGTTGGCAAAACGGATCAAGGTTGCTGCCTTATCTTCCAAAGAAATATCGCTGGTTACAATATCAGAAATCTCACTTCCTGAAATCATATTTGTCAAACCATCGCTATTGAGTAAGAGATAGTCCCCAGGCTCAAGGGTGATTATTCCAAAATCAGGCTGAATTTCATCTTTTTGACCAATAGATTGAGTAATAATATTTTTCTGTGGATGGCTAGCAGCTTCTTCTGGCGTCAATTGACCTGCCTTAAGCAATTCATTGACCAAAGAATGGTCGCTCGTTAACTGGTGGTATTCTTCTCCACGAATCAAACCGATACGAGAATCTCCGATGTGAGCATAAATAGCCTGATTATCAATAATGGCTACAGCCTCAAGGGTTGTTCCCATTCCTTTATAGGCTTCAGTTTGTCCCAATTGGTTAATCCTTTGATTTTCAATCTCAAGGTTGTTCGCAAACCATTCACGCACTTCATTAACCGTATCGATTTGTGTATCAACCCAAGCTACACCCAGGTCTGTTACCGCCATCTCACTAGCGATATTCCCTGCGCGATGACCTCCCATACCATCAGCTAGGATAATCATGGTACGTCCAGCTCTATTGACATAGTGGTTGACATAGTCTTGGTTATTTGTTCGTTTCTGACCAACATCTGTTAATAATGAAATTTCCATGTGTTAGTTCCTTCCTAATCCGATATCTTGCGAAATTGACTGATGAAGAATCCATCACTTCCATACAATTCAGGTGTGATGAGGATACAGCCATCTTTCATGATATCCTTACATTCATGTTCTAGTGTTACCTGCTCAAATTCAGGATGACTTTCTAAAAATGCCTGTACGACTTGAAAGTTCTCCTCTGAGACAATAGTACAGGTACTATAAGTTATTATACCACCTTTGCGTAGTGTTTGACAAACACTACCTAATATTTCTAGCTGAATTTCCTGCAAGGACGCGAAATCTGCCGTTTCTTTATTGTATTTAATGTCTGGTTTACGGCGCAGAAGACCGATTCCTGAACAGGGAGCATCCACCAAAATCTTATCAAATGAATCCTGACCAAAAAACTCATGCACCTTTCTGGCATCTAATTTTTGCGTTTGAACTCGATCTGCAACTCCTAAACGTTGGGCATTTTCTTGAATTAAGTCCAACTTGTGGTCGTACAAGTCCAAAGCCGTAACCTGACCTGTCGTGAGATAAGAAGCTATATGGGCTGTTTTTCCACCCGGAGCCGCACAGGCATCTAGAACCTGCTCATCACCTTGTAAATCAAGAGCGGGAGCAACCAGCTGACTAGACTCGTCTTGGATGGTAATGGCTCCATCCGCAAACAAATCATGGCCTGCAAAATGCCCTTGCTCCTTCACAAGACCAGAGGGAGACAAGGATGAATCACTGGCCTCCAACAAGGCTTTGATTTCCTCTTTTCGACTTAAATCAGTCACTCGGATGCTGGCCTTGTTTCGCACCAAAAGACTTTCAAAAATAGCTTGCGCTCGCTCTTCGCCGTATTCTTCCTTGAGCTTGGCAACTAGCCAAACCGGAAGGGAATATGCAATGGAGTCACGCTTGTTTTTTCGTTTGATGCTGGTGATATCTGGCCATCCTTCACGCAAGATACGACGAAGGACAGCGTTGACCAATTTTTCACTGCCTTTTTTACGGACTTTGGCCAATTCTACTGCTTCATTGACCACAGCATGGTCTGGAATCTTGTCCAGATAGCGGAGCTGGTAGGCACTCATAAGAAGAAGGACATAAAGCCAACTGTCTAACTTATCTCTGTCTTCGATAAAGTGTGATAGGTACCATTCCAGAGTCAGTTTACGGGCTACCGTTCCATAGACCAGCTCAGTCACCAAGCCCTTGTCTGCTGCCGAAAGTTGACTTCCCTTGAGATGCTTATTTAAGGCGATATTTGAGTATGCTTGATTGATAAAAACATCCTCTAATACTGCTAGGGCTAGACTTCTAGCTGTTTCTACTTTAATCACCAAATCGTTCTCCTACAGTCAATGTACGTCCAACTCCGTTAAGGAAGGAAGCAATGTCCATCTTAGGTTTACCAGCTGGCTGCACTTGTTTGAGGGATAGAGCCCCTTCTGCCGTTGCGACAATCAATTCTTTCTTGCCGATAGAGAGAATCTCTCCTGGATTTCCCTGACCATCTACTGGTAGAGCTTCATAAATCTTAAAGCGGTCTCCCTTAAGGAAAGTATGGGCAACAGGCCACGGGTTCATCCCACGGATTTGGTTGAAAAGTTGACGATTGCTTTTATTCCAGTCCAATTTCTCTTCTTCTGGCTTGATATTTGGCGAGAAAGTAACTTGACCTGGATCCTGCGCTTCAGGTTTGATATCACCAGCAATATAGGCAGGCAAAGTATCCAAAAGCAAATCACGACCAACTAGCGCCAATTTCTCAAACAAGGTGCCGACATTGTCCTCATCCGTGATAGGAATACTGCGACGAGAAATCATATCCCCTGCATCCATTTCCTTAACCATTTCCATAATGGTCACACCAGCTTCCTCATCCCCTTGAATCAAGGCATAATGGATAGGCGCTCCACCACGGTGTTTAGGAAGGAGGGAAGCGTGAACATTGACCGCAAAGTCCATGCTATCAAGGAGTTTACTTGGAAGAAACTGCCCAAAAGCAGCGGTCACAATTCCATCCGCTCCTAGCTTCATAATAGCTTCCATCTCAGGACTTCCAGATAATTTTTCAGGTTGATAAATAGGAAGCCCTGCTTCCTTGGCCGCCTGCTTGACTGGGGTTTCTTGAATAACTTTTTTACGACCGACGGCACGGTCTGGCTGGGTTACAACAGCTAGAATTTCGTAACGGTCATCTGTCAAAAGTCCTTTTAAGACTGTTGCTGAAAAATCGGGTGTTCCCATAAAGATTAATTTTGTCATATCTTCTCCTTCTTATAAAAATTGCTGTGGCTCATGGTCAATGCTAAGACGGAGCTCACTATTTTCCCGTTCTTGAGTCAAGGCCAAGACCTGGTTGAGGGTCTGCCCCAGCTCATCTTCTAAACGATATTTAATTAAAATCTGGTAATGATAGAGGTTGTGAGTACGGGCAATGGGTTTGGGCGTTGGCCCAAGAATGTTACTGGTCTCTGACAAGCCTGACCGCAAAATGTTCATGACTTCATAGGCACGTTTGATTACCTCTTCTTCCTTCTTGTGAGAAAGGGTAATGCCAATGGTGAAATAGTAAGGTGGATAGCCAAGTTGTCGTCTGATTCCCATTTCATAGGCATAAAAGCCTTCGTAATCCTGATCCTTGGCAAATCGAATAGCGTAGTGCTGAGGATTGTAAGACTGAATCAAGACCTGCCCAGCTTTTTCAGCACGTCCTGCCCGACCTGCCACCTGAGTCAAAAGTTGGAAGGTTCTCTCAGAAGAACGGAAATCAGGCAAATTCAAGGCTGTATCCGCATTGAGAACTCCTACTAGGGTCACATTGGGAAAATCCAAGCCCTTGGCAATCATCTGTGTCCCCAGCAAGATATCCGCTTCTCCTCGCCCAAACTGATCAAGCAGAGCTTGATGACTTCCTTTCTTGCGCGTCGTATCTACATCCATCCGCAGAATGCGGGCTTGAGGGAAGAGTTCTGCTAGTTCATCGTAGGCTTTCTGTGTTCCCGTCCCATAGTAACGAATGCTGCGACTCTTACAGTTAGGACAGACTTGAGGAATGTCCTTCGAAAAACCACAGTAATGGCAGTTCATGGTCTTGGTATCCATGTGCAAGGTCAGGGAAATATCACAGTTGGGACAAGTATCTACCGTCCCACACTCTCGACACATAACAAAGCTAGAATAACCTCGGCGGTTGAGCATGAGAACCACCTGCTCTTTTTTATCCATACGGTCTTGGATGGCTTCTAGCAAAGGAGGCGTAAAATTTGACGTCTCATTCTGTCCGATATAGTCCCGAAAGTCAACCACTTGAACCTCAGGAATCGTAGCTAAAGGATTGGCACGTTGGGTCAGACGCAAGTGTTGATAGACGCCTTTTCCAGCCCGAGCACGGCTTTCCAGACTAGGAGTTGCTGAACCAAGTACCAGGGCTGCTTGATTATACTGAGCCCGTAAAATAGCCACCTCTCTAGCATGGTAACGGGGATTGCTGTCCTGCTTATAAGTCGCTTCATGTTCTTCATCGATAATCATGACACCTAGATTTTTCAGCGGAGCAAAGATGGCCGATCTGGCGCCCACAACAACTTGAGCATCGCCACGTTCCACTTTACGCCATTCATCATACTTTTCACCATTAGACAAACCTGAGTGAAGGATGGCCACTTTCTCACCAAATCGAGCAATAAAACGCTCCGTCATCTGAGGAGTCAAGGAAATCTCAGGCACCAGCAAAATAGCTGTCTTGCCCTTGTCCAAAGCTCCTTGGATAATCTGCAAGTATACCTCGGTCTTCCCACTCCCTGTAATTCCTTGAAGGAGGAAGGGAGGATGATGACTGCCAATCGCACTGACAACCGCATCACGCGCCTGCCTTTGTTCTGGATTCAACTCCAAAGACTGACTTGCCTCAATCCCTTCAAAATAAGCAGCCGAGCGTTGAACTTCCTTTTGGATTATGGTAACAGCACCTTGTTCCACAAAGAAGTTGACTTGCTCCCGCGAGTAGGACTCTAGTAAACTAGCCAAGGAAGCACTCTCAGGATGAGACAGCAAATAGTCTCTCAATTCCAACTTTTTCTTGGCACGCGTAGAAATCTCTACATTTTCTAATTGAGCAAGATTCACCTCATACCAAGACTGGGTCTTGACCTTCTTTTGATCAATCGCCTGATATTCTAGACCAAGCAAGCCTTTTCTAGTCAAACGCATCATTTCAGCTTGCTTAGCTAAATCCAGAGAAGAAAAGGCTAGCGAATCTTCTGAACCAAATAGACGCTCTCGGTCTTCCTGACTCAGACCTTCCAGAGGATAGAGAATCTTGTCATAGCTAGAGTTCAGAAATCCCGGTAACATAGCCTTGAGGATGGAGATTTTGTAGGAGAAGACAGATTTGCGTAACTCCTCAGCCAGCCAGAGTTGTTCTTGCGTAAGCACAGGAGAAAAATCCAGCACCTCAGCAATATCTTTTAAATCTTGATTAGCCTCTTCTTCATCTGGTTGGGACTCCAAACCAAGAACAATTCCTTGAATCAGACGATTGCCCTTACCAAAGGGCACATGAACCCTCATCCCAACTTCCAGCATTCCCTCAAATTCCTCAGGAATCCTATAGCTATAGGGCTGGTCCGTCTGCATCAAGGGCACATCTACAATAATCTTGGCTATAGCCATCTTCTCACCTCCTCCTTGTCAGTATATTCTTACAATAGAAAAAATAAGATTGAGTCCCCCCAACCTTAAATTTTTTCACCATCTTCTTTTTCTTTAGCGATTTGCTCTTTGATTTTCTTTTCTTCTTCTTCTTTGCGACGTTTTTCTTCTTCGATGCGGCGACGCACTGCTTCACGTTTTCCTTCTGGATCTGGGTGAATTGTAACGTTTCCTGATTCGATTTCTTCTAAAGCGCGAAGAGTTGATTTTTCAGATTTGAAACCTTGAGTTGCTGGCGCACCTGCTTCCAATTCGTGGGCACGTTTTGCTTCCAAGATTACGAGTGAATATTTTGATGGAACCTTGTCGAGCAAGGTATCAATAGAGGGTTTTAACATCATTTGCTTGTACCTATTTTCTAAATTTTATCGGGTAGTTGGAGATTTCGGTAACATCTCCTGATAGTGACCAATGACACGATCCACACGGAAGTGCTCTGCTTCGATCACACGTTTGACACGCTCAGCAGCTAGGGGCACCTGATCGTTGACAATCGCATAATCATACTCACGCATAAGGGCAATTTCTTCCTTGGCTTTTTCGATTCGTTGGGCAATCACTTCTGCACTGTCTGTTCCACGACCTACCAAACGATCTTGCAATTCATCCAAATCTGGTGGTGTCAGGAAGATAAAGACAGCATCTGGAACCTTTTTCTTGACCTGAAGAGCGCCTTGAACTTCAATTTCAAGGAAAACATCGATTCCCTTGTCCAAGGTTTCATTGACGTAGGTCAGAGGAGTTCCATAGTAGTTACCGACATATTCTGCGTATTCCAACATCTGTCCTTGACGAATCAGCTCTTCAAACTCTTCGCGAGTACGGAAGAAATAGTCAACACCATCCACTTCTCCTGGACGTTGTGCACGTGTCGTCATCGATACAGAGTATTGAAATTGATTTTCAGAACTCTCAAAAATCTCTCTTCTAACCGTTCCTTTTCCAACCCCTGAAGGACCAGAAAAAACGATTAGTAAGCCTCGGTCTGCCATTGTGTCTCCTTTTAGTCAGTCTGTGAAATAACATTTCTCTAGAATAACGGCAAAAAGCCAGATTATCCTTTACAGTCTTTCTATCTAGTGTAACAAAAAAGCAGTAATTTTTCAACTGCTCTTTCTTATTTATTTAGCATAATCTACTGCACGAAGCTCGCGAATCACGGTTACCTTGATATTTCCTGGGTAATCGAGATTGTTTTCAATTTTTTCACGAACTTTGTGAGCCAAGATTGTGACTTTGTCGTCCTTGATTTGTCCTGGATTTACCATGATGCGGATTTCACGTCCTGCTTGAAGGGCAAAGCTATTTTGTACCCCTTCAAAGCTGTTAGCAATTTCTTCCAAATCATGAAGACGCTTGATATAGCTTTCAAGAGACTCACTACGAGCACCTGGACGAGCCGCGCTCAAGGCGTCTGCTGCAGCAACGATCACTGCAATGACACTTTCGGCTTCGACATCACCGTGGTGGCTAGCAATCGTATTGACCACAACTGGGTGTTCCTTGTACTTACGTGCCAGTTCCATACCGATTTCCACATGGCTACCTTCAACCTCGCGGTCAATAGCTTTACCAATGTCGTGAAGGAATCCAGCACGACGGGCAAGAGCCGCATTCTCACCAAGTTCGCTGGCCATAATACCAGCCAACTTAGCAACCTCAATCGAATGGCGCAAGACATTTTGTCCATAAGAAGTACGGAACTGCAAACGTCCCATAATCTTCATCAAGTCTGGATGAAGGTTTGGCGCACCAATCTCATAGGCTGCCGCCTCACCGTATTCACGGATCTTATTGTCAATCTCTTGACGGTTTTTCTCAACCAACTCTTCGATACGAGCTGGGTGGATACGACCATCTTTGAGCAACATTTCCATTGTCATACGGGCAATTTCACGACGAATCGGATCAAATCCTGACAAGGTCACCACTTCTGGTGTATCGTCGATAATCACATCGACCCCTGTCAAACTTTCAAAAGTACGAATGTTACGACCTTCACGACCAATAATGCGTCCCTTCATAGTATCGTCCGGCAGATGAACCGTTGAGTTTGTTGACTCCGCTACATATTCACCAGCGATACGTTGCATAGCTTGAACCAGGATGTCCTTGGCCATTTTGTCAGAACGTTCCTTGACCTCTTGCTCAGCTTCGCGAATGCGACTGGCAATCTCCTTGGTCAAGTTTTCCTCTGTCTGAGCCAAGATAATATCTCGTGCTTCTGCCTGAGACAGGGCACCAATACGCTCTAGTTCTGCTTCTTTTTGTCTTTCGACTTCCTCTAATTGCTCTTCACGCGCATCAAGGTTTTTCGCTCTATCAGAAATACTTTGTTCTTTTTGTTCAAGTGTTTGTTCTTTACTCGTCAAATTGTCGTCTTTACGGTCGAGGCTAGTAGCTCTCTCTGTCAGACGACTTTCGATTTGTTTGAGTTCTTGACGTTCTGATTTGAATTCAGCGTCCACTTCTTCACGGTATTTTCTGGCTTCTTCTTTGGCCTCCAATAGTGCTTCTTTTTTAAGAGACTTGCTTTCACGCTTGGCTTCATTAACAAGTAAATCCGCTTCACGCTCAGCTTGTCCACGTAAATTAGTTGCTTCTTGTTCAGCATTTAAAAGCATCAACTCCGCAGCTTCCTGAGATGATTTCATCTTAGCTGAGATGCTGACATATCCAATGACTAAACCAATGATGACGGCAAAAACAGCAATCGCAAGCGACATGATCTCCATGTTTTTACCTCATTTTATTGTTATTCCGAATGACATACATTCTTTTACATTCTACCATAAAAAAGTGATTTTCACAAACCTAAAATAGAATATGTTTTGAGGAATTTAGGGCTCAATCACTAAAATAAACTTGTTATCTAAAAAGCCTACTTCGCAGTAGACTTAGTAATGATCTTTAAAGGACAAAAAAGCCACGCTATCTCCATCCATCATATAAATTAAGCGATTTTCTGCATCAATACGCCGTGACCAAGCTCCTTGGTAATCATACTTGAGTGGTTCTG
Organism: Streptococcus symci; assembly: GCF_006385165.1. Classification (GTDB taxonomy): domain Bacteria; phylum Bacillota; class Bacilli; order Lactobacillales; family Streptococcaceae; genus Streptococcus; species Streptococcus symci. Next base: position 408,595 of record NZ_VFJA01000001.1, on the reverse strand, counting down.
GCTTACCTATTCCTGTAAATGGATCGCGTTGAATATCCTTGATTAGTTTGTTGATTCGTTTTAGGGTTTTCTTATCCTGAGTTTGCCAGTAGCAATAATCTGCCCACGCATCTTCTGTAAACTTGAGTAGCATTCATCACTCCTCAATAACATGGACTTGAGTGCTTCCAGCACGAACTTGAGCCATTCCTCGCAAAACCTTGTCTGATAACTCCTTATTTTGAGCGATTCTCAGTGTTTCCTGAATACTGTCCCATTCGCTCTTTGAAAGAACTACAATGTCCTCATCTGGATTTTTATTGACCACCGTCAAAGGCTCAAATTCATCATTTACCTTCTTCATGTAGTCTTTTAAATGATTTCGGAATGTTGAGTAAAGAACTGCTTCCATAACCATACCTCGTTTTACCTCTTTTCCACTATTATACACGAAAAGAAAGAAATTGTCAGGAACTTGTACAAGATTTTCTTTTCTATCTATTTATACTCAATGAAAATCAAAGAGCAAATTAGGAAACTAGCCGCAGGCTGTACTTGAGTACGGCAAGGCGACGTTGACGTGGTTTGAATTTGATTTTCGAAGAGTATTATTCGTAAAAAATCTCAAAAAGCCTACCTTTCAGTAGACTTAGTTTGTTTCTATTCTAATCGGTACTCTTCCAAAATTCTGCTCTGCTATACTTGGATTTCCCAGTTGGTAAATCTGGTCAGCCTTTTGAGTCATAGCATCCCAGGGTTCTTTGCCAATTCGGCTGACTAGATTGACCTGCCCTTTCAAAGACTTGAGATGTTGCCTGCCTTTTTCAGTAAATCCAAGGACATGAATGACTTCTGGCAAGTCATTTTCTCTAGCCTGCACCAAGATATAGGTCAAGAGGCGTCTGACACGCGCCTTGGTGTAGCGTTTGGTGGTAACCGCATCGACCAATTCGTCAACAGACTGGACTGTTTTAATAGCCTCTTTAATGCGCACTGCCATTTCTTGATTGACCTGATAGATAGTGGTTAGGTCTGGATTGGACAAGATTTGATAGCGGAGCAAGGGAAAATAGTCTTCCCAGCTCACCTTACTGGCCTGCTCAAATAGGACAATAGAAGGCATAAAGCGTTCTAAAAAATCTTGGTCCTTCTGGTGCTGACGCAGGGCTGTCGCCGAGGCAAAGTCCACATCTTTATCCACAGAATGGTAACCAGCCCCCTGACGCTGAATCGGATACAGCCTGATGTTTCGTCCTGCAACTGCCTTGGCATAAGCAAGAGCAAGAACATGATTGGGCGTATTGCCAGAAAAATCAAGACCAGCAAATTCCTTCCACATGGCTTGGGTTTTCTGGGGATAGGAAAGGGAATTAGGCAGATTTTCCACAAATTGCTCCATCTCAGCACCCCGCTCTGTATATAAGTCAGCGATTTTTTGATAATCCAAAATTTCTTCTGTCCCAAAAGCGAGGTTATCAATACCCAACTGAGCCAAGATATCCACAGCTCCTTGACCAAAGAAATCCGCCGCCTGAACACTGACTAAAAAGGGCAATTCCACTATCAAGTCTGCGCCATTTTCCAGTGCCATCTGGGCCCGTGCCCACTTATCCACAATAGCAGGCTCTCCACGTTGCATGAAATTTCCAGACATGGCAACGATTTTCAGTCCCTCAGCCTGCTCAAGCAGGTATTTATGCCCATTATGAAAGGGATTAAATTCCGCGATAATACCCGTTATGGTCATGCTAATCTCCTACTTCTGTGCGACAAAAAACCAACGGGTGCTAGTTTCTGTAGGCTCTTTGTCCTCAAAGTCCGCATAGAGTTTGAAGGACTTGAAACCAGCCTGCTCCAGCAAAATATCATAGGTCAAGACCTCATAGGTCCGCTCCTCATGCACTTCATCGTGGCGACTAAAGGAACCGTCAGCCTCCTTGATAAAAAAGGTCAACTCATGCACGATGGAGTGAGGCGCCGCATCCTCATAAGTATCCCAGAGCATTGCAAAATCTTCTGCATTTTCATGATAAGAATAGCCTGGAAAAACTTCATCTGTCTGATAGGTCGAATGCACATCAAAGATAAATACCCCATCTTCGTTGAGGGAATTATATACTTCCTTAAAGACATCCCCTACTTCCACCTCATCCTGCATGTAGCAGATTGAGTCCGAATAACAAGTGACAAAATCATATTGACATGCTTTGGATAAATCCAGCATATTGCCTTCGATAAAATCAATCTTTTGCTTGGCTGAAGCCGCTCTCTTCTCAGCAATCTTCAACATATCCCCACTCAAGTCAAGTCCAGTCACATCAAAACCAGCCTGAGAGAAGCGCACTGATTGAATTCCTGTCCCACAAGCCAATTCCAAGAGTTTCTTTCTCTCCTTGGTCTTAGGCAAGTGACGCAGAGAAAAATCCGTCCATTTATCGTATAAACTATCATCCATCACTGCATCGTAAACAGCCGCAAAGGTTTCATAAGTTGCCATAATCATGATACCAAGAGCCTCCATGGCAAACACCACTCGCCCTTTACCTTTCTATCAATTTTTCTAAAATAAGCAAAGAAACCCAGTTGACTACAACTGAGTTCATCTTCTAAGCAAGAGCTTCTGAAATATCTACTGAATTCGCCTCATGCCATAGCTTCTCTAGATTATAATGGGCACGCATTTCTTCTGAAAAGACATGCACAACGACAGCACCAAGGTCCAGCAAGACCCAGCCTCCAGCCGCATCGCCTTCGACATGACTGCCTTTAAAGCCTGCTTGAGCTACTTTTTCACGGATATTGTCAGCGATAGCATCCAACTGACGGCTATTCATTGAACTAGTAATAACAAAGTAATCCGTCACGCTAGTCAAATCTTGTACGTCAAGTGCGAGAATATCCTCCGCACGTTTCTCATCAGCCGCTTTCACGACTAGTTCTAGTAATTCTTTTTCGTTCATTTAGTCCTCTTTCAAATAGTGCACAAAGGCGTTATAGGTTTCAAGGGTTTGGGGATAGATGGGGAATTCCTGATGAGCTAGATGCTCCACGGTACGAGCTGTTTCGTAGGCCACCGCCTTATTAAGCGATATACTTGCAATCTCACGCGCTACATCCACTCCAGGAAAGGCACGATTATGCTCGATATAATCTGCGACGTAGATAACCTTATCAAGATCAGTCATCTGACCGGCCCCGACTGTATGGATTTCAATGGCTCGCAGAATTTCTGAATCATGCAAATCCAAATCTTCCTGAATTTTGTAAATTCCGACCATCCCATGCCAGACATTATTGCCCCAGTTTTTGAGGTTAGGGTCTAGCTGATAACGGTCAATCAAGTCTAAAAATTCCTGATCTGACAGCTTTTTAGCATAGTCATGAAGAAGGCCTGCTAGGCCTGCTTTCTCGGCATCGACTCCAAAGCGCTGAGCCAGTTCTTTGGCTGCACGCTCCACACCCAAGCAATGGGTTAAGCGTTTTTCAGGCAGAAGCTCTGCCATTTTTTCCAACAAAGCCTCACGAGAGCAGTTGATATAGTCTTGATAGGCCATCAGTAGAGACCCTCCTTCTCGATGTAGTCTAGCACAGGCTGAGGCAGGAGAAAGTTGGGTTTTCGTCCTTGAGCAATAAAGTCACGCACCATGCTGGACGAGATATCCATGAGAGGCACATCAACCCAGATAACTGGATAGGAAGTCCCTGCCTTGTAGCGTGGGCGCTGAACTCCCACAAACTGAACCATATCTACCAGTTCATCAATTCGATACCACTTAGGCAGATAGTCCACCATATCGGCACCGATGATAAAGTAATAATCCGTATCTGGATTCTTCTCTGTCAAAATCTTCATGGTATCGTAGGTGTAGGAAATGCCCTTACGTTCCAACTCAATAGTTTCAATGTCCAGACCTTCAATCCCCTCAATCGCCAATTCAAGCATCTTGAGACGATGGTGTTCAGGGATGGTTTCTTTTTTATCTACGTGAGGAGGTTGGTATTCAGGCATGAGCAAGACTTGATCCAGTCCTAACTGCTGACGTACTTGGTCCGCAACGATCAGATGGGCATTGTGAACAGGGTTAAAATTTCCTCCTAAAATCCCGACTTGTTTACGTTTCTTCTCCTTGATTTCTGGCTCCAACTCTACCTTGGTAAAGGGAGTCAATAGTTCGATTGCCATAGGCTAGTCTCCTTTATTTCTCTGTAAAAACAGTTGTTTGGAGTAGGTTTTTTAGATTTCTTTGACTTTTTTAGAAATCTTGCGATTTTCTTTCTTGCTAGATTGTTTAAACAAAATCAAGATGCGTCCGATTTTTTGGACTGTATCCACACCGATTTCTTCTTCCAAGATTTCAGCTACTTCGTGGATATTTTCATCTGTGTTTTGCAAGAGCGTTACTTTAATCAATTCACGGGCGTCAAGTGCTTGACGGACGCTGGTTTTGATTTGATCGTTGAGGCCATTTTTCCCGATTTGAATGATGGGTTTGAGGGTGTGTGCCTGACTGTTGAGGAAGGCACGTTGTTTTGATGTTAATGACATAATTTCTTCCTTGTTTTTTTGATAGTTATTTTAGGTGGTGAGGGACGGTCGGAACTAATTTTCCAAAGATCTCATCTTTGAAAAATGGATTTCCTGACCTCACCATTGAGCCTTGGTCTCAATTGTGCCCCTTGCCAATCTATTGATTGGCAAGACACCACGGCAATAACTATCTTTTTATGAGCTCACTTTGTTCGCTCAGTGATTTTATTTTAAATAATTGCTTTTCGTGCGACGACTGCGACGCCTTCTGGTGCCCAGACGGCGACTTTGGCTGTTCCTGTTACGCGGATCCAGCCGAGTCCAGAGATGACTAGGTCTGTCTTGTCCTTGATGGTAAATACATGCTCAACTAGTTTAGGAAAATCTTCTTTTTCCTTACTATTTGGTGGTGTTAGAAGGGTTCCAAGGTGCTTATCGTAGAAAGCACTAGCGCCTTCAAGCTTGGTACGATGGAGTTTGAGTTCATTATCAAAGAAGGCTGTGAAACCTTGCTTTTCACCAGTGATGAAATCAAAGCGTCCTAGACCGCCTAGAAACAAGGTTTGCTCTGGATTGAGCTGATAGGTTTTAGGCTTGATTTCCTTTTTAGGGCTGACATACTTGAGGTTTTTGGCCGTCAAGTAGTGAGCCATCTGGTGACGGTGGATAATCCCCGGTGTATCGTAGATATAAGATCCGTCATCAAGCGGAATCTCAATCTTGTCCAAGGTTGTCCCTGGGAAGCGTGAAGTCGTGATGACATTCTGATCACCCGTAATTTCTTGGATAATGGCATTGATAAGGGTTGATTTTCCAACGTTGGTCACACCGACCACATAGACATCACGGCCCTTTCGGTAGTGCTCGATTTTGTCTATGACTTCCTTAATAGCATGTTTGTTTTGGGCTGAAGTTAGGACGACATCGACTGGACGAAGCCCTTCTTCGTGGGCACGTTCCATGAGCCACTGGCTAATCTTACCTGGTTTAACAGACTTGGGCAAGATATCTTTTTTATTTCCAACCAGGAGGACATCATTGCCTGAGACAAAACGTGGCAAGCCTGGGATAACAGAGCCATTAAAATCAAAGATATCAATGACATTGACCACTAAGGCATCACTGTCTCCCACCTCGTGCAAGAGCTTGAGGAAATCATCGTCCGTCAACTGGACATCCGTGATTTCATTGTAGTGGCGGAGACGGAAACAGCGTTGGCAATAGACTTCGCCAGTCTCCAAACCTTTTTCGAGTGCCGACTGGGGAGTAAAACCAAGACCAGCCTTGTCTGTCGTCTGAATGGTTGCTCCACAACCAATACAGAGAATTTCTTCCATAGTTAAATTCCTTTTTTATATGTAATCAGTCCGTACTTTTCAGTAATTTGCTTCATCACACGGCGCTCACGAGCTCGGTTAATCTGCGTTTTGATCGAGTCATGTTGGACCAAGGGTTTGACTAAAATCGAGCGAATGCCTGCACGGTGGGCTGCTCGTATATCTGTCATGAGCTGGTCACCAACCATGACCACTTCGCTTTTCTCATAGTGGAATTCCTTCATGGCACGATTAATCCCAAATGTGAAGGGTTTCAGAGCCCAATAAACGTAATCAATCCCAAATTTCTCAACTGCTCGTTGGACACGTTTTTTGGTGTTATTTGAGACTACGATAATGCGAATGCCCGCGTCCCGAAGGTCATGTAGCCATTGCTTCATCTCTGGCGTCCCATCAGGGTTGTTCCAAGCAATGAGGGTATTGTCCAAATCGACCAAAACAGCCTTGATTCCCTGCGCCTGCAGGCTTGGGACTGTCAGATCATAAACTGCTTCCACAGCAAAATCTGGCATGTAATTTTCAATCGCCATTCTGGCTCCTTTTCTTAACTTTTTTTCGCAATTTTCCTTAGTAACAATGACAAGACAATCCACAACCCAGCACTAGCCAAACTGATGTAGAGCCAAGCATGGGGCTCATCTGTTAAAGGTAGGGGAACATTCATTCCGAAAAAGCCTGTCACGACTGCCAAAACCGCTAGCAAGACTGAAATGATGGTCAAGGTTGTCAAATTATCATTCAGATTATTGTTTAGGATGTTGTTGTAAGATGCTGATAGTTGTTGGAGTACTTGAGAAATCAAGTCTGTCATGGATACCAGCTGATGAGCCTCAATCATGGCATCATCAAACTGTTCTCTCTCAATCTCGTTAAAACTGCGATAGAGGGCATGCCCTTGAATATGCTCGAGCAACATGCGATTTTGCTTGGCAGCCGCAGTGAGGTAAACCATACCAGTCTCCAAGTCGGACAGCGCAAAAAGATTTTTCTTAGTTGTTCGCTGACGCAAGAGCCCATTGACCTCATCATTACTCTTGTCCATCTGCTCGATGACAGGATAGTAGGCATTGCTGATGATTTCCAGACTGGCAAAGAGAAACTTATAAATCGAAAGCGTGTCATGATTCTCCAGATAACGGATCATCTGTTCAATGACATAGGCGTTCTTGGTATTACTAATGGTAATCAGGCGACGATGTTCCACGATAAAGGTCATAGGAAAAGCTTCGTAGTATTCCTTATCCTTTTTCAAGTTCAAGACATTGTAGATAAAGGTCACAGTCCCATTTTCACGGTGATAATCCATGTGAGCGCGCTCATTTCTATCCAGCGCGTATTCGATGGTTTCCTTGTCCAAACCGTAGATTTCAGAAAGGTCCTCTAGTTTTTTCAACTTGTCCAAATCTAGGTTAATCCAGGTACAACCATTGCCCAACTGTTTTTCTAAAAACATCTTCTCTCCTTTACCAAACTCTTTCTATTGTACCATAAATCTGCTAAAATTTCAGGCCTGGTCTGTCCGAGAGAAATTGCTGACAACGGTGATATTCCGATTGGGAACGAAGTGCAGAACCTGGTCTTCTCCTCTGAGTTGCGTTGTTCGAATGCCGACGCTGACAACCTTGCCCGATACAGTAATAGGCCCATTTGTCAGAACGACCTCATCTCCCACATCCAGTTGATGTTCAAAGAGGATGAAAAAGCCATTGATGACATCAGACAGAAAACCTTGGGCTCCCATACCAATGGCCACCCCAGCAATCCCAGCACCTGCCAGCAAACTAGAAACTGGTAAACCCAAAATAGACAAGATACAGTAAAGCAAAAAGAAATAAAGGGTATAATTAAACACATTCTATAATAAACGTGAGATGGTTTTCTGACGCCCGACATCATGACGAGACATTTTTAGAGAAGGTTTAACAATTCTCTGCACCATGGTATGGAGCAGTTTCTTAGCTATATAAAAGAGTAAAAATAGGAATAACAGAGAAATTAACTTGGTTAAGATATTCTCAATAATCGTTGTAACATCAAGCTTATTGAGGTAGGTTTTAAAAAATTCTTGCATAGAAAACTCCTTTCATTTATTATACCATACTTTCACAAGTGATGAATCTCCATAAATATTCAAAAATAATAGCCAAAATAGACAGAAAATTCTTGATTTTAGTTCATATTTATACTATAATCATAAACATTACACAACTAAGGAGGTTGTTATGAAAAAATTCATTCATGCTTGGAATAAGGCAAGCCTAATCAAACGGATTTTGATTGGTATGCTTATTGGAGGAACCCTAGGACTGACACTTCCTAACATTTCAGGAATTGGTCTACTCGGAGATCTATTTGTTGGCGGTCTAAAAGCCATCGCACCTATTCTAGTCTTTGCCCTCGTTGCTAACGCCCTTTCCCAACATCAAAAGGGACAAGATAGCAACATGAAAACCGTTATCTTCCTTTACTTGGTGGGAACCTTTGCTGCTACCCTTATCGCTGTACTAGCAAGTTTCATAGTCCCTGTTGAGATTACCTTAAATAGTGCCAATACAGAAATCGCACCACCAGATGGGATTGGCCAGGTCCTCAGCAATCTCTTGCTCAAACTGGTTGACAATCCAGTCAATGCCCTTGTCACAGCCAACTACATCGGTATCCTGTCTTGGGCAGTTGTTTTCGGTATTGCTATGAGAGAGGCCAGCAAAAATAGTAAAGAATTGCTGAAAACTATGGCTGATGTGACTTCTAAGATTGTCGAATGGATCATCAACCTAGCTCCATTTGGAATCCTTGGCCTTGTCTTCAAAACCATCTCTGATAAGGGGATCGGAAGTCTAGCTAACTACGGAATCTTGCTTGCCCTCTTGGTGACAACTATGTTCTTTGTGGCTCTGGTAGTCAATCCACTAATTGCCTTCCTCTTTATGAAGAGAAATCCTTATCCCCTCGTTTTGAAATGTTTGCGTGTCAGTGGTGTGACAGCCTTCTTCACTCGTAGTTCTGCGGCCAACATCCCTGTCAATATGAAACTTTGCCACGACCTCGGACTAGATCCAGATACCTATTCGGTTTCTATCCCACTCGGTTCTACTATCAACATGGCCGGAGCAGCGATTACTATTAACGTTTTGACCCTTGCTGCAGTAAATACTTTGGGAATCCCTGTTGACTTTGCGACAGCCTTTGTCCTCAGTGTAGTAGCAGCAATCTCAGCCTGTGGTGCTTCTGGTATTGCCGGAGGTTCCCTCCTTCTTATCCCAGTTGCTTGTAGCCTTTTTGGTATTTCTAACGATATTGCCATGCAAGTTGTCGGTGTTGGATTTGTGATTGGGGTCATCCAAGACTCATGTGAAACAGCTCTCAACTCTTCAACAGATGTCCTCTTTACTGCCGTTGCCGAATACGCGGCAGCCCGTAAAAAATAACTCATAAAGGCAAGCCTGCTCAGGTCTTGTCTTTTCCGCTTTTATTCTAACTTACTAGGAAATCCTTATGTCTATTAGCCAACGTACGACCAAGCTCATCTTAGCTACCTGTCTTGCCTGCCTTCTTGCTTATTTTCTCAATCTCTCCTCAGCTGTCTCGGCTGGAATCATCGCCCTCTTGAGCCTATCCGATACCCGTAGAAGTACCTTAAAACTGGCCCGCAATCGACTCTTTTCCATGCTCCTAGCTCTAACTATCGGTGTTCTGGCTTTTCACTTGAGCGGATTTCATATCTGGAGCCTCGGCCTCTATCTAGCCCTCTATGTGCCTCTAGCCTACAAGATGGGCTGGGAAATTGGCATCACACCAAGCACTGTTTTGGTTAGCCATCTCTTGGTGCAAAAATCAACCTCTCCAGACCTTCTAGTCAATGAATTCCTTCTCTTTGCTATCGGTACAGGATTTGCCTTACTGGTTAATCTCTATATGCCTTCACGAGAAGAGGAAATTCATCACTACCACACATTGGTAGAAGAAAAGTTAAAAGATATTCTTCAACGCTTCAAATATTATTTATCCAGAGGGGATGGACGCAACCGAGCACAGTTAGTTGACGAATTGGACACACTTTTGGAAGAAGCCCTCAGACTGGTCTATCTAGATCACTCTGACCACCTCTTTCACCAGACCGACTACCATATCCACTATTTTGAAATGAGACAGCGACAAAGTCGTATCCTGCGAAATATGGCCCAACAAATCAACACCTGTCACCTAGCTGCCAGTGAGAGCCTAATTTTAGCCCAACTCTTTTCAAAAATTGCCGGTCAACTGAGCCAGACCAATCCTGCTTCTGATTTACTAGATGAAATCGAACGCTATCTGGAAGTCTTCCGTAACCGCAGTCTACCCAAGACAAGAGAAGAATTTGAAACCCGAGCCACCCTTCTTCAACTCCTACGTGAAGCCAAAACCTTCATCCAAGTAAAAGTTGACTTTTACAAAAAATATGGACAGTAAAAAAGAAAACTTCAGACCAATCACAAAAAGTGAAAATCTGGAGTTTTCTTTTATTTGTAAGTTAGCACCATAAAGGTTAATAGTAGGATGAATAAGGCCAAACTCACCAATAAAGTGAAGACCTTTACCAGGGTGTTGCTCTGCCAGTAGCTTGGTTTACCAATATTACTGGTGGCATCCATAGAGAATAATTGATTTTGGCGGGGTTGTATGGTTACCAATACAATCAAAGCAAGAGAGAGGACAATAGTTAAAACAATCAGTATGTCAATCATAGGCCTACCTCAAAATTCCTAGCAAAGTAAAGAACAAACCGATTAGAATCATTAAACCCAAGATGAGTGAAAAAGTTTTACTAATCTTTTCCCCTCGGGTTTCTTTTTCCTTCTTGATAGGTTTTTGTTTCAACTCCTCCATGCGACCTTCAACGTCTTTGTAAAATAAATCTTCGTCTGACATATTAGCCTCCTAAAACGGTTTGCATGGTTTCCTGATATCGCACCAAGTCAACATAGTTTGCATGCTGGCCTTGTTTGCCAAGTGCCTGACGCATTTGATCAACATCTGAAAGAGCCAGTTTAATGGTCTCAATCAAAGCAGAAACCTCACTACTTTCAAATAGATGGTCTGGAGCGATATAAAGTCTATTGTGTACCGTTTGGTTGAATCCAAGAATCAAGAGATTGTGTTCAAAGGCCTGACGTACTGCCTGCAACAACTCATTGCTGTGATTGATATCCAAGTAAATATCCGACAGTTGATACAGTTCCTGAATCTTCTGTGGACTAGCATTCTGGTAAAGGACCACATTAGGATAACGAAGCATATCTAAGAGCTTAGAAGACATCTCTGTCACCGCTGCGATGCGGAAAGTGACATCAGGCAGGGCTTCTACGATTGCTTCCACTTGCTCAATCTGATCTGAATTAGTCAAGATTAAGGCATCTCGTCTTAGGAAATTATCGCGTTTAAACTGATAATGGTAACCCAAGTGCACAAACTGATCATGGTATTTCTCGTCAGTTAACTCCAAAGCGCGCTCATAAGTCGCCTTGTTTGGAATGATAATTTTCTTAGTACGCACATCATCGCTTTCCAAAATCAACTGCATATTGCCTGGAATGGCGTCATAGAGGGGTTCCTGCCAAACCAAAACATCTGATCCAGACTTATCTGGATGATGGAAGGAAACTAAGAAAGGTGTCGCTAGAGTATTAAAGATAAGCTGACTGGTATCGATTTCCAAATCTTGCAAAAAGAAGGTGATAAATTCAACCTTATTTGCAAAGTAACGCATGGACTGACCAGGTAAGGTCAATAAGATATCACCCGTTACATGGTTTTCAAGTAAAACTTCCTGACCATTGACATCTTGGTAAACCGTCATCACCGGCTCACTATCTGCGCTAAAGGTTGTTGTAGCAAAGCAAGCTCCGAAGCGATTATAATGGTCAACCTGACGGACTCTACCTTCCAGGTCTTTCCAATCTACCTGTTTTACCAAGCGAGCCTGCATTCCATCAGCATAATGAATAAGAGCTCTCTCCTCTGTCATATCTTCAATACGAGCAGACTGATTATTTCCTGAAATTTCCCAAAAAGCTGGAACAGGGACTTGGTTAAAATAGAGAGGTTTTCCCTTTTCATATCCTAGATAATAGGTAAAAGGAGATACTAGACCATCAGGCAGAAAACCATCTGCATCGATGACTACTCCAAGATGAGAAAGACCAGTAGCCATGAGACTTTCATGTAAATCTCGACTTTCCTGACTATAACGATCATAAAGTTCAATCATGGAGCACCTCCTCTACTGTTTTCTTCCACTTTTCTAAAATTTCTTCGGTTAAGAAGCCTTCTGCAATCTGATAAGAATGGGCACGCATGGCTTCCAAACGATTTTCTTGATACAATTGACAAATCTTGGCTGCATAAGCTTGCTTGATTTGATCTTCCACATGGTCAGATGAACTTGGAATCAGATAACCATTTTTCCCATCCTCTATAAAGGTCTGATTACCATAAGGCACATCAAAACCGATTAGAGGAAGGCCTGAACCAATAGCTTCCATCAAGGTCAAACCAAAGCCTTCGCTGGTTGAAGCAGTCAAGTAGACTTCATACTGACTATAAATCTGCGAAAGTTCCGCATGTCCCTTGAGTTGGATATAATCCTCAGCCTGATGAGTTGCAATAATGTCTCGAAGCAGAGAATCCTCTCCACCACTACCATAGATATCAAAGGTTAATTCAGGGATTTCCTTACGCGCCTCAATGACCGCCTTGACCAACCAATCAATGTGTTTTTCTTTAGCAAGACGCGAAGCAGTAATCAATGAAAATGGCTTACGTCCCTGACTTGACTCAGTTAATGCATCAATACTGCCTACAGGAATGGTAACAATCTTTGGTTGGTGCTGGGTGTATTTGGCAAATTGCTCTTGCAACACTTCCTTTTGTCTGTCAGTGGATACGATAAAGAAGTCAACCTTATCTGCATTGGTAAACTGATAGTCATAATAGTTGTTCCAGAGGATGTAATCCTCATTTGTAGCATTTTCACTATAATGCTCCGCATGAACGACTACCGCTAAATGCGCCGCTTGTGCTTCCTCAAACACAACCTGTCCAATACCTGTCTCCCTATCGAGAATGACCAAATCTGACTTGTTCAAATTCAAGGATTTCATAAAAGCACGCATGAAGGCTGGCTTCCCATAGAAAATCTTATCCTTAAAACGGTAAACTTCTTCCTTCCCTTGATTCATCAAGATATCATAGGCTGGAGTTCCGTCTTCATTGTAAAAAGTTCGTTGGTATAGGACTGCAACATTGTCCTTGGGAGCAAAATACTCGCTACAATAACGCGTATAAGAAAAGTAATCCTTACGAATCAGGTTGCCCTTAAAAACATACTCTACATACTGGACCAAGTCCTTGTTCTCATCCACCAAATAACAGGTGACAAACTTATCTTGGTCAGAAAAGAAGACACGCAAAACCTTGCCATTCTTTTCTCTACGACTTTCAACACCGTCAAACTTAGACAAAACATCCTCAACCGTCACGCTAGTCGGTGCAATCTTGATATCTGTAAAGTGATTATAAAGCCAGATAACTTGCTCATCATCAAAACCAATATTGGCTGTTAAGTGCTGAATGTTATCCGCTAAAATCATATCTGTAAAGATAAACTTAGAGGACAGATTTAATTTCCGAAAAACACCAGCACGGTAGGCTTGGGCGTATTCAACACCGCTACTAGCCCATCCAAGTCCTAAATTTATATTATAAATTGTCATATTTTCTCCTCTTATGGAAAATGAGTCATAATCTCACCCTTAGAAGTGACTTCAACCAAGCCCATCAGGAGATTACGAACCATATCCGCACGGATTTGTTCTTTCATAGCTTCAAATCCCGCGTAGGCTTCTTGATAATACTCTACAATCGGGTTTTTCTGACTAGCAGACTGACCACCTATAGCCATAGATAACTGTTGTAGATAGTCTACCTGCTCTACCCAGTTGTCATCAATAGCCTTGAGCATGGAGAGTCGTAAAAACTGTTCATACAGACCATGTTGATCAAGTAATTCTTTCTTTTCAGAAAGTTCTTTATCAATCACCTGTTTCATAAAGCTACGAACTGCAGTTTTGTCAGTCACATTTACATAGTCTGGAACCTCTTTAATATGAAAACTAATATTGGTCACTATAAAGTGGAAGAGTAGCTCTCGGCTTTCATATTCTGAAGAAGTCACTTGATCTATGTAGCTAGTAATGATTTCATCAACAACATCTTCCAAGTCACGAGAACCATCTATTAGACGATTGCGTTCCTTGTAAACCATATCACGTTGGATATTCATGCTCTCAGCATACTCTAAGGTCTGACGACGTGCCGAACGCCCAGCACTATCACTGGCATGCTGAGCTCTTTCAACTAATCTCCGATACTTGCGTCCCTTAAGAATCTCTGGTTGTGTCATATCTTTAACTTGGTAATCTTTGTACTTTTTATGCACCCAAGAAGGACCAAATTTCTTAATAACATCGTCCTCTAAGGATACAAAAAACTTACTCATCCCAGGATCTCCCTGCCGGCCAGAACGACCACGGATTTGAAGGTCAATCCGCTGACTCTCCATCCGCTCTGTTCCAATGACAATCAATCCACCAAGCTCAGCAACTCCCTTACCAAGCTTGATATCTGTACCACGTCCTGCCATAGATGTTGCAACTGTTACTGCTCGCATCTGACCTGATTCAGCGATGATTTGGGCTTCACGCGCAGCATTATTGGCATTGAGAACATTGTGGGCAATCCCTTCACGAAGCAAGAGCGATGAATAAAGCTGAGACATTTCAACTGAACCGACAAAAACCAATAAAGGATTCCCCTTAGCATGGTATTCTTTGATGTATTCTAAAGACGCATAAACTTTCTCCGGTAAAGTCACATAGAGATTATCTGGATAATCAATCCGTTGCTTAGGACGATTGGTTGGAATCCGAATAACGGCCATATTATAAGTCTCAAGAAATTCTTTTTCTGCTACCTTTCCTGTCCCCGTCATACCAGATACTTTTTTAAACATCTTAAAAAGACTTTGATAGGTGATGGAGGCCATTGCCCTCGTTTCAGGAGACAACTTCACGTGTTCCTTGGCTTCAATGGCCTGATGGAGACCTCCCTGCAATTTGGTCATTTCCATTAAACGACCAGTCCCCTTATCCACCAATACCATCTCATTTCCACGAATGATATAGTCCTTGTCTTTAGTATAAAGTTTATGGGCTCGAATCGCATAAACTAAATGACGAGCAAAGGACGCATGTTCTTCCTTATATAAATTATCAATTCCTAGGAAACTTTCAGCAGACTTGGCACCCTTAGTAGTAAGCCAGATCTCCTCCTTCTCCTCTTTGAAAATATAATCTTCTCCCTCGACCAGCGTTGTCACCAGTGTATCAATGATTGCATAGTAATTAGACTGAACACGGGGAGAACCCGCAATAATCAGAGGAGTTTGTGCACTATCAAGTAAAATATCATCAATTTCATCAATAATGACATAGTTAAAAGGTCGCAAAAACTTACCTTCTTCATTCGAAGCCAGATTATCATTTAGGTAATCAAAACCTAAATTACTATTGGTTGTATAGATGATATCCGAAGCATAGATACGTTTCTTTTCTTCAGCTTTCATTTCCTTCTTTGGATCTTCCACAAATGGTACCCCAATGGTCAAGCCTAGGAAACGATAAACTTGGCCCATTTCCTCTGCATCACGCTTTGCTAAATACTCATTAGGCGTAACAACCATCACACCCTCTCCTGAAAGAGCGTTCAAATAGACCGGCATGGTGGCTGTTAGGGTTTTCCCTTCCCCTGTGTTCATCTCAGCAACATTTCCATAGTGCATGACGATCGCTCCCATGACCTGAACATCATAGGGGAACATCCCTAAAATCCGCTTGTCTGCTTCACGCGCCACAGCAAAAGCTTCTACTAAAAGATCATCTAGACTTTCTCCCTTGGAAAGACGCTGACGAAACTCCACTGTTTTAGCCACTAATTCTTGATCCGAAAGAGAGGACATCTTGCCTTTTAAGCTATTAATCCTCTTTAAAATCTTTTTCACTTTCCTAAGCTGGAAATCTTGACCTAAATGTCTAAACACTTCTGATCTCCTTGATAGAAAAATGATAAAAAGTTATGGATTCAAAACCAGCACTTAAAAGAGAAACTTGATAAGTATAACTATCTTCTGGATAAGTAAATATAAAATCTTTCACTTTTTCTACCTTTTCTTCTAAAATATCACCATAGCGGTCAAAAAAAGTTATCTTGGTATAAACTCCATTTTCAGGCTGACAATCAAAAACCAGTGATAGTTGATATTCCTGATTTCTTTTTAGTAAAGGAAGCTGGGGCTGAGTCCGTGCAGCCTGGTAATTTACACTAGAAAACCAAGTCTTTAGAATTTCACCAGATGGCAATAGAGGATTATACAGACGAACACTTTTGTCAGGGTAATAAGATACAGTTGACCCGTACATATAAGTCCCGCCCACTTCTCCCCAATGAATAGACTGTCTCTGTGTGATAATCATTCTTTCTCCCTTCCAAAACCACTTGCTAGTACCATTCGATAAAAGTGAAGAAACCAAGCAATATTGGTATCTGTATCATCATTGTGTCGCCCAGCAGTTCCTTTAGATAAAATCTTGGCACCTGTATTACATAAATAAGTAACTAGATTCTCATAAGCCTGAGGATCCATATCTTCATCCTTCATGTAGGACAAACCAAAGGTTGTCTTTGAAAAATTTGCTTGTTTAAATACTTTCCAAAAACGCTGGTCTAACTCCAACATGTGATTTAGGCTTACTCCTCCAGTTTGATGTTTTAAAACATCAAAACTCGTAGGAAAAACTCTAGGACTTGCTAAACGTCCGCGGCTAGCTATGGTTCCTAAGTTTGCCAAGGGCTTACCAACTATAATAGCATGAGGTTCAAAAGAAGCACCATAATAGAGAGCCGGAAACGTTCCCATAGAAAGGCCTGATAAAATCAAATCCTTGCGATCAAAGCCTAAATAATCAAGATAATGAGCAATCGTCTCTTTGACCTTTCCCTCTAGCTCATCCGTTCCTAGATAAAAAGCTCCCCCCTCTAAACGTGGATCAGAAAATAAAATGAAGGGACATCCTAGAGTTTTCATCATAAAGTAACCCTCGAATCCTTCTGCAGGTCGATAACCTGCAAAATAGATAGCTAAAGGCGGTCTAAAATCACCTGGATGGAAGAAATAGTTTATTTCATCACGCTTGGAATCATGTAGGATATTTCCACCAAGAACAAACTTACCAAATTGTTTTCGACTCCAACGTTGGTGAAGATTACCAAGTTTGATAGTTCCATGACCTCTTGCTTCAACGGATATCGAGAGAAAGTAATCTCCATCTCGACTATCCATAAAAAGTGCTTGCTCCAAGTCTTTTTCAGACACTATTGTCTCTTCAAAGAAATCATCAACAGAGCCACTCCATATTTTACGAATAACCAAACGAAAGTCACAATTTCCTTGCTTTTCATATTCAAGCCACAACTCAATAGGGAGTGTTTTTTGAACCACTATATTATAAGCCCAATAGGCAAGTTGGGTAAAATCTTGTCCAAATCCACCTTCCAAACCGACATAATCCAATCCTTGATAAAAAATAGCTCCTGTAAAATTTGGATTCACTTGTATCGTTGAAGGAAAGAGTTTATCACCATACCCACCGCCAAAAAGAGATTTACTCAAATCATTGATTAATTGTTGGGGACTTGAAAAATCAATTGCTTGTGCACATCGTTTTTTTAGAAAATCCACAACCTCTCTGTCATTTATTTGTATATTCTGGTTATAAAATAAAGTATAAGGTTCAAAATATTTTACAAAGGAAAATAAGTCTTTAGCATACTGACCCTCTTCTATTAAAACTGCATGAAAACGGCTAATATCCTCTTTTTCTATTATTTCACGAAGGGCTACTGATGAATTGGGGTAAAAATGATACCAACTCATATTTTCAGGAATGTCATACTGATTTCCCCAATTGGTAAGTCCTATCTGTAAAATATTAAGTTCCTTTGACATTTTTAACCTCCTCTATCCATTTTTTTAACTTTTCAATAAATCGTTGTCCAGTGTGCTCCTTAATCTTATCAATCGAATAAATCAAGGACTCATTCCACTCTTTCAATCTATCTGTGTAATAATGTGCTGCCTTAGAAAATTCTGTCACATCTGCTAACAAATAACCATTTTTCAGATGTTCAACATAGACGGTTTCAACTAGGTTGATTTGAGGAATCCCTGCACTAATACCAGCTATCTGTGTGTAGAGATGAGGATGTCTATTCAAATCCACAATCAAACGGACAAATTCTAGGTTTTTTATCAAATCTAACTCATCATTCAAGTTGACAAACTGCATGCGTAAGTCCTGGTGTTGATTTTCTTCTAGAGGATTTTCTGCATCACCATAATCAATCGCCTTTCCCAGACTTTCGTATTGAATGTTTTCTTGGATGAAAGACTCAACAATCCCTTCCACTTCATTCATTTGATCTTGACTAGCAGCAAATGCTCCAAAAATCACCTCAGTATCTTTATTTTCAGCGACAAAGGACAAGACTTGAAGCAGAGCTTCCTTATCAATCCCCTGCTCAAAATCCAGTTGATAATAAATGATGGATTCTTTCTTAGTTTGGCTTCGTCCCAATCGTAAACGGGTGTCAAAAGATGATAAATGATAAAATTGATGCATTCGTTCAGGATACAACTCCTGCAACAATCGTAAACTATCCTCTCTATCCACCAAAATCAAATCTGATTTTTCAAAAGTTAATTCTAAATCCCTAAAGGTATCTTGAGGATTACGTCCAATGAAAAGACTCAACAGTTTCGGATTTTTCTTAGGTAAGCGGTCTAAGACCAGCTGATTATGATGAGAATGAGAAGGAAGCATAAAAATATCCTGGTCCTTCACATACTGTTGCAGATAATTCTCAAAAAATTCTGCCACCAAGTCTCCCATGTCTTGATAGATAAGCGCTTTAAAGCGATAACCAAAAATTGGATTGACTTCTACCCGTCCGCCTTCTTTTAAACGCTCTCTGAATTGCCACACTCCCTTGGGATTCAGATATTCTTGATAAGCCACTTGCCCATCTTCAAAAAAGATAACACTCGATACAAAGCCACGATCATCCATGATATAGTGCATATGTATTTGACCATTCGGTTCAAAATACTGTATATCACTGATGAAACCTTCAACTCCGTGTTCAACCTTAGCAAATTTCTTCCCATTTTTTTGAACGATAATCGTAAAGGGACTATAAATAAATTCACAGTCATCATCCCACTCAATATCTCTAATGTTTAACACTTGGGTATGGAGATTATGAAAATCTTGCATAACATCAAAAACGGAATAAGTATCCGTTTCTAACACACCATGTCTATGTAAAAAATAACGTAGATGAGGCTGGTAAGCTAATACTAATAGACGAGAATCTGTATCTTGCTCTTGAAAGAGCCGAATCTGATGAAAGGTATCGTCAAACTCTAGACGAAAATGAGAAAAATACCATGGAGTGATATCTGCATGCCATTTCCTCTCAGAACCATACCAAGCTGGAATAAAATAATACATAAAAGTCTCCTAAATCAAAGGTTTATAGGTCTCATTTAGCCTTAAAGCCTTGACCTCGTCTCTAATCGTAAAAATCATGCCTCCAAACATCATAAACAAGCCTGGAATCATTGCCAATCTTAATAACTTTTCATCAAATAAAACAAAAAGCATGGGACTACCTGCCATGATCACATTAAAGAGACCACCTATGACTGAGAAACGAAGGACCAATCGGTTAATAAATCGACTAGTATCCTCACCTGGATAAATTCCATAAATGTATTCTCCAGATTTTTTCATGCGGTCTGCAATCTCTTCTCCATTCATATTAACAAAAGCAAAAATGATACTAAATAAAAATAAGACCGAAATATAAACATAGACCCACAAAGGCTTTCCAATCATAAATTCCTTTGATAAAGTCTCCAATCCTGAATGATTAGGGAAAATAAATCCAAGCAAGATGAACAGGTAAGCTGGTACACTCAGGAAACTCATCACATACATATAGGGCATTCCACCTGCAGGATTCAACATGATTTCAAGATAAGAATAGCGTTTAAAACGATTGTGAAGTCCTATCTTATTGACTGGCACTAGATAACGCGCGCGATACATAATGGCAAGCATATAAGAAAATATAATGGTCATAAAAACAAGCAAGACAACAATCTCTGTAGGGATATGAACCAGTTTAAAAGTTTCAATAACATCCTGAGGGATATTTAAAACAATGCTGGATAGGAGAATGACAATAGAACCCCCAATCCCCATGCTAACATTTAAATCTGACAACCAAACAAGAAAAATTGTTCCTGCTATCAGCAACAAGGTATTCATTAAAACAACCAAAATTGCCGAGTAGGAGGATTGTACTGGTAAGCTCAAGCTAACCGCCAAGGATTGAATAACAGCAATCAGCAAGGTCAGATACATTTTTCGACGATCTTGAATTTCAATTGCTGTAGAACTTAGCCCCAATTTTTTAGAATAAGAAAACATCTGCCACAAGATTATTGCAGACATCCAAGGTGATAATCCTATAGAAAAAATAGATAAACTTCTTAGGTTTCCACCTGTAAGGGCTGCTGAAAAAGCTAGGTAGGCTGTTGAACCACCTAAGAAATCTTTGGAATTCAAATTAACAAAAGGGAGAGTAATACGACTTCCCAATACATAGATAAACAGTAGAAATAAGGTAAATAGTCCTTTTTTTACTGCTATTGACGAATAAATCTTAGTCACAAAATACTCCTTTATTTGCTTTGGGGTCAAATCTCACTTTTATTATATATTATTTTTACACCAGATGGTAAAGATCAAACTTCTAATTTCCTTAAAACTCTAACCATTTCTTCAGGTCTATCTATAGAAAAAATACCATCATACATACTATCATCAGATGACTTTCTAGTATTTTCAAAGGTAAAGATTTTTCTTCCTCGCTCTCTAGCTTTAGACAAAACATCGAAGACCTCAGCCCCATGGTTAATGTCTAAATAGAGAGTTGCATCATCTAATAGCCACTCTATCCTTTTATGAATAATATTTTGGTAAATCGTTACATTTTTATAAATAGAAAGATTAGTTAAAGCAGATGCACAATACACTGGAGCAGCAATATGAAAATGCCAATCAGGTAACTCACGAATTAAGAACTCTAAATGCTCCACTTCTAATACCCATGTTGCAACAAAAGCATTCTTCTCAGATTGCTTTGATCGTACAAAGTAATCGAGGTTAGAATATTTAAAAGCAATCTCAGTCCAATCTAGGTCTCTATACACCCACCATAATTCACGTAATCTAGATATACTGTATGTATTCCATGGCTTATCATGACTAGCATAGTGAACAATTGTAGGTGGATTGTCATCCAAACGTTCACACTCCTGATCTAAACGATAAATATCAACACCAACCATATAGTTATAATTTTCTTCTAATGGTAGCCATTGATTTTCAAAGTAAATATTCAATATACTCTGATCCCCAAGGTGAACAGCTTGATTCTGCCCAGCTGCTAATTCCAATAAACTATTAACAATAGAATCTTCTTTCCACTTTGCAACATCCATTAACAAAACTCCAGAATTAAATCCAGATTTTCGTCCTTCATAGGCATAGACATCATCAACAGCTCCAATAGAATGTCCTTTTAAATCTATCAGAAATAGAGAAGTTAAGTCTCCAGTTACGATGATATCAGAATCCAAATACAATACTCTATCAGATTCAACCACTTCTGTCGCAAAAAATCTAAAGTAAGAAGCATAGTTTAAATGTGGCCCTGTTTTATAGTCTTCAAAAAGTTCTCTATCAATGTGTACATTATGGATTGTTGAATTTACAACTTCCATTTTACTTCCCAATAATTTGAACCATTCAGGAGCTATATCACTATTAAGAATATAAAAATCAACATCCCTATTGTGATACAAAACAGACTTTATAGTCGTCTCTAAAGGAATAAGATAGGCATTATCTGCCGCTAATACAATAGATTTTCTAGTCATTTCACACCTCTCATTACTAGTTGCTAAATACTACATCTGATAAATTATTTATTAAATATTTACAATAACTGACTAATTTATTTATGCAAAGAATTGAGATAAGTAATAATTTCTTCTACCATCGTTTCAGGAGCAAGCGAAGAAAAAATAAAACTTTTACCTGTCTGATCTTTGCTTGTATTGTCAAATGAAAAAATCGGTTTACCGAGTCTATGAACCTCTTGAATAATATTCATAATTTCATTGTAATGATTAATATCTAAATAGAAATCTATTCTATTTAGTATGTTTTCAAAATTATAACGATTAAACTGAGGATAGATTGACACATTTAAATAACGTTGTAAATCAACTACTTGAGAGGCGAAATTAGTATGCGCTAGAATATGAAAATGAACCTCTGGTAGTGCTTTTATTAAATACTCCAGATGTTCCATCTCACAAGCATTCGTAAAAATTGCAGTGTGATACTTTTCTTTTTCTGTAACTACTTCTAAACCATGCTTAATAATCTCTTTTCGTAGAATAATATCTGACCACTCCATACCATAATAAAACCACCATCTATCTCCTAAACGATTATTATACACTGATGACCAAGGTTTACTATCTGTGTAATGAATAATGGAAATTAGAGACTCATATTGATTTGCTTTTTCATACCATTCGTTTTTTTGAAATCGCTCAGCAATGGTATCCATACCAACCATAAAATTATACTTGAAATCTAGTTCTTTCCATTGCCCTACAAAAAAACGATTTAAGATTCCTTGATCTCCAAACTCAACTTCATGATATTGATCAGCCACATTAAAAAGTTGCCTTGAGATTGAGTAAGCTCTCCAATAAGAATTATTAATAAGCAATACCCCCGAATTAAAATTTGTTTCTTGCAATTCATCTCTGACTGCAGCTACAGGACTATTACCTAAATCAATTTCAAAAAGATTCGTTAAATCATCATTGATTATAATATCAGAATCCAAATACAATACTTTATCCTCAGTTATCATATCTGGAATAAAAAAACGAAAATAAGCAGCATATGATAAATGAGGTGTTGGGAGATTGTATTTTCGCAAATTGTTATCTGAAATTTTTACATTAACTACCACCGAATTAAGTGGGGCTAAACGCCTATTCATAACACGAAACCATTCTGATGGCAAATCATCATTAAATACATAGATTTTAAAATGATCGTTAAAAGCTGCTATTGATTTAATGGTTGTCTCTACCTTATTCATATAGCCATTATCGGCCCCCATCGCTATTATTTTATTCATCTCTGTTATCCCTATTTTATTGTTCCAAGATACATTTTTATATCTTTAATCATTTGCATAATTTCAGAAACCTCATAAACTTTATTATAACCTGTATCATCATGATTAGTAACATCAAAGGAATAGATTGGTTTGCCCAATGCACGAACTTTACTAATAATATCAGCTATTTGATTTCCATGGTTAATATCTAAATAAAAATCAAGATTTTTTAACACTTCATCAAATGTAAAAGGAATGAATCCCGGATATACAGATACATTTGAAAATTGTTGTAAGTCAATAACAGACGAAGCAAATGAAGTGTGTGCTAAAATCGAAAAATGTACCTGAGGAAACTCTATTAATAACCTTTCAATCTGTTCCAATTCACATGAATCTGTAAATATCGCAGTATGAAAAAGAGGAGGTTCAATAAGAGTATTAAAATCGCTCAATAATTGACCTTTTATAGGATTTTTTCTCAGAAGAATATCTGACCACTCCACACTATAATAAAACCACCATATAGATCTATAACGATTCTTTGATAAGTGATACCAAGGTTTATCGCCCGTATAATGAATAACTTTTGGCAAAATACTATCAGGTAAAGACGATTGATACCAAGACTCATCATTCACAACTTGAGCCAGCGTATCCATACCAACCATAAAATTATAGAGGCGCCCCAATTTTTTCCACTTTTCCTTAAATAAGATATTTAAAATCCCCTGATCTCCAAATACTGTTTGATGGTATTGTTCTGTTAATTGTAAGAGTTGATTGGCTATATCACTTTCCTTCCACTTTTTAACAGGAATAACCATCATTCCCGAGTTAAATCCACCCGTATAATCTCCATCAAAGTAATCAGCAACTCCGGCTAACCAATAATCTTCCAAATCGATGTTAAACAATTCATCCAAGCAAGATGTTACGATTATATCTGAATCAAGGTAAATCGCTCGATCTTCTTCTACAAATTCTCCTATGAAATAGCGAAAATAAGCTGCGTAGGAAAGATAACTAATTGCTAGTCGGTAATTTTTAAGAGTATGGTCAGAAATTTTTACATTTACAATTTCAGACTGATTAGCTTTCAATCTAAAATTCATAATTCGAAACCAGTCAGAGGGTAGGTCATCGTTAAATATGTAAAATTTTATATTATGATTGTGAGCACAAACAGATTTGATGGTAGTTTCCACCTTATCCATATAACCATTATCTGCCCCCAGTACAATTGCTTTCTTCATAAACTATTAACCCCTTATTCACTCTATCCATAAAATTAACATGATTTCTAAATTTTAAACGGTTCAATCATTATATAAAACCCTAAAAATCAAAACAATAACCTGAAAATATCACTACTTCTCAAACACAACATCATCAAAAATTCAAAATTTTAATCTATCTTAATTTTATAAATTAGTTATTGAATAATTCAAGTAGTTTTAATATTTACAAAAATAATCAAAGTATTTTTATTATAAATACAAGTTAAGTAATTTTTCGTAATACATACTCAATAAATTTCAGACTGTTCAACTCTTAGCCTCTCAAACAACTATTAAAAATCTGGCTCAATCAACTTTATAGCCGAAATCATTTCATCAGGTCTATCAATTGAAAATATTCCATCGTATAAGTTATCATCATTAGATTTCCTTGTAGTATCAAACGTGAAAATCTTAAGTTTTTGCTCTTTCGCTCTACTAAGAATATTCATCGTCTCTATATAGTGATTAATATCTAAATAAACGATTGAATCAGATAACAACCAGTCAATTTTACTATGCAAAACATTTTGATATACTGTCACATTTGTATACTGAGATAACGAAGTTAACGGTTCAGAGCAATCACACGGAGCTGCGATATGAAAATGCCAATCAAATAAAGAACTGATAAGAAAGTGGATATGTTCTATTTCTGCAGCCAGTGTTAAAATAAATATTTGCTTTTTTGATTGATGACTTCGTTGTCTAAAATTCAAATTAGCAGTTTTTGATAAAATTTCAAACCAATCCAAATTTCTATAACTCCACCAAAGTTCACGAAGTCGAGTACTACTATAAGTATGCCAAGGTTTGTGTGTTCCTGCGAAATGGATAATTATAGGGAGCTCATTTTCTAATCTCGGCAATTCTGCATCTCTATAATTATAATCCAATCCTACCAGATAATTATATGTGCTGTCAATTTCCTTCCAATTATGTTGAAAGAAAATATTTAATATACTTTGGTCAGCCATTGCAACCTCAGCTTGCTTCTCCTCTGTCAAACTTAAAAGCTGGGGTATATAAAGATTCTCTCTCCACAACTTATTATCGATCAGTAAGACTCCCGCGTTAAAACCATATAAATCACTTTCCCATGCGTAGGGACTGGCAACAGCAGCAATAGGTTTTCCTTCCATATCAATAGTAAATAATTCAGATAAATCTCCTGCTACTAACAAATCACAATCTAAATATAATGTCCTATCAGAATGAACTAAGTCCGGAATCAAATATCTAAAAAAAGTTGTATAGTTAATCAAGTCTCCTGTTTTATAATTGTTAAACATATTCTTATCCACACGAATATTAATAACTTGTGAATTTACTGTACTTAATGTCGCATTTAATAACTTAAACCACTCTGGAGCAATATCATTATTCAAAACATAGATACATACATTTGTGTTATGAACAAGAATAGACTTGATTGTTGTTTCGGCCTGTACCAAGTAATTATTATCCGTAGCTAGAACGATTGATTTTTGCATAATTGATTCTCCATGTATTTTCTTATAATCTCTACCATTTCTTCTGGCCTTTCATGTGAACAAATACTTTCATATGAACTATCATCGAAATTAGGAAGTCGAGTATTATCAAAAGCTAGCATAGGCTTAGAATACTTCTTGACTAAATCATAAATATAACCTAATTTATCCTCATGATTTATATCTAAATATATATCAGATTCTTTTAGAACTTTTTCTATTAGAATTGGAAATGAGTTAGGGTATAAGCTGACATTTTGAAAACTCGATAGAACTTTTAACTCATCTGCCATAAAAGTGTGTGCCGCAACATGAAAATGTACTTCAGGTAAAGCCTGAGCTAAAAATTTCATATTCTCAACACACCATGAGTTAGTTAGATTCATACAAGTTAATTTCGGCTTAAATATATTAGCAGAATAGTGCTCTCCCCTTTCTTTCCAAGTAGATACGATATAACCCCATTCCATAAAAGAATAATTCCACCAAATTTCACGGAGACGACCTACAGAAAATTGATTCCAAGGTTTATCATTAGAAATATAATGCAAAACTTTAGGGAGTGGATTAATTGATTTTTCCAAAATCCAAGCATGCCCTTGTTCTGCGGCCCCTTTATCAAAACCAATCTGGTAATTAAACGTTTCGTTTATTTCAATATATGAGTCATAAAAAAGCATATTCAAAATTGACTGATCACCTTCTGCCACATTCTCATGTTCTTTTTCTGTTAATTCAATCAATTGTTGCCTGATATTTTCAGAGCACCATTTTTTGTTGTTAATCAAGAGAACACCAGCATTGAATCCAAGACCTACTCCAAAGCAAGAACGAGTTGCAGCCAAATAATTTTCACCTAAATCTAATTCAAACAAATCGGTCAAATCATCAGTCACAACCAAATCACTATCTAGATAGAGAACTTTATCTTCTGTTACAAAATCTGGAATAAAATAGCGTGCAAAGGTCATATGATTGATATGAGGTAATTTATTAGACCAGTTCATTTTATACTGTAAGCCAATCAACTTGCAATCAATCAAGTCGCCCCCCATCTCTTGTAAATATATTCTTATTTGACTAAACCATTCCTGGGGAATGTCCTGATTTAGCAAATAAATTTTCAAATGACTATTGTGTCTACAGATTGATTTCATCGCTGTTTCGATTTGTCGAATATAAGCATAATCACCTGCAAATACTACTGCACGTTTGGTATTTCCCATTTTAAATCCTTATCATTTATTCTAACTAACATTATTTATTGTCCTACATACATTAAACCAAATAGATTTTATTCTATCATCTTTACATAACATCAAAATCTATTTATTAACTTACTTATCAAGTAAATATAATGTTTCCTTAATCCATTTCATCGTATCTGTTGCTGATAGATCCTTATCTTCAAGTTCTTTTTTTCGAAATTTTAACAGGGATACAAAATTGTCTACGTATCGACCAACATCTATATTTCGAGCACCAAGAAGAGCTATGAAATTTTCACGTTGCTGTAGATCACACCTGACCTTGAGTAAACTAAAATGTCTCGTAGAGCCTTCACCTACTCTATAAATATAACTATCTCTATTGATATAGACAGATTTAGGTGAGATTAGATAGATTTTAAACCAAAATTCCATATCCTCACCCAAGCTTGTCAAAGTATTAAAACGAATATCTCCCACAACATCTCGTCTTACTAACTTTCCACTTACAAACCGATATGAATGATCAAAAGAATCCAAATCAATTAATTCTCTGTATATTCCTGACAAATTCTTCCTGAATTATCTGTAGAACCATCATCAATCATAAGCACTTCAAAATTTGTATAAGTCTGTTTAACAAGACTTTCCAAGCAAACTCCAATATAATTTTCAGTATTATAAACTGGAATAATAACACTAATCAAAGATTCCATACATTTCACCTACAATCTTAAAATTATAGAATAAATCTTTATTTATATAGCAATATAGTTGTTGGGTAGCCTCCAGGTAAATAATGAAAATGTTTCTTCAAATTCCTGTTCATAATAGACTCATTTTATTTAAAATATCTATTATTTTAGAGAGATACCCTCATTAATTTCTTTTTTTGTCTAAAAATGTTCAATCAAAATTGTGAACTTATTAATCATACTTATAAGTTATTCTAATATCTTTGCAACAATCTGACTATTATAGGTTTCATCCTCAATGAACTCAATATCTTGATCAAAATTATACTCTGCTGTATGTTTGTGTGAAAATTTAACCTTGGTTTTAGCACCCATCTTCATCCATTCATACTCTGAATCGATATGACCAATATCTAATACTTGGTATCCCTTTTGACTTAAATGATAGGCTAAAACTTTTGCTGTAGGCCCAAGCATACATAAAATCAAACGACCACCAGCATACTTTTCAATTTCGTCTTCAATTTCATGAACTCTAGAAAAGGCACTGTGAGAAGGACAAATTATCCGCTTGATAGAATTTGCCTCATCGAACAAATCATTCCCTACACCTGATCGAGAGGTCGCGCCTTCAACTATAAGTAAGTCACGGTTTTTCCAGATACTTTTCAATTTTTGAAATTGGGATTTAGCTTGACTCTTGTCTTCAAAATCGATATAAGGGCGAGATACAAAGGTTGAGCCATACCATGAATCACTGCATAACTCTCTGTAAAAATCCATATAATGATCCATGTGATCTTTCCAAAATGGAATCGCCCACGATGTAAACCTGAAACGATCTGAAAAGGCATCAGGAAGGCACACTACTAAATCTTCTCGACTTTCTTGGCCGATAATGTCCCTCATGATTGAAACCAACTCTTCATCATAATCCTGGTAGGGAATCGAATGCCCTGCAAGCATATTGATTTCCCCATCTCCAAAACGAACTAAAGAAGAGTTGTGTTCAATAATATAATCCAAGGTTTCATCTATCCCTTTCACCTGGATTATATCAAGCGGTTTTTCTAGCATATCCTTATTTATCAATTTTTGCAAATCAACCAACATTCGTTCAGGATGTTCACTTGAATACAACCTTTGGCCATTATTCCCATTTTGAGATTTATAAAAGGCTAGTATAGGTTTAGATAGATGAGCCATTTCTGCAACCATATCAGCTGTTGAAGTCAGTAGATTGATATCTAAATAAACATCCATCTTTTCCTTCAACTCTTCTAACTTATTTCTAGAAATTGCTGGATAGAGCTGAATATTAGGATAACGATTAGATAAATCATATAGTTTTGGCCCCATATCTGTCCAGGCAGCAACCTGAAAAACAACATTGGGTAAGTGTTCAGCCAAGTAATCCAGCTGTTCAATATCCTGAGAAGCCGTAAACGTTAAACAAGTCAAACTTGGAAGTTGTCTAAAACAGGTAAAATGTCCTTGTTTCTTAAAATCTTTTATCGCATCAATCATAAAGGAAACTTTCCCATTTTCGAAAACAATTTGTCCTATTTCTCCATGCTGAGTCGATTGAAAAGCTAATAGCGTTTTTCCTTGTTCTTTAAAAGATTTTAAAAAGTTCTCATCTGCACTACCATGATTGATATCCAAATAAAAACTTGTTGACTTTTTCAACCTATCTAATACAGGAGGAACAATCTGTGGATACAATCTCACATTATCATGTATAGCTAATTTTGTTAGCTTATCTCCCATATCCGTCCAGGCAGCGATATGAAATACCACATCTGGTAGAGCTGTGACTAACTCCTCTATTCCTTCTAAATCTTGGGAATTCGTTAAAGTTAAACAAGAAAATTCTTTATCTAGAGGCGATATTAGTTCAAACTCTCCTATATGGTGTTGTAAAATCTGACTCCACTCCAAATCATGGAATTGCCACCATAAATCACGGTAACGATTGGCTATCAAGGTGGTCCATGGCTTTCTGTAGGTCGTAAAATGAATCACAACTGGTTTATCATTAAAAGCCAGATGTTCCTGCCAATTATTATATAATGCCACAACATCATGTCCTACTTGTAAATTGTAAGCTCTATCTAGCTCTAACCAATCATCTTGCAAGACCTGATTGAAAATCGTTTGATCACCGTTAAAAT
This sequence comes from Streptococcus symci, assembly GCF_006385165.1. Classification (GTDB taxonomy): domain Bacteria; phylum Bacillota; class Bacilli; order Lactobacillales; family Streptococcaceae; genus Streptococcus; species Streptococcus symci. Next base: position 378,471 of record NZ_VFJA01000001.1, on the reverse strand, counting down.
TTTCAAAACGACCTTCTTCAACTTCCTTTATTGTTAGGATAGACTGTTCAATTAGCCGTTCTTTTAGTTTCTCTTGACGCCATTTTTCATTGTTGATTAGTAGAACACCAGTATTGAAACCTTGACCATTTGCATCTCTAATCGCTGCGATATAATGTTCTTTTATATCCTGCTCAAATAGACTGTCTAATTTATCATTGACAAGTAAATCACAATCCAAATATAAAACAGTATCTTCTTGTATATAATCTGGAATAAAGTATCGAGCATAGGCAATACTGCTAATATGAGTTTGCTTGATCCAAGCATGAAAAATATCCTGTTCTGGCAACTTCACATCAATAATATCACTACCTAACATGCGAGCTATTTTTCGTGGTTTACGGAACCAATCAGGCATGATATCTTGGTTTAAAATATAAATTTTAACATCTCGATTGTAATATAAAATAGATTTTATAGTTGTTTCCAACTGCCTGGTGTCGTTACAATCCCCAGCTAATACAATTGTTTTGTTCATTTCATTCCCTTAATCAATTCCCAAGTGATAGATTGCATCTACCAGTAGCTTTTTAGTGAAATACCCCTCTTTTAACAAATAGCTAAAGGTCTTGATACGATTCGTCATTTCTTGATATTTTTCTACATTCATTTTATCAACTATCTCATGAACCTCTTCCAGACTATCCGCCATAAAGCCCAAGCCTTGATCTACTATAAATTTAGCAGTTGACAAGCTATTTGGTACAATGACTGGAATGCCCGCTGTCAAATAGGTACTAACCTTATGAGATATATTCAAGGTATAGTATTGGTTGCTTTCTCCATCATTCTGATGAGTTCCCCAGACAAGACCAAATCCACCTTTTGATAATTCTAGCAACAGTTCCTCATCTTTTTTCCATCCTACAATGCTAAGATTTCTGGCATTGGAACTTGCTTCTCCTTTATTTGAAAATACTCTTAAAGGCGTATCTTGAGACCAATTTTGTAAGTCTGGAAAACGCTCTAAACTTCCTGCAAAAAAAATCTCTTTCTTAAAGGATGGGGTATAAAGTGACAAATCATGAGGATGATCCCACATCCCTTGAATGAGAATCTTCTTAGTTGTCAAACCTTCTTCTATCAGGCGTTCTTTCATCTGTCCAGATGGAACAATCAAAACATCCGATAGGTTATACATGTACATATAGTCTTTCATGAGATAGTAGTTACTATCAAACATAAGGGGAACAACATCATGGATAAAGCAAATAATCTTAACCTGCATGTCCTTTAATTTATCGAAAAAGAGACGATCAAACTCAAATCCGTTCCATGTTGGAGATTGAAAGACTAGGATATCTCCAATTGAAATACTGGCCATGATGCCATCCAGACGTTTATTCATTTCAGAAGGACTATCTGAAGCAATATTGTAAAAATAGATACCAACTTCTCTAAATCCCAGTTGACTGGCTATCTTTTGAACAGCATTTTGAGCTAGAATAACCGTACTATCACCAGCCATGCCGTATAAATTCGTTAAATGTAATTTCATTTTTCTTATCTTTTAAAAATTCACTTTAAGAATAGAAAATTCTTTTTCTTTTATCTGATTTTTAGAATTTCTATTTAGAAACAGATATACTTGATAATCATCTCTAACTTATCATGATAATCATTATCTTTTCCTAAAACAATTGTTCTTTCAACTTCAACCCTTTATAGATTTCTAACTGATTATTTTTTATATATTTGGAAAGAATTCTAATATTCTACCTCTATATTATCGTTTGCATTCAATTTACATAAACTAACTGTCTTCAATGCTTCAATATACTAGATTAGAAATATGACACTATTCAACATTTGTATTATATTATCAAAATCCTTCTAATAAAAACAAGATTTCTTTTAACCATCTTACTGTTTCGTTAGATTGTTCTTGTTCTACAAATTTTGTTTCTAAAAAGTGTAAATATCTAATACAATCATCTACATAAGTTGCTACATTCATTCCTCTAGCTGCAATTACTGCCATAAAATTTAAACGTTGTTGAATATCACTCCTAATTTTTTCTAATTCAAAATGTTTATCTTCGTCTTTGCTAGTTCTATAAATATAGGTATCTTTGTTTATATATACAACTTTATCAGAGATGAGAAACAATTTATACCAAAATTCCATATCTTCTCCTAAAGTTGTTTCTTCATTGAAACGAATAGTCTCCACTCTTACACTCTTAACTAATTTCCCACAGACAGAATGATATGAATAATCAAATGAAGATAATAATTGTAAATTATCAATCAATTCTGGACCTGTAAAAATCTTTTTTTCATATCCTCTTTGATAAGAATGCACATAATAGTTGTTGTCATCCATATTGAATTGTTTGTAAGTAGAAACAGCTACATCTGCTTTTTCATCTGTCAGAGATTTATACAACACTTCTAAATAGTCAGAATCTACCCAATCATCCGAATCAATAAAGGTGATATATTGCCCTTTTGAATGTTCGATACCTAGATTACGCGCTGAAGAAACTCCTCCATTTTCCTTTTCAAAATAACGAAAACTAGCATCTTTATCAACATATTCTCTACAGATTTCTGCTGAATTATCTGGAGAACCATCATTTATTAACAAACATTCAAAATTTTGATATGTTTGGTTCATAATACTATCTAAACACTGTCTCAAATAATTTTCTACATTGTAAATGGGGACGATAATACTAATCAAAGTTTTACTTTCATAATCTGCTATTTTAGATAATAGTTTTTGTTTTTCTTGTTTGTATAACTGTTTATACTGATTATTCTCTGGTACAAATTTGATGTCATGATAATTCAAATGTAAATATTTTAGTTTTTCAACCAATAATTTTGTTACATCACTCTCATCTTTAAAAAACAAGTCATACTTTCCGAATATCTTAAATACATCTAATTTTTCTTCTGAAAACTCTTTAGTAGTAATTGAATTTGGACGAATCCTGTAAGCATAGATAACTTTTGGTAATTTAATCCATTTTCCTGAATGACTTACCAACTCGGGAATAACTGCTAAATCTTCAAATATCCACCCCTCTGGAAAAAAATCTTCTGTTAATAAACTTTTTCGAAACAATTTTGGAAAAACGCTAACTCTCAGCTCATTTAATGCCAATTCTCCCAATTTGTCATCCTTGGTTATTAATATTTTTTTCTCAAAATTATGACAGACTCTATCCACTTTTATTTCATCATGGAAATTTTCAATCATTCCTTCTATAATATCAACATCATCTTCAATGTGTTCTATTAAAGTTTCTAAGAAATCAGGATAAATATAATCATCACTATCTACAAAAGCTACAAAAATAGACTCTTCTCTAATATGATTAATCCCTGTATTTCTAGCCCCACTTAAACCTTTATTAGATTGATTGATTAGTTTGAAACGACTATCTGTTAGATATTCTTCCGCTATTTGTTGTGAGCTATCCGTGGATCCATCATTAACCATAATGCAATCAAACTTTTTATAAGTTTGATTCTGAATACTATCCAAACACTGTCTCAAATAATTTTCAACATTGTAGATAGGAACTACAATACTGATTAATTCATTCCCCATATACTAACTTACCTAGCCTTGATTTATTCTATTTCCCGTTTAATCTCTTCTTTTTACAGAAAGATGCCCATCATTATAAACCACACTGTTTGCTGGAATATCATTGCGTATGAGGCAACCTGCTCCGATAATGGTATTGTCCCCAATCGTCACTCCTTTTAAAATCGTGACGTTACTTCCAATCCAGCAATCTCGTCCAACTCTAATCGGAGCTGTAGTCCACTGCCACTTTTCGATTTTTTCAGCGGTATAAATATGGTCGTGATCATAAAAACGAACACCCTCCCCCATCATGGTACCTGCTCCGATTTCAATTCTTTCCATACAGTTAAAACTACATGAGTTATTGATAAAAACACCATCATGCAGTATTAACTTACCCGAAGAGATATGAAAATTTTCAAAATTTCTACAGATGACATTGGCTCCTACAACCAAGTTGCCCTTATCATCGATTTGAAAGACATTCCAAGTCCCATCTTGGATGATTTTTTCTTGATGATTGGTGCCTACTCTGATTTCATTCAGATAGTCTCTCACTCTAGAAACCAATTTATCTGGTGCACTTGATAGAAAAACTTCCTGCCCCTGATCTCCATGTGCTGTATTGTCAAATGCAAAGGCAGTTTTTCCAGCCTGCACAAACCTTGAGACAATAGCATCCACTTCTTGAAAATGATTAATATCTAATAGAAAGTCACATGTATTGACTAGAAAGTTTAGCTGTTCTTCATTTGTAACCGTTAGGAGACGGACATTATAGTTCGTTTCTAAGTTACGAATTTTCTCGGAAAACTGAACAGGCGCTGCAATATGAAAACAGATATCTGGCAATTTGTCAAGGAGATAATCCAACTCTTCAATCTGATCACTAACCGTCAAAATCAGAGCATCTCCTAATAGATGATTTTTCTTCATTTGCTTATTTCTCTTAATTTTTCTATCATTGCTTGAACTTGGTCAACAGTATATACCTCCTGACCTACTTCGTAAGATTTGGTATTTTCAAAGGATAAAATAGGTTTGCCAAGTCTTGCAAATTGATCGAGAATTTCCTCTGTTTTTTCACCATAGTTTATATCTAAAAGTACTTGACTGGTTTCTACCAATTCATTATCGACATCTACCAAGTAGTGAATTCCGTTAAATATGGTCACGTTTGGATAAATCGTCATCTGAGTTAATCGATCACTAACTATTACTCTAGCTGCTATCTTAAACTGAATATCTGGTAAGGATTTAACCAATGTTTCAATTTGTTCAATATGGTCTGAGGCTGTATAGATGAGACAAGTGAAAGGATCCTTTATAGGATAAATATGAGATTTTTGTAATGGATGTAAATGATGATTTTGTCCCAACTCTGTCCATTCAAGGCCATGATAGTACCACCAAACATCACGATAGGTTTGGGATGCCAAATCTTTCCACGGTTTACGATGTGAAAGATAATGAATAATACCAGGATAATCCTGACCTACAGGCAATCGATAATCAGTGAACTGCCTATGAATGACAATGTGATTATAATCAAAGTCCAATTCCAGCCATTTATGTTCAAAAAGCATATTCAAGATACTCTGATCTGCCTGATCCACCTTATCATGCCATTCATTGGTCAAATCAATCAACTTTTGAGTCATATTCTCTTGTTGCCACAAAACATTATTGATCAATAGAACACCAGCATTAAAAATTTCACGACCGAAATAGGCTCTTCCCCCGAAATCTCTAACAGCAGCCAAAGGATAATCTTGTAAGTCACTTGCAAACAAATCATCGAGATTTTTCGTTACGACTAGATCACAATCCAAGTAGAGGGCCTTCTTTTCTTCTTTTACAAAATCAGCTACGAAATAGCGTAAAAAAACAGTGTAACTAATATCCGTTTTATAACGTGAAATTTGATCAGAAGTCACCCGACAATTAATAATTTCTGAATCGAACTTTTCTAAGCGCTTATTTATTTGCTTGATCCATTCATTTGGAAAATCGCTATGAATGAGATAAAAACGAATCGAACGATTATGATAACAAATAGACTTGATCGTCGTCAAAACTTGGTCTACATAGGCATAGTTTGCTGCTAGTATAATGGCTTTCTTTTCACTCGCCTCTTGTCTCGATAGCTGATGTAAAAGCCTTTGTTTCATTTCAAACTCTTTATATGTTACTGTGTCAGATAAGCCGCTAGCTTGACCGTTGGAGAGACTGAATTCCAACATTTGACGATAAACCGCCAAATGCTTCTCTAAAGGGTAACCCATATTAGCTAGTAGCGTAATGCGTTCGAACATGGCATCAACCAAGGCATGCATCCACTTTTCCGTCCAAACCTTTGACAGACTATTTTTTCTAACTCTATATGAATAAATCCCTCTATTTACATAAATGATTTTCTCGGATAATAAATAAATCTTTTGATTGAGGTAACCATCTTCTCCCAACTTGCCTATATCAAAACGTAAGTGCTTAAACAAATCTGCCTTATAAAGTTTACCCCAAGCAGATATCAAAGCAAAACTCTTCATTTCTTGGGATTCATATAAGTTCTCAAATATGGAAACATTATCATATACCTTCTCGTAATAGGAGTTTCCTGATATATGGAAGTAGAACATTCCTTCACTTTCGTTGAAAGAATAGTAATTCCCAACTGCAATATCTGCCTGATACTGTGTTATTTTTTTGTATAGAGTTTCTACATAATCTAACTCAATCCAATCATCTGAATCCACAAAGGTCACATAATCTCCGGACATATTTTCCAGACCGGTGTTTCGTGCAGCAGACAGGCCAGCATTTTCTTGTTCTATATAGATAATTCGGTAATCGATTTCTGCAAATTCTTTACAAATCTCTCCTGAAGTATCAGTAGAACCATCATTAACGACAATAATCTCAATATTTTTATATGTTTGAGCAATAATACTATCTAGGCATTTTCTTAGATAGTTTTCCACATTGTATACCGGTACAACAACCGTTATTTTATCATCCACTAGCGATTTTCTCCTTATATTTATTATACAATTTTTTAGTCAAAATTTCAGCTATATAATAGTAAAAACCCCTTGAAAATTCTACTTTTTCAAGGGGTTTCTATGATTTATGTGTGCGAGTTAGCTTATCCTAATTTTATAGGTTGTCTTACTCTTCTTCATCACGTTTACGACGTTTCGCAACTAGACCAATTCCAGTCAAAGCAGCTAGAGCTCCAAGTAGGGTCGTTCTACTTGATGACTCAGTACCTGTATTTGGTAATTCTTTTTGTGATTTACCTGTAGATTCAGAAATATTTCCAACTTGTGAGTTCGAATGGTTTACTGAATTTGAAGAGTTGGTACTTGCTGAAGCCGAGGCACTTGTTGATGCTGAGGCCGATGCGCTTGTTGACGCTGAGGCCGATGCACTTGTACTTGCCGAAGCTGATGCACTTGTCGATGCTGAGGCTGAAGCACTTGTCGATGCGGAAGCTGAGGCACTTGTCGATGCTGAGGCCGATGCGCTAGTACTTGCTGAAGCCGATGCACTTGTTGATGCGGAAGCTGAGGCACTTGTTGATGCTGAAGCTGAAGCACTGGTACTTGCTGAAGCTGAAGCACTGGTACTTGCTGAAGCTGACGCACTGGTACTTGCTGAGGCCGACGCGCTTGTTGATGCGGAAGCTGAGGCACTTGTTGACGCTGAGGCCGATGCGCTTGTTGACGCTGAAGCTGATGCACTTGTCGATGCGGAAGCTGAGGCACTGGTGCTTGCTGAGGCCGATGCGCTTGTTGATGCGGAAGCTGAGGCACTTGTCGATGCTGAGGCCGATGCGCTTGTTGACGCTGAGGCCGATGCACTTGTACTTGCCGAGGCTGATGCACTTGTCGATGCTGAGGCTGAAGCACTTGTCGATGCTGAAGCTGAGGCACTTGTCGATGCTGAGGCCGATGCGCTAGTACTTGCTGAAGCCGATGCACTTGTCGATGCTGAAGCTGAGGCACTTGTCGATGCTGAGGCTGAAGCACTTGTTGATGCGGAAGCTGAGGCACTTGTTGATGCTGAAGCTGAAGCACTGGTACTTGCTGAAGCTGAAGCACTGGTACTTGCTGAAGCTGACGCACTGGTACTTGCTGAGGCCGATGCGCTTGTGCTTGCTGAAGCCGATGCACTAGTACTTGCTGAAGCCGATGCACTTGTTGACGCTGAAGCTGAAGCACTGGTACTTGCTGAGGCCGACGCGCTTGTTGATGCGGAAGCTGATGCACTTGTCGATGCGGAAGCTGAGGCACTTGTTGACGCTGAGGCCGATGCGCTTGTTGACGCTGAAGCTGAGGCACTTGTCGATGCGGAAGCTGAGGCACTGGTGCTTGCTGAGGCCGATGCGCTTGTTGATGCGGAAGCTGAGGCACTTGTCTACGCTGAGGCTGAGGCACTTGTCGATGCTGAGGCCGATGCGCTTGTTGACGCTGAGGCTGATGCGCTTGTTGACGCTGAGGCCGATGCACTTGTACTTGCCGAGGCTGAGGCACTTGTCGATGCTGAGGCTGAAGCACTTGTCGATGCTGAAGCTGAGGCACTTGTCGATGCTGAGGCCGATGCGCTAGTACTTGCTGAAGCCGATGCACTTGTCGATGCTGAGGCTGATGCGCTAGTACTTGCTAAAGCCGATGCACTTGTACTTGCCGAGGCTGATGCACTTGTCGATGCTGAGGCTGAAGCACTTGTTGATGCGGAAGCTGAGGCACTTGTTGATGCTGAAGCTGATGCACTGGTACTTGCTGAAGCTGATGCACTGGTACTTGCTGAGGCCGACGCGCTTGTTGATGCGGAAGCTGAAGCACTGGTACTTGCTGAAGCTGAAGCACTGGTACTTGCTGAGGCCGATGCGCTTGTTGACGCTGAAGCCGATGCACTAGTACTTGCTGAGGCCGATGCGCTTGTTGACGCTGAAGCTGAGGCACTTGTCGATGCGGAAGCTGAGGCACTTGTCGATGCTGAGGCTGACGCACTTGTTGACGCTGAAGCCGATGCACTAGTACTTGCTGAAGCCGATGCACTTGTTGACGCTGAAGCTGAAGCACTTGTCGATGCTGAGGCTGATACACTGGTACTTGCTGAAGCTGACGCACTGGTACTTGCTGAGGCCGATGCGCTTGTGCTTGCTGAAGCTGACGCACTGGTTGATGCGGAAGCTGAGGCACTTGTTGACGCTGAGGCCGACGCGCTTGTACTTGCGGAAGCTGAGGCACTCGTACTTGCTGAAGCCGACGCGCTTGTCGATGCCGATGCTGACGCACTGGTTGACGCCGATGCTGACGCACTTGTACTTGCTGAAGCTGAGGCACTCGTACTTGCTGAAGCCGACGCACTGGTTGATGCCGAAGCCGATGCACTTGTACTTGCTGAGGCTGACGCACTGGTACTTGCTGAAGCTGACGCGCTAGTACTTGCCGATGCTGATGCACTGGTACTTGCTGAAGCCGACGCGCTAGTGCTTGCAGAAGCCGACGCGCTTGTACTTGCTGAAGCTGAGGCACTTGTACTTGCTGAAGCCGACGCACTGGTTGATGCCGATGCTGACGCACTGGTACTTGCTGAGGCCGAGGCGCTTGTTGATGCTGAAGCTGAGGCGCTAGTTGATGCGGAAGCTGAAGCACTGGTACTTGCTGAAGCCGATGCGCTTGTCGATGCCGATGCTGATGCGCTGGTGCTTGCTGAAGCCGATGCACTTGTACTTGCTGAGGCTGACGCACTGGTACTTGCTGAAGCTGACGCGCTTGTTGACGCTGAAGCTGACGCGCTTGTTGACGCTGAGGCTGATGCACTTGTACTTGCTGAAGCTGAAGCACTCGTACTTGCTGAAGCCGACGCACTGGTTGATGCCGATGCTGACGCACTGGTACTTGCTGAAGCCGACGCACTTGTCGATGCCGATGCTGATGCGCTGGTGCTTGCTGAAGCCGATGCACTTGTACTTGCTGAGGCTGACGCACTTGTACTTGCTGAAGCTGACGCGCTTGTTGACGCTGAAGCCGATGCACTTGTTGACGCTGAGGCTGATGCACTTGTTGACGCTGAGGCTGATGCACTTGTGCTTGCTGAAGCCGATGCACTTGTTGACGCTGAGGCCGATGCGCTTGTTGACGCTGAAGCCGATGCACTTGTTGACGCTGAGGCCGATGCGCTTGTGCTTGCTGAAGCCGATGCGCTTGTGCTTGCTGAAGCCGATGCGCTTGTGCTTGCTGAAGCCGACGCGCTAGTACTTGCTGAAGCCGACGCACTTGTCGATGCTGATGCTGAAGCACTTGTCGATGCTGATGCTGACGCGCTTGTGCTTGCTGAAGCCGATGCGCTTGTTGACGCTGAAGCCGACGCGCTAGTACTTGCTGAAGCCGATGCGCTTGTTGACGCTGAAGCCGATGCACTTGTTGATGCTGATGCTGAAGCACTTGTTGATGCTGATGCTGAAGCACTTGTCGATGCTGAGGCTGACGCGCTTGTACTTGCTGAAGCTGAAGCGCTTGTTGACGCTGAAGCCGATGCGCTTGTTGACGCTGAAGCTGAAGCACTTGTTGATGCTGAAGCCGATGCGCTTGTTGACGCTGAAGCCGATGCACTTGTTGACGCTGAAGCTGAAGCACTTGTTGATGCTGAAGCTGACGCGCTAGTACTTGCTGATGCTGACGCGCTTGTTGATGCTGAAGCTGAGGCACTTGTGCTTGCTGAAGCCGATGCGCTTGTCGACGCTGATGCTGAAGCGCTTGTGCTTGCTGAAGCTGACGCACTTGTTGACGCTGATGCTGAAGCGCTTGTTGATGCTGAAGCCGACGCACTTGTCGATGCTGATGCTGAAGCACTTGTTGATGCTGAAGCTGAAGCGCTTGTGCTTGCTGAAGCTGACGCACTTGTCGATGCTGATGCTGACGCGCTTGTCGATTCTGAGGCCGATGCACTTGTTGACGCTGAAGCCGATGCGCTTGTTGACGCTGAAGCCGACGCGCTAGTACTTGCTGAAGCCGACGCACTTGTCGATGCTGAGACTGACGCGCTTGTTGACGCTGAAGCTGAAGCACTTGTTGACGCTGAAGCTGATGCGCTTGTCGATGCGGACTTAGACGCACTTGTTGAAGCACTTTGGCTTGCGCTTGTCGATGCAGACTTAGATGCGCTCGTTGAAGCACTTTGGCTTGCGCTCGTTGATGCGGAGGCTGATGCGCTCGTTGACGCAGAGGCTGATTCAGATCTATATACTCTATCAGAAACTGTTTCATCCGGATTATAAACAGTCGGTGTATATGGTTGCGTTCCAGATGTCACCTTCGCATTATCTTTATAATAAACTGTCGCAACACCATTAGCGCTCACATCAATACTTGAAATACGGTCGCGACCTTTTGCAACCACCTTATCATGAGCTTTTCTAATTTCTTCTCTGACTTTTTCTTTATCAGCCTCAGTTAAATTGTTTTTATTCTTCACCTCAGTAACATTAATTACCGGTTTATTGAACAAGTTTACTAATTTATCCTGCTGGATTCCAAAGTTCTCAGAAGTAACATTTCCACTTGGATCAGTCGCCTCAACCTGGCGATTCCAGTTATTACCATCTTTATAAGTAAGATTACTATTTGCAGTAGCTGTCACAGTAATGGTCGTACGATCATCACTAGTCGTTGTAGTAATATTTGAAATTTTACCACTACCCCATTCAGCTTTACCTTCAAAGAAATCCGTTAAATCATTGCCATTTCCACGCATTTTCAACGAGGCAAGTTTACCACTATTATCTTTACCAGTAAAGGTTACCTCAATCTTATCTCCTGCATAGATTTTATAAAGGCCTGCACTATTTTTTTCCGGTACTTTACCATTAACCTTAATAGTGTAATTAACAGTTGGTTTTACATTTTCTTTAGTAATAGCCTTAGTAGTTGTGGTAGAAGTAAGGGTCTCTGTTCCTCCAGCAGGAGTCCTTACAACTTTCTCTTGTTTAACCGTTACATTTCCCGTAGGTAAGAGTCCATTATTGCCGTCGTATGCTTTTTTCAGATCAGCAGGTTCAAAGGTAACGCTTGATTCGTTGTCCTTCGCTTTTTTCTCGAACGTATAGCCTGCTAAAGTCAAGGTTACAAGAGCTCCAGGTGTCACATTCGTTACAACAATCGAACGATTTGGCAAGCCACCCTTCTCATTTGTTGATTCATTTGAAATAACAGGGGCTTGTGGATTTACTTTAACCGTAACTGGAACTTTCTGTTTAACACGTACACCTGTAGAGTCAGCAGGCAATTCTACTTCTACTTCCTTAGTAAAGGTTCCTACCTCAGTGAGTGACGGTGCACCATTAACCCACGTGTAATTAGTGTTTGCTGCATTAAACTCTGGGCTTCCAGATAATTTTGTAACCGCTTCTTTAGGATTTGCCACTGCTTGTTTATAAGCTGGCTCATCTGTTTTATTCTGTGTGAAAGTATAAGAACGATTTGATTCAAACTTATAGACATCATGGACAACATTAACTGTATGACTTAGTTTATTAGAGTCATTTTCCCCCATACGACCTACCGGATAGGTAAAGGTCACTTGGTAGGTATTTCTTCCTGTCTCATTTGTATTGATAGGCGAGCTAGAAACTACTTGACCATCTTTACTCCAAGCTTGGCTTGCACCACTTGGATATCCAGCCGTCCCCTCTTTATCAACATAATTATGCCAAACTGTTCCCTTATGAGGCTGCGTTCCTTGAATATCATTTACTGGACCTTTAGGCTTAATTGTCGCAAGAACTTCATAATCTACAGTAACATCTTCACTGCCACCATTAGGATATTCGATGTGGGCAATAGCTTGTTTAGAGCCTGTCTCTGATGTATTAATTCCTGCCCCTTGTTTCCAAGTGATATTTGTTCCAGTAGGGAATGCTTTACCGTTAGCACGCTGGATAAAGTTACTTGCATCCGCCAAGTCACCAGCCTGCTCACCAATATAGGTATAGACTTTAGGGACTTTGGCAATTGGATTGTATTTTTCTAAGGCAGCATTGATAGTACTTGTGGTACCATCACGATAGGTCACTGTGATCGTACCATTTGTTGAGACTTCTATTTTAGCTCTAGTACCTGGGAAGGTTAAAACGGTACCATTTGCGTCCGAATTTACGTTTGGCTGGATTCCTGTCTTAGCGAGGTCTTGATTAGCTAGTAAATCACGTTTATTGGTTGCATTATTAATAAAGTTATTATAAACTTCTGCAATTTCTTGCTGTGTTAAATGCTCCAAATCCTTAACTTGAACAACATCTCCACTTTGAACATCATGACGCTCGTTGAATCCTTTGATGGTATAGGTAACAGTCGCTTCAGATGTTTTATTACCCCAGTCTATCGCCCAAACACGATATGTATAGGTTTTACCTACTTCAGCGGACGCTTCACCGTTACCTACAGTACCGGCTATAGCAGATGGGATATTTTCAAATTCTCGCCTTTGATTTATCCATGGAGTTTCCTTATTTCTAGGATTAGAGGGATTATATTTAGGATTCGGTCTATTTATCTCTTCTCCAATCTTAGCCCCACCATAAGTAACACCAGGAATCGCTTCACCACCATTTGGCCTATACAAGCGAAGGCTTGATCCCTTCTTTAATATAGAAATTTTTTGATTAATCGAGTCATCATTATAAACATCAAAATGGTTTCCTGGAAGAATCTCAAAGCCTGGTCCACTTTTCTCTGTTTCAGGTTTTGGCGTTGGTCTTGATGGATTGTATCCTGTCGGAATACTTGCTGATTGAACTCTAGAGGCATTCCCTTGAGTATTTTGTCCGATAGGTGCCGAGCTAACCTGAACCTGCATATCTGCAGTCGCAGTCGGCACATTGTTATCGTATTTAACTTTGACTACAATTGTACCGTTTAAGTTTCTATTTTGTCCATGTCTGTAATTATAAACAATTTCAGAACCCTGAGTAAAGGTTGGAGTCATCTGATTGTCATTAAATGTTGCACTTTGGACATGGCCTCCTCGGCCGACATTTATCCTAACACCTACATTGCTCAAAGCACTATCAGCCTGAACATTCATAGTGTAGGTCGCGATACCAGTAGCCTTATCAAAAGTAGGTTCAGGACTACTTACCGTCATACGACTGTCATTCTGAGAAGGAGCCCAACTTGCACGAAGGGAAGCATCACGCAACATGGCTTGACCATTACGGGCATCGCGCGCACCTGATTGCGCTCTTAAAACAGCATTGACAATAGAATTACGAGCCAAGGTAGCTTTTTGCACCACCTCTGTCCAGTCACTCGTTGGATCTGCCAAAGCTTTTTCAATAGCTGTCACTGCTGCATTTACCTTAGTAATTGCAGAATCAGTGTTTGGTAAACCAGTAGCCTTCGCTAAGTATTCACCCATTTCAGCTGAAAGCTTGGTTAACTTCTTACGATTTTCTTCATTTTTCTTTACAGAAGCTTCTACAGATGACAAGGTTGCAGCTGTCGCTCCCACTAAACTTGTTGTATCTGAATTCGTTTTAACAGCATTTGACTCAATAGTAGCAGGCTTCAAAATTGATGAATCAATCTTGTCAACCTTTGATTCATTTTGAGTCGATGCTTTCTTCTCATCTTGAATTTCAGATACAGTTTTTTCTGAGGAAGCTCCTACAGATGTTGACACACTACTTGTTTGGCTAGTAGATTGACTCAAACTAGTTGACATACTTGCAGAATCTGAAGCGCTAGTGCTAGCTGAAGATGATGTGCTAGCTGAGGCACTAACTGACGTACTAGCGGAAGCACTTGCTGAGGTGCTGGCTGAAGTACTAGCTGAGGTGCTAGTAGAAGCTGATTCTGAAATCGAAGCGCTTTCGCTTATAGAAGTAGACAAGCTAGCAGAATTTTCCGAGTTACTTAGAGATGTCGTACCCAAAACTACTGTATCATTTGTAACTAAAAGATCTGGATTTTCCAGTGTTTTTTCCACGGCTACTGTTTCATTTGCAAATACTTTTGTTTGAGTAGCAACACTACCACCTAAAACAGCTCCTGTGGCAGCAAGTCCCTTGATAATATCCAAACCTGTAATAGAAGAATTTACTTTATCCTCTACTACTTCCGTCATGACTTGCGTCGTATCTACACCACCACGCAAGACCTTGAACAAACCAAAAAGAGAGGTTGAAGCGCGCAACCAATGTTTTCCTGATTTGATTAATTTATACCGCGTCACTCGATCGGTTTCTCTATACTCACCTTTTTGACGTCTAAAAAACATGATTTATCCTTTCGTCACATTCCAAAAGTGGACAATCCACCCTATTTTAATCATACCTTTAAAGTATACTTTAACTGTAAACGCTTGTCAAGATTTTTAATATATTTTTTATATGATATGATGTTTCAAAGTTCTTTACTCATCCAACATTCAAATTGTTTCAAAAAATATTTAGTATATGTAAAAATAAATATTCAATTCATTATATTAAATATTTCAATACAAAACGTGCAATATTAGTGCTTAAAAGTGAAAAAACATAAATAATTTGATTTCTATTTCTCAAAACAAAAAACTTATGGACGAATAACGTAAAACCAGTTAGTGAGGGTGATAGGTAGGCAAACTGACATTCTATGCACTACGACACGGAGTCTGGCAAATCGATTCTATTTGCCAAAAATAGTTAATAAGACAGTTACCATTTTCTATCTATTACAACAAAAAAGCCCACGAATCGATACCATTCGTGGATTTCGCCTAGTGAAGCGTTTAGGTAAGCCGCCATAGCGGTTACCTATTATTAGATTACGACACTGAGTTTTACAAATCGATTCCATTTGTAAAACTCAGTTAGTGAGGCAGTTAGCTAGTTCGCCAAATAGCGACTAGCGTCCAACAATTAGTAACTTTAGTTCCAATTGTTGGTACTGAGTTACATTTTTTCTTCCAACTCTACATCTGGATACTTGTCCGCAAACCAGCGGAGGGCAAAGTCATTTTCAAAGAGGAAGACTGGTTGGTCAAAACGGTCTTTGGCCAAGATGTTGCGGCTTGATGACATGCGTTCATCCAAGTCCTCAGGCTTGATCCAGCGAACGGTCTTTTTACCCATTGGGCTCATGACTACTTCCGCATTGTACTCGCCTTCCATACGGTGCTTGAAGACTTCAAACTGAAGTTGACCAACAGCTCCCAGCATGTACTCACCTGTTTGGTAATTCTTATAAAGCTGAATGGCTCCTTCTTGCACCAATTGCTCAATTCCCTTGTGGAAGGATTTTTGCTTCATGACATTCTTAGCGGAAACTTTCATGAAAATTTCAGGTGTAAAAGTTGGCAATGGTTCAAATTCAAACTTGTTTTTGCCAACAGTCAATGTATCCCCAACCTGATAAGTACCTGTATCATAAACCCCGATGATATCACCCGCCACGGCATTGGTCACATTCTCACGACTTTCCGCCATAAACTGGGTAACATTAGACAATTTAGCCCCCTTACCAGTACGAGGCAGATTGACACTCATCCCGCGCTCAAACTCACCCGAAACGATACGAACAAAGGCGATACGGTCACGGTGTCGAGGGTCCATGTTGGCTTGGATCTTAAAGACAAATCCTGAGAAATCCTTGTCATAAGGATCCACAATTTCACCGTCTGTTTTCTTGTGACCATGTGGTTCTGGAGCAAACTTAAGGAAGGTTTCAAGGAAGGTCTGCACACCAAAGTTTGTGAGGGCCGAACCGAAGAAGACAGGTGTCAATTCTCCAGCCAGAATAGCTTCCTCTGAAAACTCATTCCCAGCTTCATTTAAAAGCTCAATATCATCCTTGACTTGCTCGTAGAAAGGATTGCTACCAAAAAGCTTGTCCCCATCTTCTAAACTAGCAAAACGCTCATCCCCTTTATAAAGTTCCAAGCGTTGGTTATAGAGGTCATAAAGCCCTTCAAAGGCTTTCCCCATCCCGATTGGCCAGTTCATCGGATAACTTGCAATACCCAAGACTTCTTCCAATTCTTGCAAGAGGTCCAGTGGCTCACGACCGTCACGGTCCAGCTTGTTCATAAAGGTAAAGACGGGAATGCCACGGTGTTTGACAACTTCAAACAATTTCTTAGTTTGGGCCTCGATACCCTTGGCAGAGTCCACAACCATGACCGCAGCATCCACCGCCATCAAGGTCCGATAGGTATCTTCTGAGAAGTCCTCGTGCCCTGGTGTGTCGAGGATATTCACGCGCTTACCATCGTAGTCAAACTGCATCACAGATGAAGTAACCGAAATCCCACGTTGCTTCTCGATATCCATCCAGTCAGACTTGGCAAACGTCCCTGTTTTCTTCCCTTTTACGGTACCAGCCTCACGAATCTCGCCCCCAAAGTAGAGCAACTGCTCAGTAATGGTAGTTTTCCCCGCGTCCGGGTGGGAGATGATGGCAAAAGTACGACGTTTCTTAATTTCTTCTTGAATATTCATAAGTTCTCTTTCTTTGATTCTCTATTTTTCTTGTTTCAATAACTCAGAATGATTTTTACATTGGATTGTACCATTCCTTTCAACACCCCATTATATCGGATTTTGAGTAGTTTTTCAATTGCTCATCCGACGAAAAAAGTTAGCTAGAGCACTGATTTCACCTGGTTTCTCTTTTTCCACCGTTTTTTGAACAAGATATCAAAAAGAACCAGAGCCAGTGAAAGGATGACGGACACAAGTAGGTACTTTAGCCACAGGGGGGCATCAGGAATAAAAGGTGTCTTATTTAAGAGACCATAATTTCCCCCTGTCACCTGATTAACCCCAACTAGAAAGAGATTGAGGATAAAGGTATAGACTACAATCATATATTTCTTGAGTAGGCTCTTGTCATAGTGATTCATCAAGTAGACCAAGGAATTCACTAGAAGGGCATAGTGCCCAATCAAAAATGAAAAACTGGTAATATGGGGGAAGTCATAGGGGTCAAAAACTGGGTAAACCAGTGCAAAGACAGCTCCACTTGCTCCTAAGAGGGCAAAGTACTGCTTGCTTTTCCATTTATCAGGCAAGAAAACCACAGCAAACATAGCTAAACGGCAATGATAAAATGGGAGACTATTAGAAAAGGGAATCCCAAAACCAACATACCAACTATAGAGTGCTAGCAACTGGAGGATCTGAATCCCCTTAAACAAGTATACAAATTTCGGATTTTTGTGATAAGCAAGTGCCCCATAAATACAAAGCATTAAGACCAGCATCATAACCCCATACCAAAAAAGTGAAATGGGAGGAGGGACTGTCTGAGTTCTGGTGATAAATTGATGGAACATGTTTCTATCCTAACTCTTATTTTTTCTTTTTTCTAGTTTAACTATTATAGCGAATTAAAAACGATTTTTCAATTTCTATTTCTTTTCAGTTTGGCTCCCTTATTTATAGGAAAATATGGTAAAATAGAACAGACTCAAAATCATCATTTCACGAAAGGATGCAAGATGAAAATTACGCAAGAAGAGGTAACACACGTTGCCAATCTTTCAAAATTAAGATTCTCTGAAGAAGAAACTGCTGCCTTTGCAACTACCTTGTCCAAGATTGTAGACATGGTTGAATTGCTGGGCGAAGTTGACACAACTGGTGTTGCACCTACTACAACCATGGCTGACCGCAAGACTGTACTCCGCCCTGATGTGGCCGAAGAAGGAACAGACCGTGATCGCTTGTTTAAAAACGTACCTGAAAAAGACAACTACTATATCAAGGTACCAGCTATCCTAGACGATGGAGGAGATGCCTAATGACTTTCAACAATAAAACCATTGAAGACTTGCACAATCTCCTTGTCTCTAAGGAAATTTCTGCAACAGAATTAACCCAAGCTACGCTTGAAGATATCAAGTCTCGCGAGACAGCTATCAACGCTTTTGTTACCATAGCTGAAGAGCAAGCACTTGCTCAAGCCAAAGCCATTGATGAAGCTGGAATTGACGCTGATAATGTCCTTTCAGGAATTCCACTTGCAGTTAAGGATAACATCTCTACAGACGGCATTCTCACAACTGCTGCCTCAAAAATGCTCTATAACTACGAGCCAATTTTTGATGCGACAGCCGTTGCCAATGCAAAGGCTAAAGGCATGATTGTTGTCGGAAAGACCAACATGGACGAATTTGCCATGGGTGGTTCAGGTGAGACTTCCCACTACGGTGCCACTAAAAATGCTTGGGACCACAGCAAGGTTCCTGGTGGATCATCAAGTGGTTCTGCCGCAGCTGTAGCGTCAGGGCAAGTCCGCTTGTCACTTGGTTCTGATACGGGTGGCTCTATCCGCCAACCTGCTGCCTTCAACGGGATTGTTGGTCTCAAACCAACCTACGGAACAGTTTCACGTTTCGGCCTCATTGCCTTCGGTAGCTCATTAGACCAAATCGGACCTTTTGCTCCTACTGTTAAGGAAAACGCCCTCTTGCTCAATGCGATTGCCAGCGAAGATGCCAAAGACTCTACTTCTGCTCCTGTCCGCATTGCCGACTTTACTTCAAAAATCGGTCAAGACATCAAGGGCATGAAAATTGCTTTACCTAAGGAATACCTTGGTGAAGGAATTGACCCAGAGGTTAAGGAAACCATTCTGAATGCCGCTAAACACTTCGAGAAACTCGGTGCCATCGTCGAAGAAGTTAGCCTTCCTCACTCAAAATACGGTGTTGCAGTTTACTACATCATCGCTTCATCTGAAGCTTCATCAAACTTGCAACGCTTTGACGGTATCCGTTACGGCTACCGCGCAGAGGATGCGACTAACCTTGATGAAATCTATGTAAACAGCCGTAGCCAAGGTTTCGGTGAAGAGGTTAAACGCCGTATCATGCTAGGTACTTTCAGCCTTTCATCAGGTTACTACGATGCCTACTACAAGAAAGCTGGACAGGTCCGTACCCTCATCATCCAAGATTTCGAAAAAGTCTTTGCAGATTATGACTTGATTTTGGGACCAACTGCTCCAAGTGTTGCCTATGACTTGGATTCTCTCAACCACGACCCAGTTGCCATGTACTTGGCTGACCTTTTGACCATACCAGTCAACTTGGCAGGTCTCCCAGGAATTTCGATTCCTGCTGGATTCTCTCAAGGACTACCTGTCGGACTCCAATTGATTGGTCCTAAGTACTCTGAGGAAACCATTTACCAAGCTGCTGCTGCTTTTGAGGCGACAACAGACTACCACAAACAACAACCCGTGATTTTTGGAGGTGATAACTAATGAACTTTGAAACAGTCATTGGACTTGAAGTCCACGTAGAGCTCAACACCAATTCAAAAATCTTCTCACCTACTTCTGCCCACTTCGGAAATGACCAAAATGCCAATACCAACGTGATTGACTGGTCTTTCCCAGGTGTTCTGCCAGTTCTAAATAAAGGTGTTGTTGATGCCGGTATCAAGGCAGCTCTTGCCCTCAACATGGACATCCACAAAAAGATGCACTTTGACCGCAAGAACTACTTCTACCCTGATAATCCAAAAGCCTACCAAATTTCTCAGTTTGATGAGCCAATCGGTTATAACGGTTGGATTGAAGTCGAGCTAGAAGACGGTACAACTAAGAAAATCGGTATCGAACGTGCCCATCTAGAAGAAGACGCTGGTAAAAACACCCACGGTACAGATGGCTACTCTTACGTTGACCTCAACCGCCAAGGGGTGCCTTTGATTGAGATTGTATCTGAAGCTGACATGCGTTCGCCAGAAGAAGCCTACGCTTACCTAACAGCCCTCAAGGAAGTTATCCAGTACGCTGGCATTTCTGACGTTAAGATGGAAGAAGGTTCTATGCGTGTGGATGCCAATATTTCTCTTCGTCCTTATGGTCAAGAAAAATTCGGTACCAAAACTGAGTTGAAGAACCTCAACTCCTTCTCAAACGTTCGCAAAGGTCTTGAATACGAAGTTCAACGTCAAGCCGAAATCCTTCGTTCAGGTGGTCAAATCCGCCAGGAAACACGCCGTTACGATGAAGCCAACAAGGCAACCATCCTCATGCGTGTCAAGGAAGGTGCTGCAGACTACCGCTACTTCCCAGAACCAGACCTACCACTCTTTGAAATTTCCGACGAGTGGATTGAGGAAATGCGTACTGAATTGCCAGAGTTTCCAAAAGAACGCCGTGCTCGCTACGTCTCTGACCTTGGCTTGTCAGACTACGATGCTAGCCAGTTGACTGCTAATAAAGTCACATCTGACTTCTTTGAAAAAGCTGTTGCTCTCGGTGGTGATGCCAAGCAAGTCTCTAACTGGCTCCAAGGAGAAGTTGCTCAGTTCTTAAACGCTGAAGGTAAGACACTGGAACAAATCGAATTGACACCAGAAAACTTGGTCGAAATGATTGCCATCATCGAAGACGGTACTATCTCTTCTAAGATTGCCAAGAAAGTCTTTGTCCACCTGGCTAAAAATGGCGGCGGTGCGCGTGAATACGTTGAAAAAGCAGGTATGGTTCAAATCTCAGACCCTGAAATCCTGATCCCAATCATCCACCAAGTCTTTGCCGATAACGAAGCGGCTGTTGCCGACTTCAAGTCAGGTAAACGTAACGCAGATAAGGCATTTACAGGATTCCTTATGAAAGCAACCAAAGGCCAAGCCAACCCACAAGTCGCCCTTAAGCTGCTTGCCCAGGAATTGGCAAAGTTGAAAGAAGATTAATATATAAAAGAAACCAGCCTTGAGGTTGGTTTTTTCGCTCTTACCAAATCCCATTAACTATTTTGGCTTTATTTCCAGAAGATTTTATGGTAAAATGAAGAGTAATAATATTTATTAAAGAGGTAAAAACATGATTGAAGCAAGCAAATTGAAAGCTGGTATGACATTTGAAACTGCAGACGGAAAATTGATCCGCGTTTTGGAAGCTAGCCACCACAAACCAGGTAAAGGGAACACAATCATGCGTATGAAATTACGTGATGTCCGTACTGGTTCTACATTTGACACAAGCTACCGTCCAGAAGAAAAATTCGAACAAGCTATTATCGAAACTGTTCCAGCTCAATTCTTGTACAAAATGGATGAAACTGCCTACTTCATGAATACTGAAACTTACGACCAATACGAAATCCCAGTCGTAAACGTTGAAAATGAATTGCTTTACATCCTTGAAAACTCTGATGTAAAAATCCAATTCTACGGAACTGAAGTAATCGGTGTAACTGTACCAACTACTGTTGAATTGACAGTCGCTGAAACACAACCATCTATCAAAGGTGCTACTGTTACAGGTTCTGGTAAACCAGCGACTATGGAAACTGGACTTGTTGTCAACGTTCCTGACTTCATCGAAGCTGGGCAAAAATTGATCATCAACACTGCAGAAGGAACTTACGTTTCTCGTGCCTAATCTCTAGAAAGAGGTCATTCTATGGGAATTGAAGAACAATTTGGCGAAATCGTTATCGCTCCACGTGTACTTGAAAAAATCATTGCCATCGCAACTGCTAAAGTTGATGGTGTCCACTCATTTTCAAATAAATCCGTATCTGATACCCTATCAAAACTCTCTCTTGGTCGTGGCGTCTACTTAAAAGAAAGCAACGAAGAACTAACTGCTGACATTTATCTCTATCTTGAGTACGGTGTAAAAGTACCAAAAGTTGCTCTTGCTATTCAAAAAGCGGTCAAAGATGCTGTTCGTGATATGGCTGATGTGGAACTTGCTGCTGTCAACATCCATGTTGCAGGAATCGTTCCAGACAAAACACCAAAACCTGAGTTGAAAGATCTATTTAACGAGGACTTCCTCAATGACTAGTCCACTATTAGAATCTAGACGCGAACTTCGTAAATGCGCTTTTCAAGCTCTTATGAGCCTTGAATTCGGCACAGATATGGAAACAGCTTGTCACTTTGCCTACACGCATGACCGTGAAGATGCAGATGTGCAAATCCCTGCCTTTCTTCTAAACTTGGTTTCTGGCGTTCAAGCTCAAAAAGACGAGTTGGATAAACAAATCAACCAGCACCTCAAGTCAGGCTGGACAGTTGAACGCTTGACCTTGGTCGAAAAAAACTTACTACGCTTGGGTATCTTTGAAATCACATCATTTGATACACCTCAGCTGGTAGCAGTCAATGAAGCCATTGAACTTGCTAAAAATTTTTCAGATCAAAAATCAGCCCGTTTTATCAATGGACTGCTTAGTCAATTTGTAACAGAAGAAAATGAATAATCGAAAAGGTGTTTGGTCTTCCAGGCACCTTTTACTTCATCCTTGATACAGAGTAAGAACCACATAAAAACTAGAACTGACCGCCAGTTCTAGTTTTTATGTATTCTGAAGTATTAGTATTTTCTAAATCGTTGGTAACGCTCTTCCAACAACTCTTCTAACGGTTTTTGCGAAAGTCTAGCTAGCTCAGCTTGAAGTTCTTTCTTTACACTCTTAATCAGTTCTTTACTAGAAAGTCCTGCTTCAGAAATCACCTTGTTCACCACGTCCATTTCTAGCAGCTCGTGTGAAGTGATTTTCATCAGCTCTGCCGCTTCCATGGCACGAGTTCCGTCCTTCCATAGAATGGAAGCAAAGCCTTCTGGGCTGAGAATGGCATAGATAGAATTTTCCAGCATCCAGACACGGTCTGCAACTGCTAGAGCCAAAGCCCCACCTGAACCACCTTCACCGATAATGATGGCGATAATCGGAACTTTCAGATCACTCATTTCCATAAGATTGCGAGCGATAGCTTCCCCTTGACCGCGTTCTTCCGCTCCCACACCAGGATAGGCACCTGCAGTATTGATAAAGGTCACAACTGGACGGCCAAACTTTTCAGCTTGTTTCATCAACCGTAGGGCCTTGCGATAGCCTTCTGGATGTGGTTGTCCAAAATTCCGTTTGAGGTTGTCTTGCAAGCTCTTGCCTTTTTGGATACCAACCACTGTGACAGCTTGATCTCCAAGCCAGCCAATACCACCGACAACTGCACCATCATCACGAAAAGAACGGTCACCGTGTAATTGGATAAATTCATCAAAAATGCCTGTCGCAAAGTCCAAGGTTGTCAAGCGACTCTGCTCACGCGCTTCTCTGACTATTTTTGCAATATTCATCTAGGACACCCTCCATGCAATCTGACTAGGCTAGCAATCGTATCTGGCAAATCTCTTCTTTTGACAATAGCATCTACAAAGCCATGTTCCAGTAGGAATTCTGCCTTTTGAAAATCCTCAGGCAAGTTTTCACGAACCGTATTTTCAATCACACGACGCCCAGCAAAACCAACCAAGCTCTGTGGTTCAGCCAGAATGATATCGCCCTCCATAGCGAAAGAAGCTGTCACACCACCTGTCGTTGGATCTGTCAAAATGGTCAGATAAAAGAGACCAGCATTTGAATGGCGTTTAACCGCTGCAGAGATCTTGGCCATCTGCATGAGACTCATGATTCCTTCCTGCATACGGGCTCCACCAGATGCTGTGAAGAGAACAACTGGCAATTTTTCAACAGTCGCATATTCAAATAATCGAGTGATTTTTTCACCTACAACCGTACCCATAGAAGCCATGATAAAGTTAGAATCCATAATCCCAAGAGCCACAGTCTGACCTTTAATAAGAGCTGTTCCTGTCACAACAGCTTCATCCAGACCTGTTTTTTCACGCATAGTTGCTAGTTTCTTTTGATAACCAGGGAAATGCAAGGGATCCTTGCTTTCAATCCCCGTAAATAATTCCTTGAAAGTCCCCATATCAATCGTCAAAGCCAAGCGTTCTTGGGCAGAAATACGAAAGGTGTAGTTACAATGTGGACAGATACGCTCACTTCCCAGATCCTTCTGATAAATGGTATGCTTACAGCCTGGACACTGGGAGAATAATTCATCTGGAACCTCTGGCTTAGCTTGAGGTTTTTCCCTAACCGAACGATTGGGATTGATTCGAATATACTTATCTTTTTTACTAAATAGAGCCATTGATTCCCCTTTTCGGTTTAAACTCTTGAAGTCATTTTATTCTTTTTCTTGATATTTAGGTAAGAAAGTTTCCATCAAGAAGGAAGTATCATAATCTCCAGCAATGACATTACGATCTGAAATGAGGTCAAGCTGGAAATCTGCATTGGTCTGCACCCCCTCTATCTCTAGTTCATAGAGGGCTCGTTGCATTTTCATCAAGGCATCAAAACGATTTTCACCGTGAACGATGATTTTAGCAATCATACTATCATAATAAGGCGGAATGGTATAACCTGGATAAACTGCTGAATCCACGCGCAAGCCTACTCCTCCACTTGGCAGATAGAGATTGGTAATCTTACCTGGACTTGGAGCAAAGTTGAAGGCTGGGTTTTCTGCATTGATCCGACACTCGATGGCATGACCACGCAGAACAATATCTTCTTGCTTAACAGACAAAGGCTGACCTGCCGCAATGCGAATTTGTTCCTTAACGATATCCACACCTGAAACAAATTCTGTTACTGGATGCTCTACCTGAACACGTGTATTCATTTCCATGAAATAGAATTTACCACTGGCTTCATCAAGAAGAAACTCAATGGTCCCTGCATTTTCATAACCAACAGACTCTGCCGCTCGAACAGCCGCAGAACCAATTTCATGGCGCAGCGTTTTTCCGATTGCAATCGAAGGACTTTCTTCCAAAACCTTTTGGTTATTCCGTTGAAGAGAACAATCCCGTTCCCCCAAGTGAATCACATGTCCATGCTCATCTCCTAGGATTTGAACCTCAATATGGCGAGCTGGATAAATAACCCGCTCTATATACATGGCACCATTGCCATAATTGGCCTTGGCTTCACTTGAAGCAGTATCAAAGGCGGAAACGAGGTCTTCTGGTTTTTCAACCTTACGAATCCCTTTACCACCTCCACCTGCTGAAGCCTTGAGCATAACAGGGTAGCCAATTTTTTCAGCAACAATCAAAGCTTCCTCAGAGTTATGCACTTCTCCATCTGAACCTGGAATGACAGGCACGCCTGCTTTAATCATCTGAGCACGCGCATTGATTTTATCTCCCATCATATCCATGACATGACCAGATGGACCGATAAACTTGATACCAACTTCTTCACACATGGTTGCAAATTTGGAATTTTCACTGAGAAATCCAAAACCTGGGTGAATGGCTTCTGCCTCAGTCAAGACTGCAGCTGATAGAACAGCATTAATATTGAGATAAGACTCTGTAGGCTTACCAGGACCGATACAAACTGCTTCATCTGCCAAAAGCGTATGAAGGGCTTCCTTATCAGCAGTTGAATAAACTGCCACCGTCGCAATCCCCAGTTCACGCGCCGCACGGATAATACGAACCGCAATTTCACCACGATTGGCAATTAAAATTTTTCGAAACATGGAGAACCTCCTTAGTTCCCTATTGCAAAGGTAAGAGTACCACTAGCTGCAAGCTTGCCATCCACTTCAGCCTTTGCTTCAACCACGGCAATAGTGCCACGACGTTTTACAAAAGTCGCGTTCAT
This sequence comes from Streptococcus symci, assembly GCF_006385165.1. GTDB lineage: Bacteria > Bacillota > Bacilli > Lactobacillales > Streptococcaceae > Streptococcus > Streptococcus symci. Next base: position 352,394 of record NZ_VFJA01000001.1, on the reverse strand, counting down.
AACCAATTGGTCGCCTGGTACAACTTGCTTCTTGAACTTGACCTTATCCATACCAGCGTAAAAGACTAGTTTCCCCTTATTTTCAGGTTTTGATAACTCCAATACACCAGCTGTTTGCGCCAAGGCTTCCATAATCAGAACACCTGGCATGACAGGGTATTGAGGGAAATGACCATTAAAGAAGGGCTCATTGATGGTCACATTTTTGATGGCAACAATGGTGTCCTCGCTCACTTCCAAGACACGGTCCACTAGGAGCATAGGATAACGGTGGGGAAGAGCTTCTTTGATTCCTTGAATATCGATCATTTGATACGTACCAATCCTTTACCAAACTCAACCATTTCTTCGTTAGAAACGAGAATTTCCGTTACCACACCATCCTTAGGAGCTGGGATTTCATTCATGACTTTCATAGCTTCGATGATCACCAATGTTTGACCTTTTTTGACACTATCACCAACTGTGACGAAGGCAGGTTTATCTGGACCCGCAGCCAAGTAAGCCACCCCAACAAGTGGGCTCTCTACAACATCTCCCTCAGCAGCTACACTTGCTTCAACTGAAGCAGGAACTTCTTCCACTACAGTCTCTACTGGAGCAGATGTTGAAGCTACTGGACTTGGTGTTGCTATAGCAGGCGCAGGAGCGACCTGAGGTGCAACTTCAGGCACAAGTCTAGCTTCATTCTTGCTAAACTGTAACTCATCCGTCCCATTTCTATAAGAAAATTCTCTCAAACTTGACTGGTCAAATTGAGCCATCAAGTCTTTAATATCGTTTAAATTCATACTTATTTATTCTCCCAACGTTTGAAAGCAAGAACTGCATTGTGGCCACCAAAACCAAAAGTATTTGAAATGGCGTATGGAATTTCTTGCTCCAAGCCTTGTCCATAAACGACATTGGCTTCGATATAATCTGATACTTCACTTGTTCCAGCTGTCATTGGTACAAAGTTATGACGCATAGCCTCGATTGTGACAATAGCTTCTACTGCCCCTGCAGCACCCAGTAAATGTCCTGTGAATGATTTGGTTGATGATACAGGTACTTCCTTACCAAAAACAGCTACGATCGCACCACTTTCTCCTTTTTCATTAGCAGGAGTTGACGTTCCGTGAGCATTGACATAGGCTACTTGCTCTGGGGAAATCTCAGCTTCTTCCAAGGCTAGTTTGATGGCCTTGATAGCTCCCTGACCTTCTGGATGTGGTGAAGTCATGTGGTAGGCATCACAGGTATGTCCATAACCAACCACTTCAGCAAGGATAGTTGCCCCACGTTTTTCAGCGTGTTCAAGGCTTTCAAGAACCAACATCCCAGAACCTTCACCCATGACAAAACCATTACGGTCCTTATCAAATGGAATGGAAGCACGAGTTGGGTCCTCTGTAGTTGAGAGAGCTGTCAGGGCTTGGAAACCAGCAATAGCAAAAGGTGTAATAGAGGCTTCTGAACCACCTACCAACATAACATCTTGGAAACCAAACTTAATTGAGCGGAAGGCATCCCCAATCGCGTCATTTGATGAAGCGCAGGCAGTATTGATGGATTTACAAACACCGTTTGCTCCAAAACGCATAGCAACATTTCCTGAAGCCATATTTGGCAAGGCTTTCGGAAGGGTCAATGGTTTCACACGTTTTGGTCCTTTGTCATTTAGGCGAAGTACTTGATCTTCAATTTCTTTGATTCCACCAATACCAGAGGCCACAATAACACCAAAACGATCTTTATCAAGAGCCTCTACATCCAAATTGGCATGATTGACAGCTTCTTGGGCTGCGTACAAGGCATACAAAGAGTAGTTATCAAAACGATTGGTATCTTTCTTAACAAAGTATTTATCAAAAGGAAAATCTTGGATTTCTGCTGCATTATGCACATCAAAGTCACTATGGTCAAATTTTGTAATTTTACCAATTCCGATTTTTCCAGTTGTCAAACTATTCCAAAATTCTTCTGGTGTATTTCCGATTGGAGATGTTACTCCATAACCTGTTACTACTACGCGATTTAGTTTCATCTTTTTTACCTCTAGCTTCTGCTACATACTTAAGCCACCATCAATGGCAACCACTTGACCAGTTAGATAATCTTGGCCTGCTAAAAATACTGTCAAATCTGCAACCTGCTCTGCCTGCCCAAATTCTTTCATAGGAATTTGGGCCAGCATAGCATCTTTTACCTTGTCTGATAGAACAGCTGTCATATCGGACTCAATCATTCCAGGAGCAATAGCATTAACCCTGATATTGCGATTGGCCACTTCACGAGCCACAGACTTGGTAAAACCAATCAAACCAGCCTTAGAAGCTGCATAGTTAGCTTGACCGATATTTCCCATCAAACCAACAACACTAGACATATTAATGATAGCACCTTCTCTGGCTTTCATCATCGGTTTCAAGACTGATTGTGTCATGTTAAAGGCACCAGTCAAGTTAACCTTGAGCACTTTTTCAAAATCTGCTTCTGTCATCTTGAGCATTAGGGTATCTTGGGTAATCCCTGCATTGTTGACCAAAACATCTACTGAACCCAGCTCTACAATAGCTTGATCAACCATACGCTTAGCATCTGCAAAATTTGATACATCTCCTGAAATGGGAACCACCTTGACATCATAGTCTGCAAACTCAACGAGCAATTCTTCTGAGATTGCCCCACGACTGTTTAAGACAATGTTGGCTCCTACTTGAGCAAACTTGTGGGCGATGGCAAGACCAATCCCACGACTCGAACCTGTAATAAAGATATTTTTATTTTTTAGTTGCATTCTTTTCTCCTGTTTCCTCTTGTATTTATGGGAGAAGGGATTACTTGTTTTCTAGCAAAGTTTCCAAACTAGCCCGATCTTCAACATTGGCTAGTTTAGCTGTCTTATCAATTTTTTTCACAAAGCCTGACAAGACTTTCCCCGGACCAATCTCGATAAAGTTGGTTACGCCTGCTTCTTGCATAACCGCAATGCTTTCATAGAAACGAACTGCTTCCTTGACCTGACGCGTCAAGAGTTGAGCGATGTCATCTTTTTTCATGACAGCAGCTTCTGTATTGCCGACTAGGGGACAAGTAAAATCTGAAAAACTTACCTGAGCTAGAGTTTCAGCTAGTTTCTGGCTAGCAGGCTCAAGGAGAGCGGTATGAAAAGGTCCTGAGACTTTGAGAGGAATCAAGCGTTTGGCACCTGCTTCCTGCAAAAGTTCAACAGCTCGATCAACTGCCACCACTTCTCCGCCAATCACGATTTGTGCAGGTGTATTATAGTTGGCTGGAGTAACCACTCCAAGTTCAGAAGCTTTTTGACAGGCTTCCTTAATGACCTCTACTGGCATGTTGAGAACTGCTACCATCTTGCCAGAGCCAGCAGGAGCTGCTTCTTCCATATAGGCTCCACGCTTAGCAACCAAAGCAACCGCATCTTCAAAATCCAAGGCACCGCTAGCTACCAAGGCAGAGTATTCTCCAAGAGACAAACCAGCAACCATATCAGGCTGATAGCCCTTTTCTTGCAATAAATGGTAGATAGCAACTGAAGTCGCTAAAATAGCTGGTTGCGTATAGCGAGTCTGATTGAGTTTTTCTTCTTCTGTATCAATAAGATGACGCAAATCATAACCGAGCACCTGACTTGCTTGATCAATCGTTTCTTTGACAATAGAGTAGTGATCATAGAGATCCCGTCCCATACCTAGATACTGGGCACCTTGACCAGCAAATAAAAAGGCTGTTTTAGTCATTTCTTACAACTCCTGCCCAACGAGAGGCTTCTTCTTGAATTTTCTTAGCTGCTCCGTAATACAAATCTTTTAGGATTTCTTCAACGGTCTCTTCTTTGGAAACAAGGCCTGCGATTTGACCTGCCATAACAGAACCACCATCCACATCTCCGTGAACAACAGCTTTGGCTAGAGCACCTGCTCCCATTTGTTCAAAAATTTCCAAATCTGGATTGTCTTGTTTAAAGGCATCTTTTTCAGCTTGTTCAAAATCACGAGTCAACTGATTTTTAATCGCACGCACAGCATGTCCAAAGTGTTGAGCTGAAATCGTAGTATCAATATCTCTAGCTTTTAAAATTTTCGCCTTATAATTTGGATGGGCATTAGACTCTTTTGCAACGACAAAGCGAGTTCCAACCTGAATAGCCTCTGCACCTAGCATAAAGCCTGCAGCAGCACCTTCACCATCCGCAATCCCTCCTGCAGCAATAACAGGAATAGATACAGCAGCAGCTACCTGGCGCACCAAGGTCATGGTAGTTAATTTACCGATATGCCCCCCAGCCTCCATTCCTTCTGCAATAACAGCGTCCGCACCGATTTTTTCCATACGTTTAGCTAGGGCAACACTTGGTACAACAGGAATAACCGTAATACCAGCTTCATGGAAACGTTCCATGTATTTGCTTGGATTTCCTGCGCCTGTTGTAACTACCTTAACCCCTTCCTCGATAACGAGGTCTACAATATCTTCCACAAAGGGAGACAAGAGCATGATGTTGACACCAAAGGGTTTATCCGTCAATGATTTGATTTTATCAATATTTGCCTTGACAACTTCTTTAGGAGCATTCCCCCCACCGATAATCCCTAGTCCTCCAGCCTTGGAAACAGCTCCTGCCAAATCACCATCAGTAACCCAGGCCATTCCTCCTTGGAAAATAGGATAATCAATGTTCAATAATTCTGTAATACGCGTTTTCATAGTGCCTCCATCGTTTCTTGCTTACGTAATAGTTCGATACTACCATAATTTGACAATCAAACTATTGCCTAAACAAGAGGGAGCGGGTTCCCCTACTCCTTCTATCTATATTCTGTTTATTTTGTTTGCTCTTCAACGTAGGCAACCAAGTCACCAACTGTTTTCAGGTCATCTTCTGCTTCGATTTGGATATCAAAAGCATCTTCGATTTCTGAGATTACTTGGAACAAGTCCAATGAATCTGCGTCCAAATCATCAAAAGTTGATTCAAGTGTTACTTCTGATGCGTCTTTTCCAAGTTCTACAACGATAATTTCTTGTACTCTTTCAAATACTGCCATGATAGGACTCCTTTAAAATAAATAGTTTTTTTATAACAATGTGTTCACCACATGATTACCTAAATTGTAAGAATGAGCGTGCCCCATGTCAAACCTCCACCGAAGCCTGATAGTAGAACAGTCTGGCTACCATCTAAAGGGATGAGACCTTGTTCTACACACTCTGAAAGTAAAATCGGGATACTGGCTGCACTGGTGTTGCCATATTCCATCATATTGGCTGGAAGTTTATCTCGGTTAACACCGATTTTTCTAGCCATTTTATCCAAAATACGGTCATTAGCCTGATGAAGTAGTAGATAATCCAAGTCTGTCGCCTCTATAGGAGATTCATCAATAGTCTGTTTGATAGACTTGGCTACATCCCGAATGGCAAAATCAAAGACTGCGCGCCCATCCATCTTCAAAAATGAATCTGCATTTTCTTGATCTGAAAATGGAGAATGCAAGCCTGAATGTCCATAAGTTAGACACTCGCTACGACTCCCATCACTATTGAGACTCTCAGCCAAGAAATGCTCTTGCTCGCTAGCTTCTAACAAGACACCACCAGCACCATCTCCAAACAAAACAGCTGTTGATCGGTCTGACCAATCAACTGCTTTAGAGAGGGTCTCACTACCAATCACCAAGCCTTTTTGAAAGCGACCAGAAGCGATAAACTTTTCAGCAGTTGAAAGAGCAAATACAAATCCACTGCAAGCTGCTGTTAGGTCAAAAGCAAAGGCCTTATTAGCACGAATATTAGCTTGAACACGAGCAGCTGTAGAGGGCATCATCGAATCTGGAGTAATGGTAGCTAGGATGATAAAATCCAGTTCCTCCCCTGTGATTCCAGCTTTTGTCATCAGTTTCTTAGCAACCTCTGTAGCCAGATCACTAGTAGATTCTGTTCTTGAGATATGTCTTTGATGTATTCCCGTCCGACTTGAAATCCACTCATCATTGGTATCCATAATCTGAGCCAAATCATGATTTGTAACCACTTGCTCTGGCACATAATGAGCAACCTGGCTTATTTTTGCAAAAGCCATTATCTCAAATCCTCCAAAAATTGATAAAGATTAGTCAAACCTTTGCTCATAACCTCCATTTCTTGCTTACTCATACCATCGATGATTTTTCAACCATGGCCTTGTGGAAGCGTTTATGTAGCCTATGAACCAAGCGACCTTTCTTTGTCAAATGCAGATGCACCACACGTCGATCATGTTCTGAACGAATGCGTTCAATGTAACCCTTACGTTCGAGATTATTCAAACTAGTCGTAACTGTCCCAAGAGTCACCATCAACTCTTTTGACACTTGACTTGGTGTCACATCTGGAACTTTTCCAATCACATCAATCGTATGCATTTCTTTGATGGAGATATCCTTGAAACGACTACCCCTCAAGCTAACTTCCTCAATAACGAGGACATTGTTAAATATAGACGTTAAATATTCATTAATTCGTTGGTAGTCCAATCTTTCCTTCCCTCCTTTTCAAAAAAACTTTTAGAATCAAAACATTTGACAAAAGAATTATATCAAAGTTCAAAGAATGGTGCAAGTATTTTTTTATTTTCCTGTAAATTTAGGTCGTCTTCTTTCCGAATGAGCCCGAACTCCCTCTTTGAAATCCTCTGTTTTCGCTAGTGATTCCTGTAGGTTCAGTTCTAAAGTAGCATAATCTTGCCAATCTTTAAATTGGCTTTCCCAAACCAACTTCTTGATGGCAGCATAGGAATTACTTGAGCCACGTCTTAATTTTTTAAGAAGCTGTTCTCTCGTCTTTTCAAGTTTATCAGCTTCAGAAACGCGGTAAACCAGGCCCCACTCTAGAGCTTTTTCTGCGGTCAAAGCCTCACCTGTCATAGCTAGTTGAGCAGCACGTGTCACACCAATACTGCGACTCAAGAGATGAATTCCTCCTGCATCTGGAGCCAAGCCAACTCCAACAAAGGCTTGGATAAATTTAGCCTTATCCGTAGCAATGCAGAAATCTGCCGCAACAGCCATATTTGCTGCGGCGCCTGCAACAGCCCCGTCAACTTCCATCAAGACAGGTTTAGAAATTTGCTTGATTTTATAAGAAATAGTATTGACCAATTCTGCGATTTTCGTCAATGATGGAATATCATCCTCATCCACTGCCCGCTTCATCTCTACTAAATCTCCCCCAACTGAAAAAACTTTGCCATTCGCATTGATCAAGACAAAATGCACAGCCGGATCCTCTTCTGCCAAAATCAGAGCTTCTAAAATCTCCTCACACATGGGGATATGAAAACCATTCGCGACCTCAGGACGATTCAAGGTAAGGATTGCCAAGTCCTCTTCAAGCTGATAAATAATGTGTTCCATCAGGACTCCTTTTTATTTTATAAGCGATTTAAATTATTTTATTTTCAAAGTATATCTTTTTTAGGAATAGAAAGCAAGAAAAAATCGACTGAAAGTGTCTCAGCCGATTAGAAAGGCTCGCTTTATACCAGAACGCATTTTATTTTCTTCATTGAAAAAAGCCTTTCTTTCTGCTATAATCGTATAAAATACTTACTTTAGGAGTTCTTATGAAAGTTGTTAAATTTGGAGGTAGCTCTCTTGCCTCAGCTAGTCAATTAGAAAAAGTTTTAAACATCGTCAAAAGCGATTCAGAGCGTCGTTTTGTAGTCGTTTCTGCGCCTGGTAAACGCAATGCAGAGGATACTAAGGTTACGGATGCCTTAATTAAATACTATCGCGATTATGTCGCTGGTAACGATATTAGTAAGAGTCAGAATTGGATTATCGACCGCTATGCTGCTATGGTGAGTGAATTAGGACTGAAACCAGCCGTTCTAGAAAAAATCTCTAAAAGTATTCGCGCCTTAGCCACTCTTCCTATTGATGAAAATGAATTTCTCTACGATACTTTCCTAGCAGCTGGTGAAAATAACAATGCTAAATTGATTGCTGCCTACTTTAATCAAAACGGGATCGATGCACGCTATGTGCACCCTAGAGAAGCTGGTATTGTGGTTACAAGTGAACCTGGTCACGCTCGCATCATTCCATCAAGTTATGACAAGATTGAAGAATTGACAAACGCCAATGAAGTCCTTGTCATTCCTGGTTTCTTTGGAGTTACCAAGGAAAATCAAATCTGTACCTTCTCACGTGGAGGATCAGACATTACAGGTTCTATCATTGCTGCCGGTGTTAAGGCAGACCTCTATGAAAACTTTACAGACGTTGATGGTATCTTTGCAGCCCACCCTGGTATTATTCACCAACCACACTCAATCCCTGAGTTGACCTATCGTGAAATGCGTGAGTTAGCCTATGCAGGATTCTCAGTCCTTCATGACGAAGCCCTTCTTCCTGCCTACCGAGGAAAAATTCCTCTGGTTATCAAGAATACCAACAATCCTGATCACCCAGGTACTCGTATCGTTCTAAAACATAGTAGTGATGAATTTCCAGTTGTGGGAATTGCTGGTGACTCAGGCTTTGTCAGCATCAATATGTCGAAATACCTCATGAACCGCGAGGTCGGATTTGGTCGCAAGGTTCTGCAAATCCTTGAAGACCTTAACATCGGTTGGGAGCATATGCCTACAGGTATCGACGATCTTTCAATCATTCTCCGTTCTCGTGAACTAACTCCTATCAAGGAAGAAGAAATCCTTCGTCAGTTGGTTCAAAAGGCTGAAGTAGACCATGCAGAAATTGAACACGACCTTTCTATCATTATGATTGTTGGAGAAAAAATGAAGAGTCATATCGGAGTAACTGCTACTGCAACACGTGCTCTATCTGAAAACAATATCAACATCCAGATGATGTCTCAAGGTTCTAGTGAAGTGTCTATCATGTTTGTTGTCAATAAAGACCAAGAGAAAGCAGCAATCAAAGCCCTCTACAATGCCTTTTTCGGTGAAAGTAAGGAAGACTAATCATGGCCCAATCTCTTAATAAAACAGTGCTCCTCAATACCACAGGTACTTCCTACCTCTCTATAGCTGGGAAGGTTGGGAAATTCCTTGTCGGTGATCAGGCTTTGGAATTTTACCCAGATGTCAATGTCGAACAATTTATCCAGATTCCTTGGAGCCATATCAACCAGATTGGAGCCAATGTCACTGGTCGCAAAATCAGCCGCCACTTCGAAGTCTTCACAGACAGAGGAAAATTCCTCTTTGCATCAAAAGATTCAGGTGCCATTCTCAAAATTGCACGAGAAAAATTGGGCAATGACAAGGTCGTCAAGCTTCCTACCCTGATTCAGACCATTGGTCAAAAATTTAAAAATCTATTTGCAAAAAAGTAGAAACTTTAGTATAATCATAGCAACGGATAAGTAGGTTATCTTCTTCTTTCAGAAAGTCTGCGGGTGCTGCGAGCAGATAGGAGAGATAGGTGAAATTCTACCGTTAGTAACAATTACATATACAATCAAGTGCACACCTGTGAAGTTGGATGGAACCGTGGCCCTGCCACTCCAACGCTTTGTCAGGTGTGCTTTTTTCATAAAGGAGTTCTTATGTTAGATATCAAACGCATTCGTACAGACTTTGATGCTGTCGCAGAAAAATTGGCTACACGTGGTGTAGATGCTGCTGTCTTGAACGAGATGAAAGAAATCGATGCTAAACGTCGTGACATCTTGGTTAAGGTTGAAACTTTAAAAGCAGAACGCAACACAGTTTCAGCTGAGATTGCCCAAGCTAAACGCAACAAGGAAAATGCAGATGACAAGATTGCTGCTATGCAAACCCTATCTGCTGAAGTAAAATCCTTGGATGCTGAATTGGCAGAAATCGATGCTAAATTGACAGAATTTACCACTACTCTTCCAAATATCCCAGCTGACAGCGTTCCTGTTGGTGCTGACGAAGATGACAATGTGGAAGTTCGCCGTTGGGGGACACCACGCGAGTTTGATTTCGAGCCAAAAGCTCACTGGGATCTTGGTGAAGACCTTGGTATCCTTGACTGGGAACGCGGTGGTAAGGTAACAGGCGCTCGCTTCCTCTTCTATAAAGGCCTCGGTGCTCGTTTGGAACGTGCTATCTACAACTTTATGTTGGATGAGCATGGCAAGGAAGGCTATACTGAAGTCATCACGCCTTACATGGTTAACCATGATTCTATGTTTGGTACTGGTCAATATCCAAAATTCAAGGAAGATACTTTTGAATTGAGTGACAGCAATTATGTCCTTATTCCTACAGCTGAAGTTCCTCTGACAAACTACTACCGTGATGAAATCCTTGACGGCAAAGACCTGCCAATCTACTTCACTGCTATGAGCCCATCATTCCGTTCTGAGGCTGGTTCAGCTGGGCGTGATACTCGTGGCTTGATTCGTTTGCACCAATTCCACAAGGTTGAAATGGTCAAATTTGCCAAACCAGAAGAATCTTATGAAGAATTGGAAAAAATGACAGCCAACGCTGAAAATATTCTTCAAAAACTCAACCTTCCATACCGTGTCGTTGCGCTTTCTACTGGAGATATGGGATTCTCAGCTGCTAAAACTTACGACTTGGAAGTTTGGATTCCAGCACAAAATACCTACCGTGAAATCTCAAGCTGTTCAAATACAGAAGATTTCCAAGCCCGTCGTGCCCAAATCCGTTACCGTGATGAAGCAGATGGCAAGGTTAAACTCCTTCATACCTTGAACGGTTCTGGACTTGCAGTTGGACGTACAGTAGCTGCTATTCTTGAAAACTACCAAAATGCAGATGGTTCTGTGACCATCCCAGAAGCACTTCGTCCATACATGGGTGGAGCTGAAGTTATCAAACTATAAAAAATAAGGTTTAGCTATTTCTAGCTAGACCTTTTTTCGTAACCAAATCAGATAAGTGCCTAATACAAAGAATAAAATAGTTAGGCAAATAATAGTTTCAGCCAGTACCAGATAATCCAGAAATGGAAGTTTCAAAATTCCCTGAGCCATCTTAAGCGAAGTAGCTGTGATAATGGTCGGGAAGGTGAGAGCTGAAAAGGCTGGTTGGAAACCTTGTTTTAAAATATTAGGCAGGCGAGTCAAAACAAAGAAAAAGAAGGATTGGGAAGATAAAATCATAACTATTAAGACCCAAGTTGGTAGGCTGGCTCCTCCAACTCGGACTAGAGAAGCCAAGAGTAGAGAAAAAGGAGCACAGTAGATCCCTTCTTGTCCAAGCATGGCTTGTGGGAGTGGATGTTTCTTTAAATCGCTATAAATAAGCGGGTAGAGATAGAAGGTCAAGAGAAATCCAAAACTCAAGGTCGCATAGGCAATTTCAATGATACCTACAAGAGGATAGGTCAAGGCTGCTACTGCTATCCCCACATAGAGAACCGTCCAGCTTGGAGTGGCATGAACCCTCCGCCCCGGATAGGCAAATTTGATAGTGAAACCAGCAATCAGGGCTACATCCAAGAGAAATGAAAACCACCAGAGCCCTTGAGCAACCAAAGGGAAATGAGGAAAGACTCTAAAGACATAAGTCGATAAAATCATCCCAGCCATGGGAAAGGTGGCCATTCCTGACAAAAGAGGGGGCTTGGTCAACTCTTGCTTGGTTTCTTTCCAATTAAAAAGATGCAGAAGCAAAAAGTAAATCCACAAAATCAAACCTGCTAGACTCAACAGATGGGACAGAACCGGCAACGTATCTAAAATAAGATTTCCAGCTCCTGCCAAACCTAGCAAACAACCAGAAAATACCAAGGGGAGTTTTTTCATCCTAACCTCCAATAATCATGTTAGTTTCAGTATAGCATAAAAGCGCTTAAATGAGGGGATAAAAAACGAAGTTGAAAATTCAAGCTTCGTTTTTATTCCACTATTTTTTAACTAGTTGCTAAGATATGACGCAACTGAACAGCACTTGGAGAAACAATTGGAAGAAAGGCTCCTTCATTCCAACGACGAATAAATCCAGATGTTGATTTACTAAAGTAGCCTCTACCTCCACCTGCTTGTAACTCTAATAGAAGACTCTGAGCAACAACATCCACAATGTCTATTCTTAACTGAAAGAGTTCACGCGGATTGGCAACAAAATAAGACCTGTCAGACAAACCTCGATAAAGCTCTCGACGAATAGCATCTAACTGTTCTACCTGATGCTTCCACTCATCTGTCAATACACTGCGTTTCCCCAATTCTTTTTCTACTTCTGATAGAGAACGTTCAGCTAAACCAAAAGCTAGACCAAATTGGTAGCCTAAAAAAACTGGACGATTTTGTGCCAAAAATTGGTGAGCATCTTTTGATAAAATCCATTCCTCTTTCAAAAGGACCTTATTAAAAGTCAGAGCAGCCGTGTTTCCTCCTTGAAGAGAAACAAATTCTAAGTCTTCAGAACGACTAAAATTCTCTGCATCTGATGGTACAGCCACCACATAACTTGTACTTGGATCATCTGTAAAACCTGCCACAAAAATAGTTAAAAATCGATTTCTTCGAGCATTAGTTACCCATGGCAGTCTTCCTTTTAGATACAATTGTCCATTTTCTTCAAGAACGCGAACATTCAGTTCCTCTAGGTCAGATAGATATTTGACAGCATTGGACAAGGCAGTAGCACCTGCATATTCTCCAGACAAGAGTTTTTCCAGATAGGTTTCCTTAAAATAGGAGTTATCTGTATGGAGAATATTATCAATTAAAGTGCGTTGTCCCCATGAAATAAAAGAGGCTGTTAAAGAATGTTGTGCGAGCTCTGCAAGGATATCAATAACATCTTGATCACTTCCTCCTGAACCTCCAAGAGATGCAGGAATCCCCACACGAAAGGCTCCCTCTGCTGCAATTTTCTCAATCAACCGTTCTCCAGCTTGACAAGACTGCTTGTCGATTTCATCAGCATGCTGGTCTAACCAGCTCAAAAATTCTTCTGAAAAAAATCCCATAGCCTTTCCTCCTTCTAGGCATAAGGTTGCAATTCTGGGTTAATTGGGGTATTAGCTAGATTATTGGCATAGTTACAGAGGCTTGCTAGGCTGACACCAAGAACCACATCCAAGGCATTTTGTTGGCTGTAGCCAGCTTCTAAAAACTCAGCCAAGGCTTCATCTCCTACACGACCCTTGGTATTGATAACTGCCAAGGTAAACTTAGCTAGAGTGTCCAATTTAGGATCTGTTTCAATTGGAGTACGATTGCGAAGGGCTTGCAGAAGGTCATCGTTCATCTGGATTTGTTTAATTGAAAAGGCTGTGTGACCTGCGACACAGAAGGCACAACCATTTGTCACAGCTGCCGTGATTTGCACCACTTCACGCTCAACGGGTGTCAGGCTGTTGCGACGATTGATAGCTCCGACAGTTCGGTAAGCCTCTAAAGCAGTCGGTGCATTAGCCAAGAGACCGATTAGGTTAGGAATATAGCCATTGTTATCTTTTTCTACTGTTTCAAGAACTTCTTTCACTTCTGCTGGTGCTGATTCTACTGTATGGATTGTAAATGTTGTCATCATAAAACCTCTTTTCATTTTATTGAAACCTAGTCTATCACAGATTCTATACCGTGTATAATATATATTTTAAATTGCACTGATAGAAATTTTTTATGAAAGCAAAAAATCACACGCAATGTGTGATTCCATTATTTGTCAAAATACTTTTTAGTCTCAGCAATAACGACTGGCGATAAAACTAAGAGAGCAATCAAGTTTGGTAGAGCCATTAAGGCATTCACGATATCTGCGATAATCCAAACCATATCCAACTCGATAAATCCTCCCAACAAGACCATGAGTACAAAGATCACACGGTAGAGCCAGATAAAGCGAACCCCGAAGAGGAACTCGAAACAACGTTCCCCGTAATAGTTCCAACCTAGAATCGTCGTAAAGGCAAAGAGTACAAGGAAGATGGTCAAGAGGGCAGGGCCAAAATGTGAAAAGACTGTTGAGAAGGCTGACTGAGTCAAGGCAACTCCATTCAAGTCACCACTCCAAACACCAGTTACCAAGATGGTTAAACCAGTCAAGGTACAGATAATGAGGGTATCAATAAAGGTTCCTGTCATGGAAATCAAACCTTGCTCGACTGGTTCATTTGTCTTAGCCGCAGCTGCTGCAATTGGAGCAGAACCCAGACCAGATTCGTTTGAGAAAACACCACGCGCTACACCATTTTGAATAGCCATTCGAATGCTAGCACCGGCAAAACCACCTACTGCGGCAACAGGACTAAAAGCGGATGTCAAGATTAAAGCGATTGTAGCAGGAATTTTCCCAATATTAAAGAAGATAACTGTAAGAGTCCCTAAAATATAAATGATAGCCATAAAAGGAACAACAGTAGTTGAAACCTTAGAAATGGACTTGAGGCCACCAAAGACTGCAATCGCTACAAATACAGACAACACAAGAGCTGTGATGGCTGGCGAAATAGTCGTTGTATTTTGGATAGATTCTGTAATCGAGTTGACTTGGGTGAAGGTCCCGATTCCCAGCAAAGCTACTAGCACACCTGCCAGGGCAAAGAAGATAGCAAGGGGACGCCACTTTTCTCCCATCCCTAGAAGGATATAGTGCATCGGACCTCCCGCTACTGCACCATGATCATCCTTGGTGCGGTATTTGATAGCTAGTAGTCCTTCCGCATACTTGGTAGCCATCCCAAAGAAAGCAGCCATCCACATCCAAAAGAGGGCTCCTGGGCCACCGACCTTGATAGCCGTCGCCACCCCGATAATATTTCCCGTACCAACTGTCGCTGCTAGGGCTGTACACAAGGCCGCAAAACTGGACACATCTCCATGCCCCTTGTCCTTAGTAAAAATAAGCTGGAAGGCCTTGGGCAGACGCAAAACCTGCAAGAGGCCTAGACGGGCAGTTAGGTAAATCCCTGTCCCGACTAAGAGAATCAAGAGGGGTGGGCCCCAAGCAAAAGCATCAATTGATTTAAGCAATTCTAACATTTCCTTCTCCTATCTTTTCAACCCCAAAAGAAAGAGCACATGCAAGATACATGTACTCTGGAATGCTTAGATAAATGCTAAAAAGCGGTCTATCCTAGCTCTGTCCTTTTACCTGAGAGTTTGAGCAGTTGCCTGCCTTGCCCCTTCGGTGCCTTTACGGTCTCTCCAGAGTTCCGTCCATTTACAGTCATGGAAAATCAAACGATTTCCCACTTCTATTAAACTTCATTCGGTGTTGGTATTTAATTGATTCTTATTTTACAAAAAATGTTGGCTTTTGTCAATGTGTTTATTAGTAAAACTTAATTCAACAGTTTTTACTGTATAAAGCTCGGAATACTTCTAGCCTTTAAATGTCACAATAGTCGCACCACTGCCTCCAGCATTTTGTGGGGCATAGCCGAAACTCTTGACATGTTTGTTTCTTTGTAGGTATTTGGTGACTCCTTCACGGATGACACCTGTTCCGATACCATGAATGATATCTACTTGAGCCATATTATTAAGCAAGGCTTGGTCGATAAAGGCATCTAGCTCATTCATGGCCTCTTCATAGCGCTTGCCTCGAAGGTCCAGTCTGGCTTGTGGGCCACGACCAGAAGTTCGTTTCACGACATTGACCTGTTTCTTCTTGACTTGCTTTTCTTGCTGGGCTTGAACGAGGTCAAATTCTTTTTCTTCCAAGGTCAACTTGATCAAGCCAACTTGGGCTTCCCAGCGACCATCCTTGAGTTGACTGGTCAAGGTACCTCGCTGACCATAGCTGAGCACCACAATATCATCTCCCACCTTTGGAGCTCGTTTTTTCTTAGCCTTTTGAAGAACCTTATTTTTTGACAAATCTACTTTTTCAGGAGCCAATTTTTTCAACTTGGCCTTGGCTTCAATGATTTCGTGAGGCTTGAGTTGAGATTTACTGTGGAGATTTTTAAGAATCTGGTCACTCTCACTTAGGGCCATGTCCACAATCTCAGCAGCCTGTTCACGCGCCTTGTTAAGTTCTGTTTCCTTTTCACGATTAAGCTCATTGTAGAGTTTTTTGAGAGCACGATTCATCTTGAGATTTTCTTGCTCCACCTCACGGATATTGTCCAAGCGTTTACGACTTTCCAGCGTCTGCTCTTCCAGTTGCTCAATAATCCGATTGACATCATTGTCCTGATCAACCTGCTGACTGGCATCCCCTACGATAACTTCAGATAGGCCTAGACGTTTAGCAATTTCAAAAGCATTGCTTCGACCAGGAACACCCTGCATAAAGCGATAGGTCGGGCGAAGAGTTGCAGTATCAAACTCCATGCTGGCATTTTGCACAAAGGCTGTCTCAATACCGTAGGCCTTGAGTTCTGGATAGTGGGTCGTCGCCATAGTCTTGACCTGACGCAGGCGAAGATCCTCCAGAATAGCCATGGCAAGGGCGGCTCCCTCTTGGGGATCTGTACCAGCCCCCAACTCATCCAAGAGTAAGAGTGAATGTTGGTTGACCTTGCCAAGAATATCCACAATATTGGTCATGTGGCTAGAGAAGGTAGACAAGCTCTGTTCAATAGACTGCTCATCGCCAATATCGGCAAAGATTTCTTCAAAAATACCAACACGACTTCCCTTATCTGCTAAAATCGGCAAACCAGACTGGGCCATGACCTGCGTCAATCCCAGAGTTTTAAGCATGATGGTCTTCCCACCTGTATTGGGACCTGTAATGACAATGGCTGTTAAATCTTGTCCAAAGTGGACATCATTTGCTACGGCATTTTTGACCAGAGGATGACAGACATGGAGCAGTTGAATCTCTTGATTTTCTGACAGCTGAGGTACGACTGCTTGTCTTTCTTGGATAAAGCGAACCTTGGCACGAATCAAGTCCAGATGGCCGATAATCCAAGCATCATTGGCAATCTCAGCCGCATGAGGGCGAACACGCTCAGAAATTTCTTGGAGAATACGAAGCATTTCATAGCGCTCATCTGCTCGCAAACTAGCAATTTCTTCACTCAGTTTGACCACCTCACGGGGTTCGATATAGACGGTATTTCCACTAGCAGAAATATCATGAACGACACCAGCAATCTTATTGCGGTAGGTGTTTTTGACAGGTAAAACCTGACGGCCATTTCTGCTGGCAACGATTCCTTCTGTCAACATCTGCGCTTTTTGCTTGAGCAAATCTTGCAAGACATCGCGTACCTGACTCTCGCTATCATGGATTTTTCGACGGATTCGTGCCAATTCTTCACTGGCAAAATTTTCAATAAAACCTGCATCATTAAAGGCTTGTAGATTTCCTTGTAATTGCGGAAAATCGTGTAATTTCTCAAACCATAGGGCTAATTCTTCCAAGCTGACATTTTCCAGATTAGAATAAAAACTTTGCAGTTCTCGGCTAGCAAGAAGCACGCGCTTCAAGAGTAGGAACTCCTCGATATTGAGGTCCGCTCCCATCTCCAACCGCTTGCAAACTTCTGCGATTTCTTTAGTTGCAAGAATGGTAAAATGCGGTTGCTCGACAAAGAGAGCCTGCATTTCCTTCATCTCAGCAAAAGCCTGTTTGATTTTATCTACTTTGGCAGTTGGAGCCAGCTGTCTCAATTGCTCCAAGCCCTGCTCGGTCAACAAATGGGGCTCAAACAAGGCCTTGACCTTATTGAACTCTAATGTTTCTAATATTTTCTTATTCATCTTTATTTCCTTATCTTTGAATATCTAGGTGTGGTAGCTTTTTACATTCTGATAGATTCGAGTCAAATCTGTAAACAAAGGGCTAGGAAAATTCCTGCCCTTTTTATCCGATTAAATTTGTCACCCAGATTTGTTTGAGCCAACTGGTTGTTACCGGTATGCTCTGGATGATGTGTTTTGCGACGATACTCTTTTCAAGAGGATTTTGTACAGCCGCCATGGGAATGGTCGCCAAGATTGTCAAGGCCATTTGCAAGACAAATAAGGTCACCAACATGGACAAGATCCCTGCTGAAACTTGGAACAACTTGCCACCCAATTTTTTACTAGGAATCAAGTGTAAGAGGAGACCAAGCAAACGACCGATGCTATAGACTATCCCAAATACAAGCAAGTAGCCGATTCCTGCGTAAAAGACCTTATCCAACTGAAAGAGTTGATCCGATGGGAAAAAGAAAGTTCCCTGACCTTCCTGTGGATTTGCATAAGGGAGTAGCAAATGAAATTGCTCTCCAAGTCCCTTATAAAACTGGCCAGCCACAAAAGCCGATGCCATGGCTGAAATCAGGTAATAGACCTGTAAGAGCAGGCCTCTCCGATAGCCGATATAAAATCCCCAAGCCAAGACCAATAGAAGAAGGAGTGAAATCATAAGGAATCCTCAATCTTGCTCTGTTCTTGCTTACAAGTCACAAGCTTGTGGCGCAATTCTTCTAATTCTTGCTCCTTATCATCAAATTCAATCTCACGGCTGAGCTGAGTTGACAAACAGTTGACTGCCAACAAAAGAGCGATTGTTTCATCGTCTGCACTAGGCATTTGTTCTTTAATTGCTTGGTATTTTTCTGTCGCAACCTTAGCGATTTCCTCCATAAAGAGATTATCATGCTCGCTTGTCAAGGTTAATGATTTTTTCCCGAATGTAAATTTGAATCGATTTAGATTTGCCATAAAATTCACCTCACGATATTATACCAAAATTCGCTAACTTTGTCAGTTTTTACAAATTTTACTGCTTTTGTGGTACAATAGAAACTATGGCAAGTATTACACTCACACCAAGCGAAAAGGAGATTCAGGCTTTTCTTGAACACTATCAAACCAGTCTGGCTCCCAGTAAAAATCCCTATATCCGCTACTTTTTGCGACTACCTCAAGCAACGGCTTCTATCTATACTTCTGGAAAGGTCTTGCTTCAAGGGGAAGGAGCTGAGAAATATGCTAGTTTCTTTGGCTATCAAGTTGTAGAGGAAACCAGGGGACAAAATTTCCCTTTAATTGGGACAGATGAGGTTGGAAATGGTTCCTACTTTGGTGGGCTTGCAGTTGTGGCTTCCTTTGTCACGCCTGACCAGCATGCCTTCTTGCGAAAACTCGGTGTGGGGGATTCTAAAACTCTGACTGATCAAAAGATCCGTCAGATTGCCCCTATCCTCAAAGAAAAAATCCAGCACCAGGCACTCCTTCTCTCACCAAGCAAGTACAACGAGGTCATCGGAGACCGCTACAACGCTGTTTCTGTTAAGGTAGCCCTCCATAACCAGGCTATCTATCTCCTCCTTCAGAAAGGTGTTCAGCCTGAGAAAATTGTGATTGATGCCTTTACCAGTGCTAAAAATTATGACAAGTACTTGGCACAAGAGGCCAATCGTTTCAGCAATCCTATCAGCTTAGAAGAAAAGGCTGAAGGCAAATACTTGGCTGTCGCAGTTTCTTCTATCATTGCACGTGATCTCTTTCTAGAAAATCTTGAAAATCTGGGACGAGAGCTGGGCTATCAACTTCCAAGTGGAGCTGGAACGGCTTCTGATAAGGTGGCTAGCCAGATTTTGCAAGCCTATGGTATGCAAGGACTCAATTTCTGCGCCAAACTGCACTTTAAAAATACTGAAAAAGCGAAAAAACGCCTAGAAAGGTAAGTTATGAATTCATTTAAAAATTTCTTAAAAGAGTGGGGATTGTTCCTTCTAATTCTGTCATTACTAGCTTTAAGTCGTATCTTTTTTTGGAGCAATGTCCGCGTAGAAGGGCATTCTATGGATCCTACCCTAGCGGATGGCGAAATTCTCTTTGTCGTTAAGCACCTCCCTATTGACCGTTTTGATATCGTGGTTGCCCATGAAGAAGATGGCAATAAGGACATCGTCAAACGTGTCATCGGAATGCCTGGCGACACCATCCGTTACGAAAACGATAAACTTTACATAAATGACAAAGAGACAGACGAGCCTTACCTAGCTGACTACATCAAACGCTTCAAGGAGGACAAACTCCAAAGCACATACTCAGGCAAGGGATTTGAAGGAAATAAAGGAACTTTCTTTAGAAGTATTGCTGAAAAAGCCCAAGCCTTCACAGTTGATGTCAACTACAATACCAACTTTAGCTTTACTGTTCCAGAAGGAGAATACCTTCTCCTCGGAGACGACCGCTTGGTTTCGAGCGACAGCCGTCACGTAGGTACCTTCAAAGCAAAAGATATCACAGGGGAAGCTAAATTCCGCTTCTGGCCAATCACCCGTATCGGAACATTTTAAGAGACCTAAGAGGCCGAGAATCAAGAATCTCAGCCTCTTCTTCTATCGTGAGACGATGATTATTCACTACCCAGTTTGATTAAGATAGAAACAAAGTTATACTCAATGAAAATCAAAGAGCAAACTAGGAAGCTAGCCGCAGGTTGCTCAAAGCACTGCTTTGAGGTTGTAGATAGAACTGACGAAGTCAGTAACATATATACGGCAAGGCGAAGCTGACGTGGTTTGAAGAGATTTTCGAAGAGTATTAACTCTCACCTATTCATGCAAAGGAATTTTATGGAATTTTATTTTTCAGGAACCATTGAACGGATTATTTTTGAAAATCCCAGCAATTTTTATCGCATCCTCCTCCTAGAAATTGACGATACGGACGCAGAGGATTTTGATGATTTTGAAATCATTGTCACGGGTACCATGGCTGACGTGATTGAGGGAGAAGACTATACTTTTTGGGGACAAATTGTCCAGCACTCCAAGTATGGGAAGCAACTGCAAATCAGCCGGTATGAACGCGCAAAACCAACTAGTAAAGGGCTGGTTAAGTACTTTTCAAGTAGCCATTTCAAGGGAATTGGTCTCAAGACAGCTCAGAAAATTGTGGATACCTATGGCGACAATACCATTGACGAAATTCTGCAACACCCAGAAAAGCTAGGAAGCATCGCAGGACTATCTGCCAAAAATCGCGAGGCTTTCGTCTCCACTCTCCGTCTCAACTACGGAACCGAGATGGTTTTGTCCAAACTGGCCAACTACGGCATTCCCAACAAACTAGCCTTTCAAATTCAAGACTTTTACAAGGAAGAAACCCTTGATGTGGTTGAAAATTATCCCTACCAACTGGTTGAGGATATCAAGGGTTTGGGCTTTACCATTGCTGACCAATTAGCGGAGGAACTAGGCATCGAAAGTCAGGCTCCTGAACGCTTTCGTGCCGGTCTAGTTCACAGTCTTTTTCAGGCCTGTATGGGAACAGGGGACACCTATGTTGAAGCACGGGATTTGCTGGAACAAACCCTTACTCTCCTTGAATCTTCCCGTCCCGTGGAACTGGATCCTAGCCAAGTAGCCCAAGAACTCTCCTACCTGATCGAAGAAGACAAGGTTCAGCAGATTGATACAAAAATCTTTGATAACAGCCTCTTTTTCGCTGAGGAAGGCATCCGCAGTCACTTGGTTCGTATCCTTGAAAAAGGAAAACAGAAGAGCCATGATTTAGAAACTATTCAAAAGCATATCACTACTGTCGAGGAAGAACTGGGAATTGAGTATGATAACATTCAAAAACAAGCTATTTGTGATGCTATCCAGAACAAGGTCTTTATCCTAACAGGTGGACCTGGTACTGGTAAGACAACGGTTATTAATGGTATTATCGCCGTTTATGCTCTTTTAGAAGGACTTGACCTCAGGAAAAAAAGTAACTTACCTATTCTTCTTGCTGCTCCAACTGGACGAGCAGCTCGGCGCATGAATGAATTGACAGGTTTGCCTAGCGCGACCATACACCGACATTTAGGAATGATAGGTGACGATGATACCAGTCATCTGGAAGATTATCTGGATGCTGACTTTATCATCGTGGATGAATTTTCTATGGTGGATACTTGGCTGGCCAATCAACTCTTCTCCAACATCTCTTCTAACAGTAAAATCCTCATCGTGGGCGACAGCGACCAGCTACCATCTGTCAGCCCTGGACAGGTTCTAGCGGATCTGCTTCATATTCCCTTGATTCCTCAGACTCGCTTGGAAAAAATTTACCGACAAAGCGAAGAATCAACCATTGTCACCCTAGCAAGTCAGATTCGACAGGGCATCTTGCCAGCCGATTTCACTCAGAAAAAAGCAGACCGTTCCTACTTTGAAATTGCTAGTGGCCATATTCCTGCTACTATTGAAAAAATCTTAGGCGCTGCCCTCAGAAGTGGTATCCCTGCTCGTGATATTCAGGTTCTGGCCCCCATGTATCGAGGGACGGCAGGGATTGATGCCATCAACCAACTCATGCAAGACCTCCTGAACCCACCACAAAAAGACCAACTCAGTTTTGAAGCTCCCCAGTGCCACTATCGTAAGGGAGATAAGGTCATTCACTTGGTCAACGATGCTGAAATCAATGTCTTTAATGGAGATTTAGGAGCTATCACAGACCTGATTCCTGGTAAATACACCGAATCGAAACAAGACGAGATTGTCATTGATTTTGATGGCAATGAGGTCTCTTACCCACGTAACGAATGGTACAAGATTCGCCTGGCCTATGCCATGAGTATCCATAAGTCTCAGGGAAGTGAGTTTCCTGTTGTTATCCTACCTATCACCAGTGCTAGTAGGCGTATGCTAGAGCGCAATCTCATCTATACAGCCATTACACGCGCCAAAAGCAAACTTATCTTACTAGGCGAATTACAGGCTTTCGACTATGCCACCCAACACATCGGAACTGCCCGAAAAACCTATCTGATTGAACGCTTCAGTGATTTAATTGAAAATGTTGAAGAAAAGCAACAAGCTGTCTCTGAAACAGCCACATCAATCTCCTCTAAACAATCCTACATCCTGACAGAAGAAAACTGGAACAGTATCCCAGCCATGATTGGGATTACAGACGCAGACCTCAAAGAGATTTTTGGAAAATAGTGTACAAGAAAACCCACCAATTCAGGTGGGATTTTTGTTTATTAAGATTATTTAACTGTTGCTGTGCTTGTAATCAATTCAACAGCTTTTTTGATTGTGATATCGTGTTTCAACATATCAGCTGAAAGCAAGCTTTGTACTTGTGCAACTTCCATGTTGTAATCTGCAGCCAATTGCTCGATTTCTTTTTGGATTTCTTCTTCTGAAGCGTCAAATCCTTCAGCTTTCGCAACTGCTTCGATAACAAGGTTAGTCTTAGTACGTGACTCAGCTTCTCCCTCATATTGTTTGTGAAGGTCTTCTTGAGTAGTTCCAGTGATTTGGAAGTACATGTCAGGGTTGATACCTTGACGTTGCAAGTTTCCAAGGAATTCGTTTACTGAACGGTGAACTTCTTCGTGGATCATTTCTTCTGGAAGTTCTACGATTTCAGCGTTTTCTACAGCTTTATCAATTGCTGCACCTTCTACTGCATCTTTGTAAGCTTCTTCTTTAGCAGCAGCCAATTCCTTACGGTATTTTTCTTTCAATTCAGCAAGTGTTTCAACTTCTTCGTCGATGTCTTTTGCAAGCTCATCGTCAAGAGCTGGAACTTCTTTAGCTTTTACTTCGTGGATAGTTGTCACGAATTTAGCTTCTTTACCTGCAAGATCTTCTGCTTGGTAGTCTTCTGGGAATGTTACAACGACATCAACAGTTTCGCCAGCTGAGTGACCTACCAATTGGTCTTCGAAACCAGGGATGAATTGACCTGAACCAAGTCCAAGTGAGAAGTTTTCACCTTTTCCGCCATCAAATTCAACACCGTCGATAGAACCAACGAAGTCGATGACAACAGTGTCGCCGTTTTCAGCAGCAGCTTCCTTGATAACCAATTCAGCCAAGTTGTTGCGTTCACGTTCGATACGCTCTTCAACGTCAGCGTCAGTTACTTCTTTTTCTACATCAACTGATACTTCAAGGTTTTTGTAGTCACCCAATTTTACTTCAGGTTTTGTAACGACTTCAGCAGTGATAACCCAGTCTTGACCTTTTTCCATTGAAGTTACATCAATTTTTGGTTGAGCAACCACTTCAAGACCAGCTTCTTTTACAGCTGCTTCATAAGCATTTGGCAAAAGAGCGTTCATAACGTCTTGGTAAAGTGACTCTTCACCAAATTTTTTGTCGAAGATAGGGCGTGGAAGGTGACCTTTACGGAAACCTGGAACATTAAGAGATTTCTTCACTGAGTTGAAGACACGGTCCAATTCTGGTTTGATTTGGTCTTGAGAGATAGTGAAAGTCAAGACACCACGGTTTGTTTCTTTGTTTTCAAATGATACAGACATTCTGTCATTTCTCCTTAAAATTTTTTAAATACAGTCTATTATAACATAAATGGGCGATTTTTTTCAAGTAATGAATGCGCTTTTCAATCACGCTAGAGGTACTTGCTTGCTTCTTTGATACTAAGGTCAGCCATTCTTTCCTTGTTTTTCTCAATGAAGCCTGCTACCCAAGTTGGATTGGTTTTGGAGTAGTCTCTTAGAGCCCAGCCAATGGCTTTATTGATAAAGAACTCTGCTTGGTTCAAATTATGAAGCAGAATCTTTTCCATTAATTGAACATTGGTCTTCTCTTTTCTTAACAACTGGTGGTCAATAGCGATCCGTCTCAGCCAGATATTATCTGATAGACTCCATTGGAGGATTATTTTTTCCAGTTCCGGCTTGTCATACACCAAACTCCCTACTACTCGATCTAGAATATCTACCGTATCCCACCAAGACTTGGTAACAACCAACTGCTCTAGCTTAGGCAAATCGCTGTCCTTTAGATAAGACTGCATGGCTTTCAAATAATTAGCAGCTACATATTGGTATTCTCTAGGCTCCTTTCTCCAGCAAGTATCTACAAAATCCCAATCGATAATCTTTGTTTTTTTCGCTTCTGGAAAGTATTTTTTATAGAGTTTATTTCTTTCTGGCGCCGCAACTCCTAGGAAGAAAAATTGATGGCGCATATAGGCTTCCATGGGCCCTGCCTTTTTTGAATCTTTTGCCGTTTCTAGCTCAACAAGTAAATCTGTTAGACTCATCTAAAACTCCTCATGCCCCACCAAGTGGTGCTGAAAGGCATAGACTGCAGCCTGGGTACGATCGCTGACCTCAAGTTTGGCTAGGATATTGGACACATGGGTCTTGACCGTCTTGAGAGAGATAAAAAGTTCGTCTGCGATACGCTGATTTTCGTAGCCCTTGGCGATGAGTTGGAGAACATCTCGCTCACGCGCAGTCAGGTCCTCATGTAGTTCTATGTGATTGCGGTGGTATTCGACTTTTTTGCTGACCTCTTGCTCAATTGCCAACTCGCCAGCAGCCACCTTACGGACGGCATGGAGTAGTTCGTCTGCACTAGAAGTCTTAAGCATATAGCCTCTAGCACCAGCATTCAAGACGGGCATGATTTTTTCATTGTCCAAATAAGAGCTCACAATCAAAATCTTGGCTTCAGGCCATTCTTTGAGGATGGCCAAGGTCGCGTCAATTCCATTCATCTCAGGCATGACGATATCCATGACAATGACATCCGGACGCAATTCCAATGCCAAGTCAATCCCCTGAGATCCGTTGGTAGCCTCACCCACAACTTCTACATCATCTTGGAGGTCAAAGTAGCTTTTCAAGCCCAATCGGACCATTTCATGGTCATCAACTAGTAAAATTTTCATCTTTACTCCTTTATCATTCCTTATCGAGCAGGGGAATACGGATATCAACTGCCAGCCCTTGCTTGGGAGCTGTCAGTAACTGAACTGTCCCTGCCATATCTTCAACCCGCTCCTTGATATTGCGGAGTCCATAACTCAAGTCATCTAAACTCCCCAACTGGAAACCAATTCCATTGTCCACTACCTTCAGTTGCAATTCAAAATCCGTCTGATAGAGATAGACATCTAAACAAGATGCCTGGGCATGGCGAAGGGTATTACTGATCAACTCTTGCAGGATACGGAAGATATGCTCCTCGATTTTCTTAGGCAATTTCGTTACATTTTGCTTAAGACTAACTCTGAGATCACTCTTGTCCTCAAGCTCTTTTAAGAGGATTTGGATTCCCTCAACCAGACTCTTTTGCTCCAGTTCAACTGGTCGCAAGTGCAGGAGCAAGACCCGCAAATCCTTCTGGGCAGTTTCTAAAATAGCTGTGACACTCTGCAACTGGATTTGCATCTTTTCTCTATCCAATTTCAAAGCCTGCTGACTGACACCTGACAAAATCATGTGGGCCGCAAACAACTCCTGACTGACTGTATCATGCAAATCCCGAGCAATTCGCTTCCGTTCTTTCTCGATGATTTTCTCTTCCCGAGCAAGACTGTGATTTTCAGCCTTTTGAAGAGCCTCTGTCAAAAGATTAAGTTTACCTGACAAGGACTTGAAACTGGCATCCAAATCTGGATCTGCAACCTGAACCACTTCTTGCCCTGCCAATATACGCTTGAGATTAGCCTGCATTTTTCTTAGAGAAAGCTCTTCGATACCTCTCCAAAACAGGGCTAAGAGAAAGGTCATGGACATGCTGAATACCAACAACAAAAAGACAAATTTTTCTGTTTTTTCGACATCATGCAAGAAAATAGACCAGTCAAAGTCAAGGATTTCCAGCAAACTGTGGGAGAAAAATAAGACAAACAAGATGGAGGTGAGAGCAATCATTACATAAGCTTGTTTTTTCATCCTCTGACCACCTCAACATCCCCAATCATAGTGGTCAAGAAAATCTTGACACTCTTGTTACTCTTAAGATAGTCTCTTGTTTCTTGATGATAGTGTTCATTGCGGAGGGCTCGCTTGGGCTGGTTGAAAAAAGTCAAATCACCATAGAGACAGTTAACGCTGAGACTGACTTCTACATCTACAGGTACGATGATTTTGGTCGTGCCTATCATCTTTCTGAGGATAATGACATTGTCATGATTGGTTAGGATAACTCTCTCCAGATGAATAGTGTCCTTACCCATGAGGCGAAAGAGATTGATATCATCAAACTGGCAAGTCTGGTAACTTGAAAAATGATGAAGATTTCCAAACCAACGATTTTTCTCCTTCTTAACCGTCACAACCTCTTCAAAAACCAAATCGGTCTGTTCTTTTTCCTGGTTCATCATCGGATAAAGAAGAAAGAGGCTGTATATGACCGCAACAAAAATAGCTAGAATAACAAAAGGATTGATCATGACGATGAAAAAGAAGAGAATGCTTGCCACTACTAAAAGAAGATTATTGCCCTCTTTACCAGTGTAATAGCGAATCAAAAGCAAAAAGAGGAATAAAATCAGCAGAAAACGCGAAAAATGCTCTGATACCATTAAAATCAGAGCTCCTGTCAGAAGACAGGCTTCGATAAATAAAAAGATTTTAAATTTTCTCATAGGTTCATCCTCTCCCTTCTATTTTATCACAATTCAAAAAAAGTCACCTCAGTCTAAAGATGGAAAAAAGGCGCTGGTTACGCCTTTTTCATCTGATCATTTGCTTCTTTTAATTTTCCATAAAGAAGATAGTCTACTTTTTGCAGATCTGCTATGGTGGCACAATTAAGAGCACACATAGTCAAGCGTAGATCTGCTTTCCAGCCTTGGACAATGCCAATCACTTCTTCGACTGTGTAGCTTTCAACCAATTCCAGAACTGTTCGAGACAGGCCTACAGCCTTAGCTCCAAAGACCAAACACTTAATCATATCCAGCGGATTCCGAACGCCTCCACTGACCAAGAGTGCAACCTTATCTTTCCATTCTTGGGCATTGAGAAGGGCTTGCATGGTAGACTGGCCCCATTGATTGAGGTAGTCACGTTGACCACTGCGACGGTTTTCAATATAAGCAAAGCTGGTGCCACCACGACCCGATATATCAAAGGCTCGAACCCCCAGTTCATAGGCTCTTTCAATGGTCTTCACATCCATTCCAAAGCCCACTTCCTTGAGTACAATAGGGACGGGGATTTGCTTGCTATAGTCTGCCAGATGCGATTGCCAACATCTGAACTTTCTTTCTCCCTCAGGCATGAGCAATTCCTGCATAACATTGACGTGCACTTGCAGGAGAAGGGGATCCATCTCTTCTACAGTCCGAAGTCCCAACTCAACAGGCTTGTCCAATCCAATATTGGTTCCAAGAAGGAGATTTGGATTGCTAGACTTGACAGAAAAAGAGGCATCTGATGGATCTTTGAGGGCTGCGCTATAAGAGCCCGTTACAAACAAAATCCCACAGGCTTCTGCCACCTGAGCTAGTTTTTGATTGATTTCTTTACCTTTTTCACTCCCACCCGTCATGGCATTGATATAAAAAGGAAAGTCCCACTTACGTCCTGCAAATTCTGTAGACAAATCAATCTCATCCAAGTCGTAAAGGGGCAGGGAAGAATGAATCAACTCCACCTCATCAAAGCTATTATAAGAACTTTTCTGCTCAAGGGCATAGCGGATGTGCTCATCCTTACGATTTGTCGTCATGTCCTATCCTTTCTTGGTATAAGAGCTCAATCCCCAGATCGGCCCAACGGTTTTTTAGGGTTTCAGTTGATTGCTCATCAAAACTCAAGGCAATACCACAATCACCACCACCAGCACCACTACTCTTGGCAACAGCTTGCAAATCTTGACTGGCTTCTTTCAACTGTCTCAGCGAAGGCGTGTAAATATCTGCGTTCAAGCCTTCTAAAAGCTTGCTGGCCACTTCTACTTGCTCGATAATTTTTTCTGATTCCCCATGCTCCAAGGCCTCTACCAAAGAAACCACAGTTTCTTTTGAGGAACTTAAAAAATTCTGATTGATATTTTGCTTGATTTGCTGGACCATGTAACTCGATACAGCCACTTCCTTGGTCCATCCCACTAGGAAATCACAATCTAAAGTTGGTTTCACTTGCGAAATTGAAAAGCCCCAATCACGCTCTAAAACTGTCGCCAAGTTTTCTTCTTTCAACCAAGCAGCCACCTGCTGGCGATCAAATGACTGGTAAAGAACCAATTCCTCTGCCACAATACAGGCAATGTCCCCCATAGAACCATTGTCTCCGCGCTTGAGCAAGACAGCACTGGCCAGCTTGAACAAGAGATCCTGATCAACCGAAAGCTTATACAGAGCTAGCAGATCCTTGATGACCAAAACGACGACGCTACCGCTAGAACCCAGACCAAACTTTTTCCCTTCTCGTTCCATTTTTCCACGGATTTCCAAAGAAAAAGGTCGCAAGGTCTGTCCACGATTGGCGAGGAAATTTTCCACTAAAGCAATCGTTTCTTGAATCAAACTGTAGTCAGGATTTGGTGTCAAATCCACTGCGAAATCAAACATATCTGAGTAGATACGGTAACTATCAGAAAAAGCAATCTCCCCCTTCATATAGATGGGGATGGCCTTTATCAAGGCCAACTGCCCTGGCTCTAAAATAGCATATTCGCCTGCCCAATAGAGTTTTCCGCAAGTTTTAACAGCAATCATCTTGGCTCAAATCCTTTGTTTTTGACACAATCAAACGATAACGTTGACTGAAGATTTCTGATAAATGCTCCAAGTCTTTCTCTTGACAGAGGACTTTGACATTGGGACCAGCATCCATAGTAAAGTAGCAGGCTTCCCCTTGCTCACGAAGCTGGCGGACAAAGTCCATAGCTTCATAGCTTGCATCCGTCAGATAAGAAAAGGCTGGTGATGCTGTTTGGGTCGTAGCGTGCATAGCAAGAGCGTTTTTCTCCGTTAATTCCCCAACCTTGGCAAAGTCATTTTCCTTGAGATAAACCAGCATATCCTGATAGTCTTTCTCAGACTGACGGACCCAGTCATCAAAGGTCGTCGATGTTTCTACACAAAGTTTCATCCCATCACGACTAGAGATTGGTTTTTTCTTGTCTTCTAGCACCAACATAATCATAGCTAGTTTCAAGTCTGTCTCGACAGGGTAAATTTCCCCGCTATCCTTATCCCAGGCTCCTAGCGGTCCATAAAAACTCCGAGAAGAAGATCCTGAGGCAAACTTAGCCTCCTGTGCCAATTGGCTTCTATCCAATCCAAGTTTGAAATAAGCATTACAAGCCTTGACCAAGGCGGACAAACCACTAGAACTTGAGGACAGACCCGCCGCGGTAGGCATATTGTTTTGAGTATCGATACGGACAAAACCCTCACCAGCTGGACGGTAGCGGTCAATAATCTTACTCATCTTGGCATGCTCAGCCTCATTTTGTAGCTGATCATTGATATAAAAGGCATCAGCTGTCGCATCTGTCGGTAGAGATGACAAAGTCGTCTCTGTATACATATTCTCCAAAGTCAGAGAGATACTGCTAGTAGCAGGCACCATCTCCTTTTCTTTTTTCTTTCCCCAGTATTTGATAATGGCAATATTTGCGTAGGAACGT